>CAYLTX010000178.1:0-13282 GCA_964386725.1 uncultured Bradymonadales bacterium | reverse complement strand
TGGGGAGGTGGCTCGCGCGTTGTACAGCGCGAGTCGGAGGGGTGCCTCGCAAACCGACCACGTCCAATATATCCTCACCCCAACTTCAACGCCGCCATAAAGCAACAAAACCACCCCACGATCAGCGCCGTGCCGCCCAAGGGCGTGATCGCGCCGAGCCACTTGATGCCGCTGAGGGCGAGCACATAAAGCGTGCCCGAGAAGATGAGCGTGCCGGCGAAGAAGGCCCAGCCGGCGGCGGTGGCCCAGCCGGATTGGGTCTGGCCGACCAGCCAGCCGGCGGCGATCAGCGCCAGGGCGTGGTACATCTGGTATTTGGCGGCGGTCTCCCAGACGTCGAGCATGTCGGTGTCGAGGCGAGCTTCGAGGGCGTGGGCGCCGAAGGCGCCGGCGGCGACGCCGATGAGGCCGAGCAGGCTGGCCAGGGCTATGAAGATTCTCATTTGTGTCCTCGGGTCTCTTGGGGTCGATGGAGAGTTCTTGGCGTAGTCGCTGCGTTGCTGAAGTGGGGCTTGAGGCTTGTGGCTTGGGGAAAGGCAAGCTCGAGCCACAAGCCACAAGCCGCAAGCCCGTCGGCTACGGTGTTCGCTGGGGCGCAAACTTCAGGAAAAAGCCGGAGATTGTCGTGGTGCTAGTCAGCCGCATCCCCCGATGTTTCACGTGAAACAATGTCGTCGAGCAGGTCGCGGGCCTCGCGGGCGTTTTTGGCGCGATCGGAGCGCGGGTCGAGCTGGGCGAGTTCCTGGGCCACGAAGACCACGATGCGGCCCTGGCGCTCGCCGTGGCGCTCGGCGTGAGCGCGCGAGAAACGGCTCGCCGCGGCCCGGGATTCCTCGGAGGCCTCGGTTTGCTGCGCCGTGGGCTCGCTGCGGTCGCAGCCGGATAGGCTGATGCTTGTCACGGCCAGCAACGCGGCCAGTAGTAGTAGGAATAGGGCTCGCTTCATAGGACCTAGCTTCGATCGACGTGATTCTTCCGCTTCGTTCAATGATGGCTGCACTTGGCTTGAGGCTTGTGGCTTGAGGAAAGGCAGACTCAAGCCCCACTCCCCAAGCCTCAAGCCCGACCTAAATCTCATTCCAAAGATAGGCGCTGGTCTCGATGCCCTTATAGAAGTTCTCGACGTTGAACTTCTCGTTGGGGCTGTGCAGCCGATCGTCGTCGAGGCCGAGTCCCATCAGGATCGTCGGGGACTCGAGGACAGTCGAGAAGGTGGCGACCACGGGAATGGAGCCGCCGCCACGGGTGAAGACGGTCTCGGCGTCCCAGGACTTTTGGAGGGCGCGGCAGGCGGCACGCACCGTGTCGTTGTCGCGGTCGATGAGGACCGGGTCGCCGCCGTGGTGGGGCAAGAAGTCGACCGACACGGTGTCCGGGGCGATCTCGTCGAGGTAATTCTGGACGAGCTTTTGGATCTCTTCGGGCTTCTGGCCGGGGACGAGTCGGCACGAGATCTTGGCCGAGGCGCTCGACGGCAGCACCGTCTTGGCCCCGGAGCCGATAAAGCCGCCCCAGATGCCGTTGCAATCGAGGGTCGGGCGCGCCCATTTACGCTCGAGGGTGGTGTAGCCCTCCTCACCCTGCAGGCCGGGCGAGCCGGTCTCGGCGCGGTAGGCCTCCTCGTCGAAGGGAAGCTTTGCGAATTGTTCGCGCTCGTCGTCCTCGAGCGGGATGACATCGTCATAAAAGCCGGGCACGGCCACGCGGCCCCGGTCGTCGTGGAGCTTGGCGATCATCTTGGTCAGCTCGTTGATCGGGTTGGGGACCGTGCCGCCGAAGAGCCCCGAGTGAAGATCGTGGCTCGGGCCGGTGACGGTGACCTCGAAGTAGCTCAACCCGCGCAGCCCGTAGGTGATCGTGGGCACGCCCGGGGCGAACATCGACGAATCGGAGATGACGACCGCATCACAGGCGAGCTTTTCCTTGTTTTGGGCGATCCAGGGGCCGAGGTGGGGGCTGCCGATCTCTTCTTCGCCCTCGATGAGCAATTTGACGTTGACCGGAAGCTCGCCGGAGGTGCTCAGGTGCGCCTCGAGGCCTTTGAGGTGGGCGAAGAGCTGACCTTTATCGTCGGTGGCGCCGCGGGCGAAGATCTTGCCGTCGCGTACGTCCGGCTCGAAGGGCGGGGTGTCCCACAACCCCAACGGGTCCGGCGGCTGCACGTCGTAGTGGCCGTACACCAGAATGGTCGGCGCGCCCTCGGCGTGACAATGCTCGGCGTAGACGATCGGGTGGCCGGCGGTCTCGGAGATCTCCACCTGGTCGATGCCGATGCCCTGAAGGTGCGCCGCGACCCAGCGCGCGCAGCGGTCGACCTCGCCTTTGTGCTCCGGGTCGGTCGAAATGCTGGGGATGCGCAGATATTCTTTGAGCTCTTCGAGAAAGCGGTCTCGGTTGGCTTCGATATAGTCGATGGCGGCTTGGTCTTTTTGGTCGGTCATCGTGGTGAACTCTGGGTGTTAGGGTTGGCTTGGATTGTCGGGTGATTCTTAGCTTAGGTGGTGGGTGGGGTTCAAGGTTGGGAGGAAGCGTAGTGGATTTTTGGGCCGTGAACGTGCACGTGAGCGTGAACGTGAGCCGCCTTACCCCCTGCACATGCGGTGGCCTCGGCGAAAAGGCTCGAAGCGGGCGATGATGCTCAACCGAAGCTGCACTGAGATGGTGAACATTCTGCAGGTTTAACTACGGTTCACGTGCACGTTCACGTTCACGAGATGTTTCACGTGAAACATCCCCCACCATCCACACCCACCAAACATTCATTGCCGCACAAAAATCCGCCGCACCCGCGGCGAGATGTTGCATAAGATCTCATAATTGATGGTGCCCCCGCGCGCGGCGATCTCGTCGACGCTGATGCGGGCTTGTTGCTCGTCGCCGTCCGCGGCCTCGCTATGAGCGCCGAAGATGATCACTTCGTCGCCTAGCTTCACGTCGTCGACCTCGGTGACGTCGACCATCGACACGTCCATGCAGACGTTGCCGACCACCGGGCAGCGCCGGCCGTCGACGAGGACCTCGCCGCCGTTGGACATGAAGCGGGGGAAGCCGTCGTTGTAGCCGGCGGCGATGGTAGCGATGCGGCGGCGGCCGTCAGCCTGCCAGGTACGGTTGTAGCCGACCGAGGTGCCGTCGGCGACCTCTTTGAGGTGGATGATGCGGGTGGTGAAGGCCAACGCGGGGCGCACGCCGTCGGTCTCGGCGGCGACCGGGTCGCTCGGGGAGAGACCGTAGAGGCCCAGGCCCACGCGGACAGCGTCGAAGTGGGCGTCGGGGAAGCGCCAGGCGGCGGCGGTGTTGGCGGCGTGGACCAGCGGCGGGTCGATGCCGGCGCCGCGAAGCTCGTCGAGGACGCTGCGGAAGCGGCGGATTTGCTCGCGGGTGAACTCGTCTTCGGCCGGGTCGTCGGCGGCGGCGAAGTGGGTCATGATGCCTTCGATTTCGATCTCGTCGATGGCGGCCAGCTTCTGGGCGAAGCCGAGCGCGTCCGCCGGAGGCAGGCCGACGCGGTTCATGCCGGTGTCGATCTCGAGGTGCACGCGCACTTGTTTTTCGAAGCGTCGCGCCTGCGCCCGGAGCGCCTCGACGACCGGCTCGGAGTAGACCAGCGGGGTCAGGTCGTATTTGACGAGCTTGTCGGCCTCCGAGGCGAGCGCGTTGGTGACCAGGATGGGCAGGCTGAGGCCGCGTTTTCTCAGCGGGACGCCCTCGTCGGCGTAGGCGACCGCCAGAGCGTCGACCCCCTCGCGGGCCAATGTCTGGGAGACGCGCGTGGAGTCGTTTCCATAGCCGAAGCTCTTGACCACGGCGATGAATCCGGGGTCGTCGTTGGTGTGAGCAGGCTCATCACTGGGGCGATGGGCGCCGAGATGCCGGCGGATCGCGTGGTAATTGTCGCGGATGGCGTCCAGGTCGATGTGGAGCCGGGCCGGGGCGACGCTCTCGAGCAGGCGCTCGGCGGCGCGCTCCAGACCCATCGTGCGGCTGGCCTTGAAGAGCACCACGTCGCCGGGGTCGAGGAGCCGCTCGAGCAGCCCGTGCAGCGCGTCGATGGAGTCGGCGTAGGAGACCGCCTCCGCGGCGAGTCCCGCCTCGACGGCGGCCTCGCCGATGGTCTGGGCGCGCTCTCCGTAACAGACCAGCTTGTCGACGCCGGTCAGCGGCACGAGGCGGCCGAGTCGGCGGTGCGCCTCTTCGCTGCGCGCCCCGAGGTCGAGCATATCGCCCAGGATGGCCACCGAACGGGCGTCGCCGGCGTAGTCGCGCAGCACGCTCAGGGCGGCGCGGGCGCTGACCGGATCGGAGCTATAGGCGTCGTTGATGAACGTGATGCCGTCCTGGGTGGTGTGCATCTCCAGGCGAAGCGGGCTGAGCTCGAAGGCGGCCAAGCCCTCGCGCATCGACTCGACCGAGGCGCCGAGTTGATCGGCCAGGCTGATCGCGGCGAGCGCGTTTGCCACGTTGTGACGGCCGGGGACGTTCAGCGCGAAGCGATGGGTCTCGTACCGGTCGTCCTTGGAAGTGGGAAATCGCACCGAGAAGGTATTCCCACCGGAGGTCTCGGTCGTTTGCACGATGGCATAATCGGCCGATTCGGCATTGCCATTGGCGGCAAAAGTCACCGGATTGGCACCCAAGTCGCGCGCTTCGAGTTGCTCGCAGCCGGCCGGATAAACCAGCGGCCCGTCGTCCAGGTTGGCGAAGAGTTGGAGCTTTTCGTCGGCGGTGGTCTGCAGGTCGCCCAGGCCCGCGGCGTGGGCCAGCCCGATATTGGTGATCGCGCCGTGGGTCGGCCGGATCATCGGCTCGAGGCGCGCCATTTCACCGACGCGGCTGATGCCCGCCTCGATGATGGCGACCTCGTGCTCGGGGCGGAGCCCCAGCAGCGACAGCGGTACGCCGACCTGCGAGTTGTAGCTCCCCGGGCTACGCAGCACCGTGCGCTCCTGGGCGAGGATGCTGCCGAGCATGTCTTTGACGATGGTCTTGCCGTTCGAGCCGGTGATGCCGACGACGGGGATGTCGAAGAGCGCGCGCCAGCCGGCGGCGAGTTTCTGCAAGGCGGCGAGTGTGTCGTCGACGCGCACGAGCGCCATTGGGCCAGAGTCGCCGTCGCCGAAGTCGCCGGCTTCGCCGCGGGAGATCAGCGCGGCGGCCGCACCCTTTTTGCGGGCCTCGTCGATGAAGTGATGGCCGTCGAAATGGTCGCCGTCGAGGGCGACGAAGAGGCTGTTTTTGGCGAGCGCCTGGCGCGAGTCGATGCCCACATCGCTGAGCACGAGGTCCGGCTCTCCGCAGAGCAACTCGCCGCCGGTCAGCCCCGCGACGAGTGCCAAGGTGAGCGCTGGAGTCTGTTGGGGCGCCATTCGTTACTTCCAATAGTCGAACATCGGGTTGACCGGTGAGATGCCCTCTCCGACGAGCGGCGCGTTGTCGATGGCGCCGCTGATGAATTTGCGCGCGAAGCCAATCGCCTCGGCGAGTTCTTGGCCGACGGCGAGCTTGGCGGTGATCGCCGACGAGTACACGCAGCCGGAGCCGTGCAGGCGCTCCGTTTTGACGCGATCGGCGCCGTATTCGATGAAGCCGCTGCCGTCATAGAAGATGTCGCGCACGATCTTGTCGAAGTGCGAGCCTTTGATGAGCACGTTCTCGGGGCCAAAGTCGTGGATGCGCTTGGCGGCTTCTTTCATGGAGCCGACGTTATTGACCGTTCGGCCGCATAGCGCCTCGGCCTCATGGCGATTGGGCGTGACCAGCAGCGCTCCCTCGAGCATCCGGTCGCGAAGCATCTTCTGGGCGGGCTCGGGCAGCAGCGGATCGCCGTGCTTGGAGATCATGACCGGATCGACGACCAGCTGGTCGATCGGGTGCTCCTCGAGCATCTCGGCGACGGTCGCGATGACCTCCTCGCTGCCCAGCGCACCGGTCTTGGCGGCCGCCGGCTTCAGGTCGGAGACCACCGCCTCGTACTGAGCGCGAATGGTCGGGTTGGGCAGCATCTGAATGCCGGAGACGCCCCGGGTATTCTGGGCGGTGATCAGCGTCAGGACGCTCGTGCCGTGGACCTCACAGGCCGCGAAGGTCTTGAGATCTGCCTGGATCCCGGCGCCGCCGCCGCTGTCGCTGCCCGCGATGGTCAACGCGACCGGGTGGGCGGTTTCTTCCTCTTCGGACGGATTAAGGGCGTTCAGGAAGTCGCTCATGATTCACTCACTTGTTGGCCGGTCTGGCCGAAGCGGCGCTCGCGGTCGCCGTAGGAGGCGAAGGCGTCGAGCAATTGCTGCTCGTCGAAGTCGGGCCAGAAGACGTCGGTGACGTAGAGTTCGCTGTAGGCGATCTGCCAGAGCAAGAAATTGCTGATTCGAAGCTCGCCGCTGGTGCGCACGACGAGGTCAGGATCGCGCGTGCCGCAGGTGTAGAGGTGAGCGGAGAACGCTTCCTCGGTGATCTCGTCGGGCTCGAGCTCGCCGTCGCGCACCTTCTCGGCGATGGTGCGGGTCGCCGAGAGGATCTCTTCGCGGCCGCCGTAGCTGACCGCGACCTGCAGGAGCATCTCGTCGTTGACGGCGCTTGCGTCCTCGAGGTCCTTGATCGCCTTTCGCAGCGTCTCGCTGAGCCGGGAGCGGTCGCCGATGACGCGCAGGCGGATGCCGTTGCGGAGCAGGCGGTCGCGCTCTTTTTTGATATAGACGTTGAAGAGGGTCATCAGCCCGGAGACCTCGTCGTCGGGCCGGCCCCAATTCTGCGTGCTGAAGGCATATAGCGTCACCGCGTCGACGCCCAGGTAGCGGCAAGATTCGACGACGCATCGGACTGCGCCGGCGCCCTCGCGGTGGCCCTTGAGGCGCCGCAGGCCTCGTTTGCGTGCCCAGCGGCCGTTGCCGTCCATGATGAAGGCGACGTGTCGGGGCACCGGGCCGTCGTAGCCGGCCAAAAGCTTCTCGTCGACGCTCAGGTCCAGCGGCGCGACGGGAGGCTGTGTTTTCATTTGCGAATTGGGGGACATGGTACTGCTCCGCAAGCAAGATAGGTCCGGGCGATCAACTAACACGCAGGGGCATGTGTGGCAACATTTGCCGCGGCTCGAGTATGCCGAAGAGTTCGATCCAGGCGATGCCGGTGCATGCAGAATGTTGAGGGCTCCCGCTTGGTTCAACGTAACGAGTAAGATATGGGATTGTTCGAGAACGTTGGTCTGAAAGATGAATGAGGCCCAATATGAGCAGAACAGAGAGCTTCAAGCAAAGATTGGACGCAGACGGCGCTCAGTGGACGAGCTGGCGCGAGGTCGATGTGGTCCAGCACTTCGGCGACCCGGACAGCGAGTACCGAGCTGTGCGTGAAGGCGGGCTGGGCCTGGTCGACCAATCGTGGCGCCAGACGCTGGTGGTCACGGGCAGCGACTCGGTCCAGTGGCTGCAGGGCCTGGTGACCAGTGACCTATTCGAACTCGCCGAGGAAGGCTCCGGCCAGCAAACCACGGTCGTCAACAACGTGGGCCGGCTGATCGCCGAAGCCCGCGTGCTGCACATCCCCGATCTGCTGGTGCTCGACCTGGAGCCCGGCGTTCTCGAGGACGGGCTGATGTCGCATCTGCGCCGGCATATCATCACCGAAGACGTCAAGCTCATCGATCGCAGCGAGGCGACCGCGAGGCTGGGGCTGTTCGGCGAGGACGCCGCACAGCTGCTCGACGAGCTATGCGAAACTGAACACCAGGTGAGCTCCCTCGGTCAATTCGAGGGCACCTGGGGCATGCTGGGCGGCGTGGAAGTCGTCATCCAGCGGGTGCCGTGGTCGGGTGGGCCCGGATTCGACATCGCCGCGCCCAGCGAGGCGGCGGCCGGGCTGTGGGAGTTGTTGCTGACGGCCGATGCTCACGCCGAAGTCGGTGCAGAAAAAAGTGTCGAGCCGGTCGGCTTCGAAACGCTGGAGACGCTTCGCATCGAGGCTGGAGTGCCCAGATTTGGAAAAGAGCTCACCGAGAAGCGGATCCCCCTGGAGACCGGCCTCGATGACGCGGTCTCGTTTACCAAGGGATGCTACCTCGGCCAGGAGATCATCGCGCGGCTGGATACGCGCGGCACTCCGGCCCGGCTTTTGCGCACGCTGGTGCTCGAGGCCGGCGCCGCACCGCGTGAAGGCTCGGATATCGAGGTCGACCAGCGTTCGGTCGGCGAGGTGATCAGCTCGGTCTGGTCTCCGCAGGCCGCCAGGCCGATCGCGCTGGGCTATGTGAAGCGAAAGCACAACGATATCGGCACCGAGGTCGAGGTCGAGGGGCGTCCGGCGCGGGTCGAAGAGCTCGGATGGCCGTTGCAGACGCAGAATTGATTGGCGAGTCGATGAGCGTGGGTTCAAATGCTCAAACTTGCGCTGGCCACAGCGTAAGTTTACATTTCCGGCGCCACTCGCAGGCTGGCGAAACGAGAAACAGAGTTTTATAGATGAGCCTTTACGACAAACGCTTCGTGCTCTTCTCCGGGAAAGGAGGAGTCGGCAAGACCGTCATCTCTTCGGCCTTTGCGCTGAGCTGTGCGCGCCGCGGCGAGCGCACGTTGCTGATCGAGTTGAACGTGCAGGACAAGGTCAGCTCCTTTTTCGGCTCCTCGCAGGTGGGCAGCGAGATCATGGAGGTTGAGGACAACCTCTTTGCGGTCAACGTCACACCGGACGCGGCCCTCGAGGAGTACGGCCTGATGATCTTGAAGGTCAAACTCATCTTCAAGGCCGTCTTCGAGAACCGCATCGTGCGGTCGTTTTTGCGCTCCATTCCAGGCTTGAACGATCTGCTGATGCTCGGAAAGTCCTATTTTCACGTCACCGAGCGTGCCTCCGACGGCGGGCATGTGTGGGACAAGGTCGTCGTCGACGCGCCGGCGACCGGCCACGGGTTGTTCTTCTTGCAGATCCCGTCGGTGCTCACCGGCTTTTTGAGCTCCGGGCTGATGTTCGAGGAGGCCGCGCGCATCGAGGAGTTGCTTCGCGACTCCAAGACAACCGCGCTGAGCCTGGTGACGCTGCCCGAAGAGATGCCGGTCAACGAGACGTTGATGATGATGGACGAGCTCAAAGAGCGCGTCGGTCTCGACGTCGCCTCGGTGGTCGCCAACGGCGTCTACCCTCCCCTCTTCGACGAGACCGACCTCGAGTGGGTCGAGGCGGCGCGTGGCTCCGACGACCAGGCGCGCGAAGAGCTCGACGGCTATTTCGACGCGGCCGCGTTTCGCAGCCAGCGAGTGGAACTCCAGCAGAAATACCTGGACCGACTCGAGCGCGAGGTCACCCTGCCGATCCATTACGTGCCGTACCACTTCACCGACCGCGTCACGTTCCCGATCATCGCCGAGATCGGCGCCGAACTCGAGGCTCAGATCACCGGCGAAGAGACACCGGCGGCCGCCGTCGGCCAATGAAGCCGTCCAATCACGTGGTGCTTGCCAAGTTGTGCTTGCCAAGCTGTGTATGGAGTAGACATCGATGGAAACTGAGCGCGCACATTTTTCGAAGTTGATCGCCGGCAAAGAGCTGGTGGTTTGTGCCGGCTCGGGCGGCGTGGGCAAGACGACCACCAGCGCGGTCATCGCCCTGCACGCGGCCATCGAGGGGCGCAAGGTGCTGGTGCTGACCATCGACCCCGCCAAGCGCCTGGCCAATAGCCTGGGCGTGAGTTCGCTGGAGAATATCCCGCAGCGCATCCCGCTGGAGCAATTTCGCGAGATCGGCGTCCACGCCGACGGCCAGCTGTGGGGGATGATGCTCGATATGAAAAAGTCCTTCGACCATCTGGTCGATCGCTACGCCGCCGACGAGGAGAACCGGCGCGAGATCCTGAATAATAAGATCTACAAGTACTTTTCGACGAGCCTGGCGGGCACCCAGGAGTACGCCGCCGCGGAGCGGTTGCTCGAGCTGCACACCGAGGAAGACTACGACCTGATCGTGCTCGACACCCCGCCGACGACGCACGCGCTGGACTTTTTGGAGGCGCCGGTGCGGCTGGCCGACGCCGTCGAGAACAAGGCGCTGCAGTGGCTGTACAAGCCCAATCTGCTCACCGGCAGCAGCGGCCTGGGGCTGTTCTCCGTGGGCACGTCCTACGTGATCAAAGCGCTGGCCAAATTCACCGGAACCGCGTTTTTGGACGAGCTCACCGTCTTTTTGCGCAATTTCTCGACGATGTTCGGCGGCTTCCGAGACCGGGCCAACCTGGTGCGCGATCTATTACTCGGCGACAAGAGCACCTTTGTGGTGGTCACCGCTGCCGATCCGCTGCAGCTCGACGAGGCGCTGTACTTTTACGAGCAACTCGGCAGCCAGCAGGTCGCCGTGGGGGGCTTTGTGATCAACCGCGTCCACCCCAGCTGGGTCCCCGCCGAAGAGATCAACCGCCCGGCGGTCACCTTGGCAAACCAGCTCGCCGCGCTCGACGTCGACGGCCCCGCCCTCTCCGACGACAAATACCGCGAACTCGCCGAGCGGTTGCGCACCAACGCCGCCGAATTCCTCGAGCTGGCCACCAAAGACGCCACCAGCCTCGTGCGCCTGCGCGAGGCCATTCCCAAAGACATTCCCACCGTCCAAGTGCCCTTCTTCGCCCAGGACATCCACAGCCTCGAGGGGCTGGATCGGGTGCGGGCGTCGCTTTTTGGGGCGTGAGTGAACCCGAACGGCCACAAGTCGTAACAAGATCCCGAGCGACCGAAGGGAGCGACGCGCCCTGTCGTTTAAGGGCGCAAGGGTAGCCCTCGCCGACCGAAGGGAGCCGAGGGTGGAGGTGCGAATCCCATTGAAGATACATTTTGGGTTGTTGCGGCCCTCCCGGGGCTCCTTCCGCTAGCGCTCCAGTCGGCCCGGGCTACCCATGCAACGCTATACTACGCGTTGCGGAGCTTCCTTCGGTCGCTCTTGGATCAATAATGGAACTATTGCGCCTAGGCGTTGTCGATCTTCTTGTGGATGACGCGTGGGTTTCGGTCTTTTAGCGGGTGCTGCCGGGACTCGTACATGACAATGGGCGCAGGGATGCTATGATTGATGGGAAAGAAGTCGCGAATGGGCAGAATGTTCAGAGGCTTGGAGCGCACATGCGGAGATTGACGAATGGGGTGGTGCGTCTGGCTGGGGCCGGCGCGCTGGTGGGGATGCTATTTGTGGCGGGCGGCTGCTCGACGTCGAAGTCGGCGCAGACGCTCGACGGAGCCCAGCCCGGGGCCGAAGAGCGCCTGGAGCTCGATCCGATGTTGATTCGGGGAAGCGCAGACGGTGAAGGCGGCGAGACCATCGAGGTGCGCGAGGTATTCGACCGTGCCTATGACGACTACGCAGACCGGCGTTACGAGAGCGCCGCTCGCCATTACGAGCTGGTCTTGGAGTATTTTCCGGACAGCGACTTTTACCTGCCCTCGCTTTACAACGCCGGGCTGAGCTACGAGAAGCTCGAGCGATGGCAGCCGGCCTCGGAGTATTATAAGCGCATCATCGAGGAGTATCCCGACGAGAAAGACGGCAAGGACGCCTATTACCGGCTGGCCAACGCCTACGAAAAGATGGGCGAGCACGAAGCGGTCGTCGAGCTGATGACCGAGGTGCTGCTTCGCGAGAAGCTCAGCAGCTTCGACCGGGTCGAGGCCTATGTGCGCCGCTCGAACGCGCAGCTCGAGCTGGGCCACTGGAAAGAGGCCGAGCAGGGCTACCGCACGTTGATTCAGCTCAATAAGGAGGCCACGCCCCGCAATCGACTGGCCAGCGACTCGCACCTCATCGTGCAGGCCTACTTCGGCCTGGCACGCTCCTATCACGAGCGGGTGCTCGAGATTGAACTGGTACTTCCGACTGAGACAATGGGCGACGCCCTGGAGCGCAAAGCCGAGTTATTTACCACCGCACAGGCCAATTATATCGAGGCGCTGCGCCACCACCACCCGCAGTGGTCGATGGCCGCCGGCTATATGATCGGCAAGCTGTACGAGGATTTCTATACGGATATCTTCAACGCCGAGATCCCCGACGACCTCGACGAGGAGCACGTCGCGCTGTACTTCGAGGAGCTGCGCAAGCATATTCGCCCGCTGATGGAGCGCGCGATTTCGGTCTACGAGAAGAATCTGTCGCTGTCGCGCCGGATCGGGACGAGCGAGGAGAAAAACGAGTGGGTGGCTAATACTTCGCGCAAGCTCGAGCGGCTGCAAAACTTTTTGGGAGACCCGGTCACCCAGCGTCGCGCCGAGATGCTCGTCGCCAAGGGTCACACGCTGACTCGCCCCTGGGACCCACAGGAGACGGCCTTCGACCTGGTCGATGTGGCCGTGCGCGAGGCTGCCGAGAGCGCTCTGGCGGCGGACGAGGACGACTCGACGCAGCAGGCCGAAGGCCCGGAGTCTTGATTGGGAGTTGAGCGCGATCATGCCAATTCTTCGCCGGATCGCGCGTGGGGCGTGAGGTCGCTTTTTCCCAAGCCCCAAGCCCCCAAGCCCGCAGTTAGTCGTTGTCTTCGCCGGTCGGGAAGCTGAGGAGCTTCCCGGCCGGTTTTTGTGTTTTGGGGTTTGCGCGGCGGTGTTCGTGGCTGCTGACCGGCATCATCCAGCGGATGTGGTCGATGGGGATCTCCAGGTCGCCGAAGTCGCTCTCGACGATTAGCAGCGGCTTTTCGCGGCCTTCGTCGTCCTCGAAGCTGGTCACCTCGCGCGGTGTGCATCGGATGCGCGGCCAGATATCGTTGTCGGCGTCGAGGTACTCGAGTTCGAGGTCGTAGCGCTCGTCGAGGGCGAATCGGGCCACCGAGATGCGGCTTTCGATATCTGCCTCGAACATGATGTCGACCTCGGGCGCCTCGCCGGCGCCGCCGTCGGCCGGCTCCTCGCCGGCATAGGGCCGCGCGTCGCGGATCCAACGCAGCACGCGGGCGGCCTCGTCCTCGCACAGGTGGCGGGCGGACTCGGGAAGCGCGGCGCTGATGGCCCGGCGGACATTCTCGGCCGCCGACGGCTTGATCCGCGTTCCGCCGCGGATGGCCAAGATCTCGAGCACGCGCGCGGCGACCGCCGCAGCGGTGAGCACCGAATTCTTATTGAGCAACGCGGGGCGCTCGACGTCGAAGCTCTGTGCGGCGAAGGGCTCGGAGAGGTCTTCGCGAGGGGCAAGTCCGGTGAGTAAGTCTTTCATGATCAGGGGTTCAGGGGTCCGGGGGGCCAGGGGTCCAGGAAAGGCAAAGGCAACGGCGAACGGCAACGGCAACGGCGAAAGGCAACGGCGAACGGCAAAGGCAACGGCGAACGGC
>CAYLTX010000177.1:0-13436 GCA_964386725.1 uncultured Bradymonadales bacterium | reverse complement strand
GTTCCCACTTTTTTATCCCAATCCGCCACCCGGCGGATTTTTCTATTTCTTGTCCAGATTCCTTCGGCGTCTCCGCGCCTCAGCGCCTCCGCGCCACCTGGACCCCCGGACCCCTGGACCCCTGAACCCCTGGCCTTCCGAACCCCTGTCTGATACTTCTAGAACCCGGCAAGACTTCCGACACATCCATCTGACATGAAACATCTTTTGAACGGGGCAAGGGCCGGAGTCATCGCGGCGCTGCTCCTGACCCTGTGGAGCTTTCTGGGCGCCGACGAAGCAATGACCGAGGCCAGCGAGGCCACCGGCATTTTCTACGTCCTGAGCGCATTCGGGCTGCTGGGCCTGCCGCAAGTGATTTACGGGCTGGCGGTGGGCGCGGTGGTCGGGGCGTGGTCGCGGCTCTTCGAGAA
The DNA here is from genome assembly GCA_964386725.1 of uncultured Bradymonadales bacterium. Classification (GTDB taxonomy): domain Bacteria; phylum Myxococcota_A; class Bradymonadia; order Bradymonadales; family Bradymonadaceae; genus CAYLTX01. Next base: position 13,023 of record CAYLTX010000177.1, on the reverse strand, counting down.
GCGCGATCGCCTCTTCAACCGCACCGACGACCAGCGCCTGGCAGCCGTGTTGCTGGCCGCACCGGTGCTCGCCGTGGTGGTCGGCGCGGGCGTGGGCGCGCTGCACTTGGCGGTGACCTCGAGCTTCGTGCGCACGAGCTTTCAGGCCATCGGGCTGACCGCCGGGGCCGTGGTCCTGGTCTGCGCGGCCTTCGTCGCAGCGCCGATTATCTACGGGCCGCTGGCCGCGCTCTTCGCCCGGCTCTTTCCCGTGCGCGAGGACGACGACGAGTCCGTGGTACCACGCTCGACGCTGACCGTACTGGGCATCTACGCCATCGGCGCCGTCGGCGGAACCGTCGTGGCCTACCAATACGCGGTCGGGCTGCAGGTGTGGGATACCTCGCTGCTGCAGATGGCCATCGCCGCGGTGGCAGCCACTCCGGCGCTGTTTTTGCTGATGTGGAAGCTCGACGTCGAACGGATCGCCTGGCGCGTCGGCGTGCCCATCGCAGGCGCGGTCGCCGCGCTGATCTGCTTCTTCGGCGCCTTCGGCTGGACCAGCTCGAGCCCCGAGATGCGCCAGGCGACCACGCGAAGCTCGACGCTACTGGCGAAGACGGCCCAAGCGCTACAGCCCCTGGCCGACCGCGACGGCGACGGCTACGCCTCCGGCCTCGGCGGCATCGACTGCGACGACACCAACCCGGATATCTACCCCGGCGCCAAAGAGATCGCCGGAAACGGCGTCGACGAGAATTGCTCGGGCGAAGACGCCCCGCCGCCCAGCGCCGAGGACCATCCCTCGCGCAAGGTGGTCTCCCGGGCGATCGACGCCGGGCGAAACGCGGCCACCAAGGAGGCCGAGAATATCCCCGACCCGCCGCCCAACGTCGTGTTCATTTTGGTGGATACGCTGCGCCAAGATCACCTCGGCTATGCGGGCTACGAGCGCGACACCAGCCCCAATATCGACCGGCTGGCCGACGAGGGCGTGGCCTTTATGGACACCTACGCCCCCTCGCCGCATACCCCCCGGAGCATCCCGCCGCTATTCTTTAGCCGGTATCCGAGCCGCATGAACTTCTATCGGCCGACGTGGAATTACCCGAAGATCCTCGACGACAATTTGAGCGTCTTCGAGGTCCTCGACGACCACGGCCGACGCAACGTCGGGGTCACCAGCCACTTCTATTTCGAGGAAGACCAGGGCATCCGCCAGGGCTTCGACGACTGGAATAACGAGGGCGCCGGCAGCATCTCCGAGTCCAACGACGATATCGCCGCGCCGCGCATCTGGAAGCAGGCCGAGCCGACCATCGAGGAGCTCGCCGAGCGCTGGCGCCAGGACCAGGAGCCCTTCTCGCTATTCGTGCACCTCTTCGAGCCCCACGCGCGTTGGATCGGCCACGACGAATACGACTTCGGCCGCGGTAGCACCCAACGCGAGCGCCACATCAATAATTACGACTCCGAGATCGCCTTCGCGGACGCCTACGTCGGCCGCATCATCGACAAGCTCGAAGAAGAGGGCATCTACGACGAGGTCGTCGTGGTGCTCACCTCCGACCACGGCGAGGGCTTCAACGAGCACGGCCACTACTTCCACGGCCAGACGCTATATAATGAGGTCATCAAGATCCCGATGATCATCCGCGTACCCGGCTGGTTCAGCCGTAAGGTCGAGGGCCCCGTCAGCCTGCTCGACGTCGCGCCGACCTTGCTCGAGCTATTCGGAATCTCGATCCCCACCGACTTCGAAGGAGAGAGCCTCGTCGAGGCCATGCTCGGCCGCTCGGGCGTGCCCGACCGGCCGGTCTTCGCCGAGCTGCTGCCCTACACCAACTGGAAAGAAAAGCACCAGGCGATCATCGACGGCGACGACAAATTCATCCTCGTCGTCACCAGCGGCGTCGAGCAACTCTTCGACCTCGCCGAAGATCCCGGCGAGCAAAACGACCTGAGCGGCGAGCGCCCCGAGCGCGCCGCCGAGCTCAAAGAGAAGGTCAACGAGTTCATGCAGGGGCAGTAAAAGCTAAAAACCTACTGCAATGCGTCCGGGTTGGCGGCGATGTCGGCGGTGACCGAGAGTTGGTCGAAGTCCTCGCCGTGGATCTCGGCCTGAAGATTGTCGATAGTCATCCACTCGAGCTCGGCCGCCGCGGTCAGCTGCATCTGTTCTCCGATCATCTCGGAGGCCAAGCTGATCAGGTCGACGAATAGCTCTTCGACATCCTCGTCGTCGAAGTCGATGTCGTGCTCCTCGGCGACGTCGGCGCGCACATCGGCCTCGAGCCCTAAGCCGAGCTGGCCGTCTCGCAGCTCGAAGTTGGCCTTCAGGTCCAAGAACAACGCCACACTGACCACTTTGATCGGCTCGCCGCCCTCGGGGACAAGCGTCAAGTCGACGAGAAGCTCGCCGAGTTGGATACCCAGCTGGTCGCTGCCGGATGAATCGCCGGACTCTTCACCGCCGGCGTGGCGGTCGAGCGCGGCCACCGGCGGGAGCAGCGGGCGCAGCCCGAGCACAGCCGGGGTGTCGGTGCCGTCGAGCTGGCTGATGCGGCTGTCCAAAAACGCCGCCAGCGCTCCGGCGCGCAGGTCGACGGGTAGCTCGTAGCCGGCGAAATCAGAGCCGGCCAGCTCCTGGTGCAGCAAGCCGCTTCGCCAGGCGCCGTGCAGCACGCGATCGACGGCGGTGCGGTGGGTCTTGATCAGAAGATCGCCCTCGATCTTGGGCACGGTGCGCTCGCCGAGCGGCAACTCCAGCGCCCCGGGCGCGTCGCGCACGGCCTCGTGGCGATCGGAGATGATCGCCAGCGCGACCCGAATATACATGCCGTCGCCGGTCGTACGCACCTGCTGGATCACCAATTGGAATTCGAGGGTGCGACCGAGCAGCTCGACCTGGCGACGCAGCAGACCCGGGTCGTAGAGCTGGTCGAAGAGCTCGTCGTTCAACAGGTCCGAGAAGGCCGCCCGGGCGGCGTTGGCGGCGATGCCGCGCAGCGTCTCACTATCGTCTCCCGAATAATCGTCGTAGGTGAAGTGGAGCGCCTCATCCTCGAAGACGAGCTCGGAGCCCGAAAACGACACGTCCAAATCCCCGCTATCGGCCGCCGTCAGCGTGACCTCGGTGGTCATCGCGGCCTCGTCGACGGTGATTGTCGCCGGGTAGTCCTCGCCACTGATGGTCGCCGTGCCCTCGACCTGAAGATCGGTGATGTCGATGAAGACCTCCACGTAGCCGTGCTGCTGGCCCGCCGGGGCGGACTTCGGCGCGATAGCGACGTTCAACGAGTCAAAGTCGATGCTGTCGACGGCGATATTTTCATTGTCGACCAGGCTGTCCTGGGCGAGCTGGGTGAGGCGCTCGGGCGTCAGCAACCCCTCGATGACCTCGGCGGTGGTGTCGAAGGCCTCGGGGCTGACCTCGACCTCGGCGGCCGAGTCGATCTCGGAGGTGGGGTCGACCATCGGGCCGTAGAGAGCCGCGCGCCGTGCGCTCGACTCGTTGCCGGCCTCGTCGACCGCGCGCAGCTCGAATTCGTTATAACCGGGCTCGAGCGAGACGGCGTGCGAGAAGTTGCCCTGCTCATCGTAGCTGACCGCCGCGTTGTCCAGGGCGAGCACGGTGAGCTCGGAGCCGTCGTCCCAGACACGCCCCTCGAAGAGAATCTCGTCGGAGTCGCCCTCCTCGACGAAGAGCCCGCGCTCGGGCGAGTTCAGCTCGAAGGTCGGCGCGATGGTGTCGACGACGAAGTCCACCGCGACCTCCTCGTCGCCCGCGCTCGCCGTCGCCGTGGCCGGCCCCTCTTCAAAATTGACGAGCACCTCCCACTCACCGCCGGCGACCTCGGCGCTCTGGCCGTTGACCGTCACCCGTTCCGCGCCGTCGGCCGTGCCGCGAACGCGCACCCGCGACTCGTCGACGAAGCTGCCCGCTTCGGGATACGAGATTTCGAGGAGCACTTGCTCGCGTGTGTCTGCGTTTTCGGCGCAGGCGCCCAAAAGCAGGCTCACAGCGAGAATCGACAGCGGGGTCAAACGTCGGAGAACAGACATCGGAGCTCTTGGTGGTGGAGTTTTGTGATCCACCTAAGTGATATCTGTTTGAGGCGTTTGAATCAATTGCGGGTGTGGGAGGCGGCCGTTGCCAAGACGGCAAGGGCCGCCTCTCAGAGAGTCAGCCCTTTCCAAGAGCCTTCGCCTTCTTAACAAGGTCGATAAACTCGCGACGATCCTGCTGGCCGCGAATCGTCGCGCCTTCGGCGAGCTCCTCGATGAGGTCGAGGCTCATATCCTTGGCATACGGGCTGTCGCGCATGATCTCGGCGAAGCCGGCGACCGCGGCGGCGAATTGGAAGTCCTTGCTGGCCTCTTGGAGCGAGTCGCGCAGGTCGCCGCGGGTCAGCACGAACTCCTGCTCGCTGGCCTTGGCTCCCTGGGGCTGTTTGTGGCGGATGCGCACGGTCCCGAGGCGGTGAGTCTCCTGGTCGGTCAGCACGACTTCGTACAACGCGGTGACCGTGTGGCCGGCGCCGATCTCGCCGGCGTCGACCTTGTCGTCGCGGAAGTCCTCGTCGGCGATATCGCGGTTCTCATAGCCGATGAGACGGTAGGATTTGACCGCTTCGGGCTCGAAGTCGACCTGAATTTTGACGTCCTTGGCGATGACCTGCATGGTGCCGTCGAGCTGCTCGCTGAAGATCTTGCGCGCCTCGTCGATGGAGTCGATATAGAAGTAGTTGCCGTTACCCTGGTTGGCGAGCTGCTCCATCATCGCGTCTTTATAATTACCCATGCCGAAGCCGATCGTCGACAGCGTGACACCCTCGTCGACGAAGTGGCCGACGCGCTTCAAGATCTCCTGGTGGGAGGTCGGGCCGACGTTGGCGTCGCCGTCGGAGAGCACGACGACACGATTGACGTGATCTTTTCGGAAATCTTCGAGCGCCAGCTTATAGGCCAGCTCGAGGCCGTTGCCCATCGCCGTCGAGCCGCCGGCGCTCAGGCTGTGGATGGCGTCAATGATGCGGCTTCGATGCTCCATACCGGTCGGGTCGAGCACCTTGGACACGCTCCCGGAGTAGGTCGAGATGGCGACCGTATCGCCATCTCTGAGGTTCTCGGTGAGCACCTGCAGCGACTTCTTGGCGAGTTCGATGCGGTCGCGGCCCCCCATCGAGCCGGAGGTGTCGACCAAAAAAGTCAGATGGACCGGCTTGCGAGTGCTGTCGGTGACCCGCTTACCCTGCACGCCTACACGCACCACCTTGCGGTTGTCCTCGCCGACGAACGGGCTGGGCGCGGCCTCCATGAACACGCCGAACGCGCCCTCGTCGGGGTCCGGATAGCTGTAGCGGAAGTAGTTGACGAATTCCTCGACGCGCACCGCGGAGGCCTGCGGAAGCTGGTTGGAGTTGAGCTTTCGCCGGGCGATCGTATACGAGCCGGTGTCGACGTCGACCGCGAAGGTCGACAGCCGATCATCGGCGGTGTCGGTCATCTGATTGATCCCGTAGTCGGCGTAGTGCTCGGTGTCGGTGTCCGTCACCGGGGCGCCATCGGCCGGCTGCTCGACCGCAGCACCCTCAGCACCGATGTGGTCGGGGGCCTGGCGCGTCGCGACGGACTTTCGAGCCGGCGCGGGCTCGGCCTCGGCCGCCGTGCGGGTTCGGCCGGTCGGCGCGGTCGGCGCGGTCGGCGCGGCCGGCGCAGCCGCCGCGCCCTCGGACTCCGCCGCCTCCTCGGACGGGCCACCAAACCTTATCTGAGATTCGACGGCGTTGTCGGCCTCGGCGAATTTCTTTTCTGAAGAGTCGCTCATACAGCCGACCACCGTGGCCATCGCCAATACTGCCATCGCGCTCTTCTTGTTAAAGCCTCGAATATTCATGGCGTTTCCTTCCTGCCGGGTTCTATGTGATATGGTCTCGGTCATTCGTCGGGTCTCTCGTTCGTCCTCAATCGAGCGATGGCCATCGCGTCGTTGCTCGTTGCAAGTTGCATTGAGTACTCACGGACCGTGCGACGAAACGATCTAAATTTTTCTGAATTTTTCTGATTGGGTCTTGTGGGCCGATGGCAGCTCTACTGCGCGTCGCAAATTTGGCGTGGACCATCCCGGGTGAAGACGAGCCACTCTTCGCCGGCGTGGACCTCGAGATCGACGCCGGCGATCGCGCCGTGCTGCGTGGCCCGTCGGGCTCGGGCAAGTCGACGCTGATCCGCTGCATCGTCGGCCTGGAGCAAAGGGACACCGGCGAGGTGTACTGGCGAGGCGATCGGGTTGACGCGCATAATATTCGGGCATTTCGAAACCAGGCGATCTACGTCCAACAGCGCCCCACGGCGCTCGCTGAGACATTTGGCGAGAATCTGGCCTTTGCGCGGCGCATGGCCGAAGAACTGGGCGTCGCCGACGACCCGATGAGCGAAGACGAGCAGCGCGAGCTATGCGACCGGCTCGGGCTCGGCTCGGTCGACTTCTCGCGGCGCTTCGACGATCTATCGGTCGGCGAGCAGCAGCGCGTAAGCCTGGTGCGAGCGCTGACCGGCCGCCCCAAGCTGCTGATGCTCGACGAGCCGACCTCCGCACTCGACCCCGAGCGGGTCTCCCAGCTCGAGGAGCTCCTGGTCGAATTTGTCGACGAGCACCCCGACGAGCGCGCCTTCTTGTGGGTCAGCCACCAGCCCGAGCAGATCGATCGCCTGGCCACCCGCGTCATCGATCTGGGCCAGTGGACGCGCGGCGATATAAGAAGCGAGCCCGAGGAGGCCGGCGATGAATGAGCTGATCCAACTGACGCCGTGGGATCTCGCGCTGGCCGCCATCTTGCTGGTCATCCCGGCGGCGATCAGCATCGGGCTAAAACTCGGCCTCGAGAAGAGGCTCGGCATCGCCGCGGTGCGCACGGTCGCCCAGCTGGCCTTTGTGGGGCTGGTCCTGGAGTGGGTCTTCGATCTGAATCGTTGGTACTACGTGGTGCCCGTGCTGGTGGTGATGCTCGTGGCGGCCGCGCGCGCGGCGATCAAGCGCTCTGACCGGCGATTCCCGGGCGCCTACGTGGCCGCGTTCGGCTCGCTGGTGCTCGCCAGCACGGTCACGGCGTTTAGCGTCACCGAGATCGTCATCGGCGTCGACCCCTGGTACTCGCCGCGCTACGTCATCCCGCTGATCGGCATGCTGCTCGGAAACGGCCTGACCGGCATCAGCCTGAGCCTCGACCGCCTCCTGAGCGACCTCATCAAACAACGCCGCGCCGTCGAGGGCCGGCTGTGCCTGGGCGCGACGACCTGGCAGGCCATCCAGCCGTGGATGCGAGACGCGGTCCGAAACGGCATGATCCCGATCATCAACGCGATGATGATCGTCGGCCTGGTCAGCCTCCCCGGCATGATGACCGGCCAGATCTTGGCGGGCGCCGCCCCGATCAACGCGGTCGCCTACCAAATCCTGATCATGTTCATGATTGCGGCGGCCACCGCCCTTGGCGTAATTATGCTATGTCTGCTTTGTTTTCGCGCGCTGGCCCATCCGGAGCATCGGGTGCGGTGGGAGCGGATTTTGGATAACGGCAGAGAGTGAGAAAGTTAGAGAGTGAGAAAGTTAGAGAGTGAGAAAGTTAGAGAGTTAGAGAGTTAGATACGGCAACTGCTTTGAACGGCAGAGAGTGAGACAGTTAGAGAGTTAGAGACAGCAACTGCTCTCATACGTTGATTTTGTCGATGAAGGCTTGGAGGGCGCGGCTGAGGTGGCCGCTTGTCTCGAGCAGTTGACCGACGACTTCGCTATCCAGCAGCTTAAGGTATTTGGTGAGCTTTATTTGCGTCTCCAGCTCGCTCAGTGAGCCTCGTGCATTACAGAGAAAGCGCCGGAGGTCGCCCTGGGTCCGACGACCGGCGCCTTCGGCGATATTCGACGGAATGGACAGCGCAGCACGGCGCATTTGAGACTGGAAACCGTACATTTCCTTCGAAGGCAAGTTTTCCGTCGCTCTATACACCTCAATCGTAAGCCGCATGCCCAACTTCCAAATCGGCCAATCCTCATGAGGCTTCTTGCTGACAGGTTTCTGGGTAGCCATAATATCTCCATTTCAGTATTTGCCTTAAGTCATCGAAACAACCCTCACTCTAGTTTTCGGCAATCACCCCCAAATCGTTGCGCACAATTTTCAAAATCGCCCCAAGCCACCGCGCAAACCCCGATCCCCGAGCCGTTTCTCTAACTCTCTCACTTTCTCACTCTCTCACTATCTCGCCGGGTAAAACCCATGACGTCCCTAACCTCCCCAAACCTCTCAGAGATCCCAAAGATCCCCGGCCCCCCACCACGTCTAGGCATCCTCGCCTCCGGCAGCGGCACAAACTTCGACGCCATCGCGAGCGAGGTCGACAGTGGCGCGCTGCAGGCCGAGGTGGCGTGTCTGGTGTGCAACAATCCGGGCGCCGGCGCGTTCGACGTCGCGGAGAGCCACGGGATCGAGGCCGAGCTGGTCGACCACCGGGAGTTCGGGTCCAGGAAGAGCTTCGATGAGCGCGTCCTCGAGGAGCTGCGGGCGCACGACGTCGAGTGGGTCGTGATGGCGGGCTGGATGCGGCTGGTGACCCCGGAGTTCGTCGGCGCGTATCGCGAGCGCATCCTGAATATCCACCCCAGCCTGTTGCCGAGCTTTCGCGGGTTGCGGGCCGTCGAGCAGGCGCTGGAGGCGGGCGTCAAGATTACCGGCGTGACCGTCCACCACGTCGTCCCGGCGGTCGACGCCGGCCCGATCGTCGCCCAGGCCGCGGTCCCGGTCCACCCCGACGACACCCCCGACACGCTGCACGCCCGCATCCAGACCCAAGAGCACCTGCTCTATCCGCGCGGCATCGCCCTGGCCGTCAACGCCACTCGCTAGCCCCCGCAGAGTCAAACCGGGCGTGTGCTTTGCCTACTTCGGGGGGACCCTGCTAAGGTTGCTTGTTCAGCGACAGATGGATGGACGCGCGCGCGAGCGCGCACACTGCGGGGCAGGCTATGGCTTTAGAGACCGGCGGCAAGTGGAAACTCATATTGGCGACCTTCGTAGCGCTGGGCACCACGGCGGCCATCTCGGCGTTTGTGGCCGTCTCGTGGCTCGGTGACACCGACCAGTCGGTGGTCGTCAAGAGGCCGGCCCCGGAGCCGACGGACCCCGCTGAGCGCTCGGTCTACGACCTGCCCGACCATCATAGCGGGCAGATGGTCGCCTCCTTAGATGGCGATCGGGTGGGCCTGCCCAAGCTGAGCGCGGACTACGAGATCGACGTACGCGGGGATCTGGCGACCGTCGTGGTGCGCCAGCGCTTTCAAAACCCGCTGGACTCGACCGTCGAGTCCATCTACGAGTTTCCACTTTACTCCGAGGCCGCCGTCTACGCGATGACGCTCGAGATCGGCGACCGTCGAATCGAGGCCGAGGTCAAGCGCAACGAGGAGGCCCGAAAGGAGTACGAGGCGGCCAAGCGCCAGGGCAAGAAGGCGGCGCTGCTCGCTCAGGACCGCCCCAACCTCTTCACCCAACGTGTCGCCAACGTCGAGGCCGGCCAGACCGTCGAGATCACCCTTCGCTACACCCATCCCCTGCCCAAAGACCGCGGCGTCTACCAACTCGCCGTGCCGCTGGCGGTCGCCGAGCGCTTCGATCCGTCGGATATGTCGGGCAATAAGCTGGTCGCCAAGGACGGTCCGGCGGATCCGGGCGCTTCGGCCGGTGGTGTCAAAAAGGGTGGCCCCTCCGGGCCCGACGAGGTCTCCCTGTCGGTGCGCATCGACGGCGGCATGCCCGTCTCACAGATCGAAAGCCCCAGCCATCGGATTCAAGTCGAGACGCTCTCGGAGACCGTGCGGCGCGTCGAATTAGCCGATCCGGACGACCCGACCGCGCGTCACTTCCGCCTCGGGTTTCGCCTCGCAGGAGACGAGACCCGCGTCGGCGTGAACTCGTACTGGGACGACGAGCGAGAACGCGGCTCCTTTAGCGTCCTCGTCGAGCCGCCCGCGGAGGTCGCCGCCGAGCATGTGCCAAATCGCGAGATGGTCTTCGTGGTCGACCAATCCGGCTCGATGGCGACGCAACGTATGCGCCTGGCGAACGGACTGGTCAAAAAGACCCTCGATCACCTGCGACCGGACGACCACTTTCGCATCATCTATTTCAATAAAGACATCACTCATTATTCCCAACAGCCCACGCCGGCCACACCGGCCAATATCGCGGAGGCTAAGAGCTACGTCGACGAGATGCACGCCACCGGTGGCACGATGATGGCTCCCGCCATCCGAGCTGCCCTCGAACCCGAACCCATCCTCGAGACGCTTCGCATGGTGACCGTGGTCACCGACGTCGCCGTCAGCAATGAATTCGAAGTCATCGAGACCATCCGCGAGCATATCGGCGAGTCGAGCATGTTCGCCGTCGGAGTCGGCGGCAAAGTCAATCGCTACCTGCTCACCGAGATCGGACGGGCCGGCCGCGGCTTCTCCACCCAATTCAGCGCCAACGAGGACGCCCAGCGGGTCATCGACGACGCCGTGCGCCGGCTCCAAAAACCAGTCATGACCAATATCTCGGTCGACTGGGGCACGCTCGAGGTCGAGGAGGCCTCGCCGCAGTCGCCCCCGGACGTCTTCGAAGGAGGCTCAGTGCGCCTGCACGGCCTCTACAAAAACCCCGGCACCCACACTATCACCGTCCGCGGCAAGCTGGGTGGCGAGCCGGTGAGCTTCGAGAAGACCGTCGAGTTCGCCGACTCCACCCAAGACGGCGAGGCCGTCGAGTTGGCGTGGGCCCGCCAACGCATCCAAGACCATATGCACAGCCTGAACACGCCGGCAAAATTGCGCGCGGACGAACTCAGCGACGAGGTGCTCAAAGAGCGCATCACCACCCTCGGGCTGGACTACTCGCTGACCACCCAGTGGACCTCATTGGTCGCCATCGGCGACGAAGTTCCGGCTGAATCGGCACAGCTCGACGTCGTCACTAGAAAGCGACGCAAGCGCGTCAAAAAGCGCGCGGCCCCGAAGAAAATAGATACCAAGATCCAGGTTTATCGGGGTTCCGGCAGCGGCGGGTCGAGCGGTGCAAGTACGGAGGGGGCGGGTGTGCGCGGCATGGCAGATCCGGGGGCGAAGAAGCCCGAGGCGAAAAAGCCCTCACAGGGCCAACCGGAGCCGTCCAAACAAGAGACAGCGCCGACTCCAAAATCCGATTTCAAAATAGACGAGATCGCCGGCCAAGGAGCGCTGGACAAACAAATCATCCTGCGGGTCATCAGGGTCCACCGACGAGAGTTGCAATATTGCTACCATCAACAGCAAAAGAAAGATGCCGATCTAAAGGGAAGCCTCGGCGTCACGCTCCGCATCGAACCCAACGGCCACGTCGCCGACTTCGAAACCAAGGACTCGACACTGGGCTCTACAGCCGTCGAGACATGCGTGGCCAAGAAAATTCAACGGTGGGTCTTCCCCGAGCCAGACAACAACAAGCCCGTCGAAGTCACATTCACCGTCGAGTTCTCGATGCAAGAGTGAGAGGCACAACAGGCGTGAAGTTGCCTTTCCCCAAGCCCCAAGCCCGCTGTCCCCCAAGCCCGCTTTACTGCCCGGGCTCGTAAGCCAGATTCGAGGCCAACCAACGCTCGATCTCGGCCACGCTCATCTCCTTTCGCTCGGCGTAGTCTTTGACCTGGTCGCGGTCGATGAGGCCGACGTTGAAGTAGCGCGCCTCCGGGTGCGAGATATACCAGCCGCTGACCGAGCCTCCCGGCTGCATGGCGAAGCTGTCGGTGAGATGGATGCCGGCGTTTTCGTCGACGTCGAGCAGCTCCCAGAGCTTGGCTTTTTCGGTGTGGTCGGGGCAGGCGGGATAGCCTGGTGCCGGGCGGATGCCGCGGTATTTCTCGTCGATGAGGTCGTCGCTGCTCAAGCTTTCGGCCTGGCCGTAGCCGAGCTCCTCGCGCACCTTCTCGTGCAGATACTCCGCGAACGCCTCGGCCAGCCGGTCCGAGAGCACCTTGGCCATGATCTTGTTGTAGTCGTCGTTCTCCGCCTCATAGCGGGCGACCAGCTCGTCGATGCCCAGGCCGCCGGTCACCGCAAACCCGCCGACGTAATCGGCGAGTCCGGTCTCCTTGGGCGCGACAAAGTCGGATAGACACATATCGGCTTGGTCGCCGCGCGGCTTTCGCTGCTGGCGCAGCATGCATAGCCGCTCGCGGACCTCCATGCGCGACTCGTCGGTATAGAGCAAGATGTCGTCGCCGTCGGCGTTCGCCGGAAAGACGCCGTACACACCGTTGGCCGTCAGCCAGCGGTTGTGGACGATGTCGTCGAGCATGCGCTGGGCGTTCTCGAAGAGCTCGCGCGCCGCCTCGCCGTACTCCTCGTGGTCCAAAATCTGCGGATAGGGGTAGCGAAGCTCCCAGGAGAAGAAGAACGGCGTCCAGTCGATATACTCGCGAAGCGTCCCCAGCGAGACCTCCTCGAGGGCGCGCACGCCCAGGTTTTTGGGCGTGGCCATATCCTCTTCGCGCCACTCGATCTCGAAGCGGTTTTTGCGGGCTTCCTCCAGCGAGATCAGCGTCCTGCCGGCGCGGCCGGCGTGCAGCTTGCGGTCGCGCTCCTGGAACGCCTGGTTGTCCTGGATGAACTCGTCGCGCTTGAGTGGGTTGAGCAGTGCGCTGGCCACGTTGGTCACCCGCGAGGCGTCCTGGACGTGGACGACCGGCTCGTCGTAGACCGGCGCGATCTTGACCGCCGTGTGGCGCCGGCTGGTCGTCGCCCCGCCGATGAGCAGCGGGACGTCCATCTCCAGGCGCTGCATCTCGCGGGCCACGTGGACCATCTCGTCCAGAGACGGCGTAATCAGGCCGCTCAAGCCGACAAAGTCGGCGCCCTCGTCGACGGCCGCCTTCAAGATCTTGTCGGCCGAGACCATCACGCCCAGGTCGACGACCTTATAGTTATTGCAGCCCAAGACGACGCCCACGATATTCTTGCCGATATCGTGG
>CAYLTX010000176.1:0-13443 GCA_964386725.1 uncultured Bradymonadales bacterium | reverse complement strand
AATTATTGCAGCCGAGCACCACGCCCACGATATTTTTTCCGATGTCGTGGACGTCGCCCTTGACCGTGGCCAGGACGATGGTGCCCTGGTCGCTCGAGCCCTCCGCCTCTTCCTCCATAAACGGCAACAAGATAGCGACGCCCTTCTTCATGGCGCGGGCGCTCTTGACGACCTGGGGCAAAAACATCTTGCCGGCGCCGAATAGATCGCCGACCACGCCCATGCCCTCCATCAGCGGCCCCTCGATGACGTCCAGCGGGCGCTCGTACTTCTGGCGCGCCTCCTCGACGTCGTCCTCGATGAAGCGATCGATGCCGTGGACGAGCGCGTGACGAAGCCGCTCCTCGACGGATTTCTCGCGCCACTCGAGGCTCTCGGTGCGCTCGGTCGACTGACCTTTATATCGCTCGGCATATTCGACGAGCCGGTCGGTCGCGTCGTCTCGCCGGTTCCAGAGCACGTCCTCGACGCGCTCCATGAGCTCGTCTTCGACGTCGTCGTAGACGGCGAGCTGGCCGGCGTTGACGATGCCCGTGTCGAGTCCGGCGTCGATGGCGTGGTACAAAAATGCCGCGTGAATCGCCTCGCGGACGACGTTATTGCCGCGAAACGAAAACGACACATTGCTCACGCCGCCGGTGGTCTTGACCTGCGGGAAGAGCTCTTTGATCTGGCGTACCGCCTCGATGAAGTTGATCCCGTAGTCGTTATGCTCGGCCATGCCGGTGGCGACCGTCAGGATATTCGGGTCGAAGATGATGTCGCGCGGATCGAAGCCGCACTCCTCGGTCAGGATGCGATAGGCGCGCTTGGCGATGTCGATGCGACGCTCGACGTTGGTCGCCTGGCCCTCCTCGTCGAAGCCCATCACGACCACCGCCGCGCCGAATTGGCGCACCCGGCGAGCTTGTTCTTTGAAGGCATCTTCGCCCTCTTTGAGGCTGATCGAGTTGACGACCGCCTTGCCCTGGACGCATTTGAGGCCCGCCTCGAGCACCGAGAACTTCGAGCTGTCGATCATGATCGGCACGCGCGCGATATCCGGCTCGGTGGCGATGATATTGAGGAAGGTGGTCATCGCCTCCTCACTGTCGAGCAGCCCCTCGTCCATATTGATATCGATGATATTCGCCCCACCGTCGACCTGCCCACGGGCGACACGCACCGCCTCCTCGAATTCGCCATTTTTGATCAACCGGCGAAACCGTCTGGAGCCGGCGACGTTGGTGCGCTCGCCGATCATGATAAAGTTCGAGTCCGGCCGGATGACCAGCGGCTCGAGCCCCGCATAGCGGGTATAGGGCATCGGCTCGGGCACCTCTCTGGGCGGAAATTCTTTGGCCATCTCGGCAAACGCCTCGATATGCTCGGGGCCGGTGCCACAACAGCCGCCGACCACGTTCAGCCAACCCTCGGCGGCGTAGTCGCGCAGCACATCGGCCATCTCGGCCGGCGACTCGTCGTACTCGCCAAATTCATTGGGCAGCCCGGCGTTCGGATAGCAGCTCGTATAGGTCGAGGCGATCTCGCTCAACGCCTCCATATGCGGGCGCATCTCCTTGGGCCCCAGCGAGCAATTCAGCCCGACCAATAGCGGCTGAGCGTGCTCGATGGAGATCCAAAACGCCTCGATGGTCTGGCCCGAAAGCGTGCGGCCGCTCTGGTCGGTGATGGTCACCGAGATGATCAGCGGGATGTCGACGTCCTTCTCGGCCAGCACCTTCTGGATGGCGGTGATCGCCGCCTTGGCGTTGAGGGTGTCGAAGATCGTCTCGACCAGCAGCAAGTCGACGCCTCCGTCAACGAGCCCGCGCACCTGCTCGACGTAGGCATCCTCGAGCTCGTCGAAGCTGATCGCCCGGAAGGTCGGGTCGGTCACGTCGGGCGACAGTGACAGCGTCCGGTTGGTCGGCCCGATGGCGCCGGCGACCAGGCGCGGCTTGTCGGGGGTCTTTTCGGTCATCTTGTCGGCCGCGCGCCGGGCGACCTTGGCCGCCTCGACGTTCATCTCGTAGACGTGCTCCTCGACGCCGTAATCGGCCATCGAGACGCGCTGGGCGCTGAACGTATTGGTCTCGATGATGTCGGCGCCGGCCTCCAGATACGCCCGGTGAATGCCCTCGATGAGCTCGGGCTGAGTGAGCACCAAGAAGTCGTTATTGCCCTTGAGCTCGTCCGGGTGATCGGCGAAGCGCTCGCCGCGGAAGTCCTCTTCGGTCAGATCGTGGCGCTGGATCATGGTGCCCATGGCGCCGTCGAGCACGAGGATGCGTTCTTCGAGCAATGTTTCGATGTCGTGGGTCGTCATGGTCTACGTTCCTTTGCACAACCTGAGTGGCCGCTTATATGAACCGATTGCGAATATGGTTCATTCGCGCGTGTGAGTCCAGCCGTGGATGCTCGAGCCATCACGCATCCCCCCCAAAGCGACCAACGGGAGCGCAGCAACGCCGCCTTTCAGGCGTTGCACGAGTAGCCCCGGCCGACCGAAGGGAGCCCGGGGAACGAGTTTTTCTCACCAAAATCACCACCTCGTCCGTACAAGCTCATAACTACAATGCCCACGAAGCAGCGGGAGAACCACCGGTGAAGATTCAATCCGTAATTGCGCTCGTCACCTTCATTGCGACCGTCCTCGTCGCCGGATGCATCGACCACGATACAGAACAAACTTGTGTCAGCGACGAGGATTGTTTGGACTCGCGCATCTGCACGACCGCCGGGGCGTGCGCCTGGCCCGAAGACTCGGAGGAGGAACGGCGAGTGGATGCCGGCGTGAGTGCGCCCGATAGCGAGCTTCCGACCGATCCCCGGCCACCCATAGACGGCGGCCACGAGCCCGATGCGACTGAAGATGCGACTGAAGATGCAAGTGAAGATGCGACTGAAAACGTCGAGTGCCCCGAGGCCCTGCCGCGTGCTCGCGTGCAGGGAGGCCAATGGCAGACCGACTCGCTCACGACCATACCGCTAGAGACCGTCGAATTCGACGCGAGTCCGAGCACCGGTGACATCGTCCGCTACGAGTGGACCATCATCGAGCGCCCCGAGGGCTCGACGCAGCGACTCGTGCCCGCGAGTTCCGTAGAAAACCCGCGGCTCTTCCTCGACCTGGCGGGCATCTACGTCATCCAATTGCGTGTCTTGACGGAGGAATATGCGGGTGAGTCGTGTGCGACCACGGCGACCATCGAGATCGACGCATGCCCCTGCGACAACGACATCCACATCCAGCTCACCTGGGAGACGCCCGCCGACCCCGACCAGACCGACAATAATGGTACCGACCTCGACCTGCACTACCTGCATCCGAATGGCCGTTGGAATGAAGCCCCCTGGGATATCTACTTTCGAAATCCGACCGCCGATTGGAATGACAACGGCAACGGCCCGAGCCTGGACATCGACGACACCGACGGGGCCGGCCCGGAGAATATCAACCACAGCGGCCCAGACAACCTCACCTACCGCACGGGGGTCTACTACTACAGCGACCGGGGCCTGGGAGGGAGCTACGCCACCGTACGCATCTACGTTCGGGGGCAGCTCGAATACGAGTACAAGGCGAAACACTTGGAGGAGAACGGCACCTTCTGGGACGTCGCCACGATCAGCTGGCCTAGTGGCGACATCGCGCCGACCGGACATATAACGATGGGCTTTCCGTAGGAGAATTGTCTGTGAGAATTCGGACCATATCAGCGGCCGCCGTTTTATTTGCCGTCGGCATCCTCGACGGGTGCATCGATGCGCAGACCGAGCAGGCCTGCGTCAGCGACGCGGACTGCAACGGCGTGCGCATCTGCACGAGCGCCGGGGTGTGTATGTGGCCCGAGGGCATCGATGCCTCCGGTGAAGTGGAGCGAGAAGATGCGCAGGCCCCCGACGAGATCGACGCCAGCGAGATGCCCAGCTTCGAGATACCGGGCGTGCCCGGCGAGCCCGATGGCGGCGACTTCGGACGTCCCGACGCTGCCCCCGGTGCGGATGCGGGCGACGCCCACGCAGATACCGGCGTCGAGTGCCCCGAGGCGCTGCCGAGGGCTCGCGTGCAGGGTGGCGAATGGCAGACCGACTCGTTTACGACCATACCGCTGGAGACCGTCGAATTTGACGCCAGCCCGAGCACCGGCGACATCGCACGCTACGAATGGAGCATCATCGAGCGGCCGGTCGGCTCGACGCAGCGGCTCGTGCCCGACAGTTCGGTAGAGAATCCGAAGCTATTTCTGGACCTGGTGGGCGTCTATCGCATCCAACTGCGCGTCGACTCGGCTGGAGACACCGACTCCTCGTGCTCGAGCACGACAATCATCGAGATCGACGCCTGCGCCTGCGACAGCGACGTCACCGTTCAGCTCACCTGGGATACGCCCGCCGACCCCGACCAGACCGATGAATTCGGCACCGATGTCGACCTGCACTACCTGCACGAAAACGGTAGATGGAACGAGCCGCCCTGGGATATCTTCTGGCGAAATTCCACGGCGGATTGGGAGTCCCGTGGACATGGGGAGAGCCCGACCTTAGATATCGATGACACGAACGGAGCCGGGCCTGAGCATATCAAGCACAGCGATCTCGAGCGGGTCAATTATCGGGTGGGCGCCTACTACTACAGCGACTCTACGCTCGGAGAGAGCTACGCCACCGTTCGCATCTACGTTCACGGACAGCTCGAGCACGAACACTCCGACAAGCTGCTCGAGGGCACCGGCACGTTCTGGGATGTCGCCTCTATCCGGGGGCCGAGCGGTGGCATCACGCCCATCGATCGGATTACGCAGGGGTTTCCGTGAGTCTGAGTGTAGTCGAGACCCCTGCCGGCTTGACCGGCAGGTGAACCAGCTTGGCAGCTAGTTGCGACCTCGCCACCTCCCCTCTCTTGTGCCGTTTCTGACTATTAGTCACATTTTGGCAAGAGCACTCGTCGTACGCTTTTACCCGTGGTCGTGGTCGTGGTCGTGGTCGTGGTCGTGGTCGTATTCGAACTGCAGGGCCCTCGACTCCACAACCACGCCTCGATTGGGCTAGACTCGAGGCAATGCAAACCCGGAGCACCGACCGTCGGGCAACGCGTACGTCCCGAGCACGACTGAAGCAGCTCAGTGACTCGAATGATCGTGCAGTTCGTCTACGTCTACGACCACGCTCACGACCACGACCACGGGGGCTCTGCTGTCATGTACCATATGGTTATCGGAAATTTCGGCAAATCGTTGCGAACTATTTTGCAGATTGCGCCGTGAGCAGGTGCAGGAGGGGGGTCGCGCTGTAGCACGGTCAAGCCGCATAAACTCACCCAAGCTTGTTCACCGGCGGGATAAACCGCGCCGGGGTCTTCCGGCACCGCGCTCTACGCTCGTAAGACGAGTTTTTTCACCAGAACAATCCCCTCGCCCGTATAAACTCTTGGTCGGCCGGGCGCGCCGACGGCAGGCAAGAGATATTTCGAATACGCGCTGACGAGGGAATCTCCGTGCAAATCCGCTATCTGCTGTGGCTACCGACGCTCGTCTTGCTCGTTTCATCCGTAGCGGGATGTACGAGCTCCGACGAAGTCGGCTGCGCGACCGATCTGGAGTGCAAGGGTGACCGTGTCTGCAATGCGTCGGGCCAGTGCATGGCGCCCGAGAGCAGCGCCCCGACCAATCCGAACGCCTCCGATGCCTCCGTCGCGCCAGACACAGAGCGCGTCCCCGACGCGGATAGCCGGCCCGATGCCGACCGCGGGGACGCGGCATCCGACAGCGACGATGCCCCCGATGCGGCGGAGTTCGACGCTGGCGTCGACGCGGACGTTGCGGACCAGCCCGACGCCGGCGATTGCCCTGTCGCACGCATTCGCGCGAGTATTTCCGGTGAGAACGACTGGTATAGGTCGACGATCTCGACCCATCCAGAGGAGACTATCCTGCTCAACGCCGACCAGAGCAGCGGCAATATCACACACTATGAGTGGACCATCCTCGATCGGCCGAGGGACTCGACGCAGCGGCTGACGCCCGATGACACCTTCGAATCCCCGCGACTCTTTGTGGACCTGCCCGGCGTCTACCGCGTCCAACTGACCGTCTATGACGCCTCCAGCGCGTCGATTTGCGAGAGCAGGACCAACCTGACGATCCTCGCGAACCTCGACGCCGACCTCGTCGTCACGCTCCTGTGGGATACGCCCAACGATCCCAATCAAGCAGATGAATTCGGCTCTGATATGGACCTGCACTACCTGCACGAAAACGGCAGATGGAATGAGTCTCCGTGGGATGTCTTCTGGCGAAATTCCACTGTGAATTGGACACCGTCCGAAGACGAGGGCGACCCGAGCCTCAATATCGATGATACCAACGGCGCCGGACCCGAATCGATCACCCACAGCGGACTCGAGGATGTCAAATATAGCGTGGGCGCGTACTACTACAGCGACTCGACCCTGGGAGCCAGCTACGCCACGATAAAAATCTACGTGCACGGGCAACTCGAGTACGAAAAGAGAAATGAGTACATCCCGGGCACCGGGAGCTTCTGGCACGTCGCGGATATCGAGGACCAGGGAGCGACGATCACTGAAGTCAATGCACTGTCGCAGGGATTTCCGGACTCGCCGTAAATTACCGACCATGGGAGACCGACCGGTGACGAATCGAAGTACATTTATCCCAGTCATGTTGGCTGCGCTCGCCGCACTGGCGATACTCGGCTCGGGCTGCGTGGAATTGCCGGGCAATGCGAGTTGCACCAGCGACCAGGATTGCCGCTACGGCAGGACCTGCAGCGATACGATCGGCGCCTGCGTCGAGCCGCCGGCCGCGCCCGACCCCGGCCCGGACAGCGGCCCGGACGTTCCGGTGGACCCGCAGCCGCGCATCGCCGCGCAGCCGGCGAGTCTGGTATTCGAGCGCATCGATGACGCCGACCCGAGCTGGCGACGCTCGTGGCTCAAGACGACGGTCCAAAATGTGGGCGACGCGCCGCTGGTCATCGACGGCGTCGGCCACACCGGCGGCGACGCCTTCGAGTTGACCTACTCGGACGAGAGCACCGACACGTGGCTGTCCGACCCGGAGGCCATCCCGACCTTGCTCGCCCCGGGCGAATCCTTCGATATCCGGGTCTGGTACGAAACCGAGACCACGACGCCCGTCAGCGGGCATATCCTCATCGAGTCGAACGACCCGCGCGGGGAGTTTCGCATTCCGATGTCGGCCGACGGCAGCCCGCCCTGCGTCGAGGTCGTCAGCGGCGAGTATCTGTATTTTACGCCCCGAGACTCCGATGAGCCGGTCACCAAAGAGGTGGTCCTGCGCAATTGCAGCGCGGACTCCTCCCTGGCGATCCGCGACGTGCGCCTGGTGCACAACGGCGGCGGTGCGTTTTATGTGCGCCAGGAGTCGCTGCCCGCCCGGCTGCCCGAGTATTCGGCGATCGTCGCCCCGGGGGAGTCGGCCAGCATCGAGATCGTCTATGGTGGCGTGCGCCAGGAATGGAACGCCGGGGAGTTACTCATCGAGACGAACGTCCCCGAGCGGCGCAGCATTCGCATCGGGCTGTACCGCCAGACCGACGAGAACGATTGCCCCATCGCCGCAGCCGGCGCCCGCCTCTCCGAGGACGCGCCACTGGTGAGGAGCATCGACGCCGCCGTCGACCAGACCATCGAGCTGTCCGGACAAGCCAGCAGCGATCCGGACGGGGAGATCGCGGCGTATCAGTGGACCATCGTCGACAAGCCCTACGGCTCCACCCAGCGCATCCGACCGGACGAGACCGCGCGCGACGCGCAATTTCATATCGATCGGCCCGGCCGCTACGTCTTTGATTTGCAGGTGTGGGATGAAGAAGGCGAGACGAGCTGTCACGGCGCCGACCGCGTAAACGTAACCGCGCGCTACGATTCACGCGTGCTTCGCGTGGAGTTGGACTGGTATGCGCCGGGAGACCCCGATCCGGTCGATGAGGTCGGCGCAAACCTCGACGTACACTACCTGAACCCGCGCGGCCGCTGGGGCCAGGCGCCCTGGGACGTATTCTCCGGCAATCCCAACCCGGATTGGAGCCGGCCAAACCGCCCCGACGAGTCGCCCCAGCTCAACACCGACGTCACCAACGGCGCTGGCATCGAGCACATCACCCACGCCACCCCGGAGGCAAACCTCGACTTTCGCACGGGCGTCCACTACGTCGACGACGCCGGCTTCGGCACGAGCTTAGCCACCGCGCGCATCTACGTCGGAGACATGCTCCTGTACGAAGCGCGTGACAAGGCGCTCGAAGAAGGTCAATTCTGGGAGATTGCTCAGCTCGTCTATCCGGGACCGGACGTGACGATTGTCGATGAGGTATTCGAGGAGATGCCGGAATAATACCGCGCCAAGCTACACTGCGCGATCTACCCGAGAGTTCCTCCCCAGGTCGAAGACCCTGGGGAGGTGCCTCGCACGCAGTTCAGTGCGAGGCGGAGGGGTGTGGACGTGCTACCCATCACCCTCAAGCAAACGGACTCGCCGAACCTTCCGAATAATACGGATTGCTGCCCGAGCTGTGATCGGTCACGTCGATGATCTCTTTGACGTCCTCGGGGAAATGCTTCTTGACGATCTGCTCGATGCCCTGCTTGAGCGTGGCAGTCGAGGCGGCACAACCCTGGCAGCCGCCGCTCATCTCGATGTAGAGATTCTTTTCGAAATAATCGACCATCGCGATCTCGCCGCCGTGATTGGCGACCATCGGATTGATCTCTTCGTCGATGACTTTCTGAATTTGGCGGCGCATCTATCTACCTCACTATGGTTACGACCCGGTCATTTTCGCGTGTTGGAAACGAACGCTCGGAGGCGTCCATTCCCATACCTTACCTATAGCCAATCCCATCGCTATTGCAACCGCGCCGCTCCGGTTTGGCTTCGACGCCAGGGACGGCGTCGCTCCGGTTTTATTGGTCGGCCAGGAACGCTCGCACGTCGTCGGCGACGTAGGCGCGGTAGTTGACGCAGCGCGAGATGCTCTCGAGCGCCTTGGCGAGGTTTCGCGCCTGGCCGGGGCCCTGGCGGTCCTCGTCGCCAAAGAACGCCTCGACCTCCTGCTTTTTTTCCTCGGAACAAAACGCCGAGCCCACCCAGGGCAACGACGGCGCGGATTTGTCGCCGAGCTTGTCGGCGACCGCGTCGTAATTCTCCTCGAGCCAATTCCACGCCACTTCGCGCGTTTTGGGTTCACCGAGCGCCGGGCCCATGACCGTCCAAAAGTCCTGGGCGCGCAGCGTATCGGTCAAAAACAGGTCGAGCGAGCGCTCGACGAGCTCGGGGTCGCGGAAGTGTCCCAGCGCGGCGATGGTGGCCGCGCGCGCCGAGGGATTCGGAGCGGCGGCGATGGCCTGTTTTAATTGCTCCCACAGCGGCTCGTCGCCGATATGTGCGGCGATCCGGAGCGCGGTTTTCGCCTCGGAGAGCGGCACCTGGCTCGGGTCGTTTAGGTAGCGTTCGGCGGTCTCGACCGCCTCGAGGCGAAGCTCGTCGTTGGGGATGAGTTCGGCCGCTGCTCGAATGACCTTGGGGCGCAGGAGTCGGTCCTCGACCGGCTCGCCATCTTTGGCCTCAAAACCGAGCCGCCACGCGTGGGGCAAGATGATCTCGGCAGCCCAATTCTCGAATGCCTCGCCGCGGTCCTGCTCGCGAGCGATCTCCTCGATACCGGAGACTGCGTCGACGACCTGACCGACGATGGCACGGTGCTCCTCTTCGGCCATCGCCTCGACGAGCGCGAGGTAAGCGTCGACGTCGAGCGTATGTGCCTCGACGAGCGCCTTCGTGTGGGGCAAGAGCGCCACGCGCTCGGGCATCGAGAGCTGGTCGCGGTGGGTGCTGCCCAATTCGACCAGGTCCTCTGCGGGCAGCTTCCAGTGGTAGTAGCCGGCCCCGTCGGCGTTGGGGTGAATCCAGGTGGGGCAGCTCTCGGTGTCGAATTCAACCGTCTGGCTGGCCTCTTCGATGAGCTCACAGCGCCGCTGGACTTCTCCGTCGACCGCAAAGCCAAAGCAGACCGGGATGCGCCAGGTCTTGTCGGCCTCGGCGTCGCTGCCCGCGGGCAAGTAGCGCGATTGGGCAACCTCGAGGCTGGTCTTGCCCTCTTTACAGCTCGGCTCGACCTCGACGAGTGGCACGCCCGGCTGGTCCAGGAAGCCGCCGAGCATCGCCTCGATGGGCTTGTCGGAGACCTCCTCCCAGGCGCTTATCAACCCTTCGGTGGTGCCGGTGCCGTAGGCATTCTCGTCCATGAACCGGCGCACGCCGTCGCGAAACGCCTCTTCGCCCATCCACGCCTCGAGCATCTGCAGGACCGCTCGGCCCTTGCTGTAGGTGATACCGTCGAAGGCATTGTAGACGTCGCCGCCGCTGCGAATCGGCTGGCGGATGGCGCGGGCGTTTTCGAGCGCGTCGGCGCTCATTACCCTCAGCGAACCTCGCACCGCGTCGATGCGCGGCTCGAACTCGGGCGCCACCTCGGCCAGCGTACGCGTGGCCATCCACGTGGCGAACGCCTCGTTGAGCCACAGGTCGTTCCACCAGGCGGGCGTGACGTAATTACCAAACCACATATGGGCGAATTCGTGGGCCATCACGCTCTGCAGCGCGTACTCGTCGCTGGCCGTGGCGTTGTCCGGGTCCAGCAAGAGCAAGCGCTCGCGGAAGGTCACCAGCCCGACGTTCTCCATCGCGCCGGCCGCGAAATTGGGCACCGCCACCATATCCAGCTTCGAAAACGGCAGCTCCATGCCGAAGTAGTCGGTCTGCGCGGCGAGCAGCGCGGGGGCCTTGTCGAGGGCATAGGCGGCCAGGTGGGACTTGCCTTGGGTGGTGATCACCCGAAGCGGCACGCCGGGGATAGCATCCTCGGGCGCCTCGACGACCTCGAGCGGGCCGGCGGCAAACGCGACCAGATAGGTCGGCAAGGGCTCGGTCTCCTCGAATACGTAGGTGCTCCCGTCCTCATCGCGGATATTCTCGGGCAACGTATTGGCGAAGGCCTTCTGGTCGCCTTCGCCTACCTCGATGCTCACCTCGAACGGCGTCTTGAAACGCGGCTCGTCAAAAGACGGAAACGCCTCACGCGCCGACAGCGGCTCGAATTGGGTAAACGCGTACCAGCGACCGTCCTCCTGCACCCGGTAGAGCCCGTGGGGAGTCTCGTCGAGCGGGGCCTGATACTCGAATTCGAGCGTCGCCTCGCCGGGGCCGATCGACGAGTCGAGCACCACGGTGATGCCGCCGTTTGTGCCCTCGAGGACGCTCGCGTCGATCTTGGCCTTACCCACATTCGCCCAGACCCGATCGATGTCGAGGTCCTTGGCGTGCAGGTCGATGCGATCGACCTCTTCGGCCAGCTCGACCTGAATCGACGTCGTCCCGGAGAACATGTCCCGGGTGGGGTCGAGGTCCAGCGCGAGCCGGTAACGCGTGGGCACGACCTCCTCGGCGAGGCGCTCGTGGCCGTCGAAGCCCTCCTCGGGCTGCTCGGCGGATTGGGTATCGGCGACCTTTGTGCCACTCTGCGGCGTGGCGCATGCGCCGGCGGTCAGGGCCAAGGCGACAATTGCGAGCAGGCTCGAAATCTGCTTCATGAGCGTGATCCGGTGGGGACAGCGAAATTTGTAAACGACGTGGGTTGTATAGCTTTCTGCGCCGGAATTGGAAACTGGCGTGAGCTTTGAAATTGTCCTATTGGGGATGGAAGATTGTTGGTGCCCCCCTCCGACGGCTACGCTTCGCTTCGCCGCCACCTCCCCGAATCGGGGAGGGGTGGCAAAACGGCAATAAACTAGCAACCATGACCACCCTCAAAACCAACCCGCTCAGCGTCGCCCCGATGATGCGGCGCACCGACCGTCACTTCCGCTATTTCTTGCGGCTGCTGACCCGGCACACGCTCCTGTACACGGAAATGTACCACACCCGCGAGGTGCTCGACTCGGACGGGGCACAGCGCATCGACTTCTCGGAGTGTGAGAACCCGCTGGTCCTGCAGGTCGGCGGCGACGATCCCATGCAGATGGCCGAGTGCGCGCGCATCGCCGAAGGCCACGGCTACGACGAGATCAACCTCAATATTGGGTGCCCCAGTGAGCGTGTCCAGTCGGGCAACTTCGGCGTCTGCCTGATGGGCCAGCCCGAGGTCGTCGCCCGGTGCGTGGAGGCGATGCAGCGCGCGGTCGACATTCCGGTGACCGTCAAACACCGCATCGGCTTCGACGACACCGACAGCTACGAGGATATGGTTCGCTTTGTGCGCATCGTCTCGGAGGCGGGCTGCCGCCGGTTCACGGTGCACGCCAGGAAGGCGTGGCTAAAAGGTCTGAGCCCCAAGGAAAACCGCAACGTGCCGCCGCTTCGCTACGAGGACGTCTACCGGCTCAAAGAGGAGTTTGGCGAGCTCTTCATCGAGATCAACGGCGGCATCGAGACGCTCGACGAGGCCGAGGAGCACCTCGAGCACGTCGACGCGGTCATGATCGGCCGGGCAGCCTACGACACGCCCTATATCTTCGCCGAGGCCGACCGGCGCATCTACGGCGACGACTCCGCCTCGGCGACCGAAGTACCCAGCCGCCACGAGGCCGTCGAGCTCATGCTGCCCTATGTCGAGCGGCGTCTAGCTGCGGGGGATAAGTTGAGCTATATCACCGGCCACCTGCTCAACCTCTTCGCCTATCGGCCCGGCGCGCGTGCCTGGCGGCGCCACATCAGCGAGAACGCTCATAAGGACGACGCCGGCGTCGAGGTGTTGACCGACGCGCTCGCTCTCGTGCCGCGTGATTGACCTAAATTTTTGAGAGAATCATGAACCTCAAGCGAACATTAAAGCGACCGGCGCTGCTGTGGACCGCGCTCGCGCTGCTCGTATTGCTCGGCGCGCTGCTCGTCCCGCTGGAGTGGGTCGACCAGGTCGGCGACTTCATCGGCGAGCAGGGCTCTGAGACCTCCGCCTTTGCCGAGGACGTCGCCCGGGTCGACGGGGCACTGCGCGCCGGCGAAGACCCGGGCGTGAGCAACGAGGAGCTGCGCCTCATGCTCCCCCACCTGCAATTGCGCCGCATGCTCGACACCGGCCCGATGACCGCCGGCGAGGTCAACGAGGCGACCGAGCTCCTCGTGGAGTTCAACGCCCAGATCGCCTCCCAAGAAAAAGAAGGCTCACGCCAGGCGCTGCGTAAGCAGCGCAACCGCGAGCTGGCCGATAAATTCCCCCGGCTTGATGACGAGAAGCTGAGCGATGCGCTCGAAGAGCTGCGCGAGCAGCTCGAGAACGCAGGTATGCGCCTCGGCGAAACTCAATAATTCATCGATTTATCTGGAAATCTCGGTAGAGCGGGGCCCAAACCATAGCTACGGGTGCGCCACATCGGTCGCGCCCTTGGGCGGGACCGATGTGGCGCACCCGTAGGAGGTC
>CAYLTX010000175.1:0-13531 GCA_964386725.1 uncultured Bradymonadales bacterium | reverse complement strand
AAGCGGGGTGGACGGGACTCGAACCCGCGACCTCTGGCGTGACAGGCCAGCATTCTAACCAGCTGAACTACCACCCCTTTTAACCAATCTGCCGCTAAGGAGTGCGGCATGGGCGCACCTGGGATTGAACCAGGGACCTACTGCTTGTAAGGCAGCCGCTCTCCCGCTGAGCTATACGCCCTCTAGAGAGCCAATGCGTCTGGCCCCCGTCCAAAGCGGAAACGGAACATAATGGAGCCACATTCCAGCGTCAAGGCTTTTCTCGTCGCTTTTTGCCTCGAGCATCATAAAAATCAGTGGATCGGCGGATCATCCATCTGTACGGCCTGCGCGGCCGTGGCTTGCTCGAGCGCCTCGTCGGCCTCCGCAGGCTGCACGCGGCCAAGCTCGGCGTCGTCGAGCAGGATATCGGGCGGCAGCACCGGCTGGCGCAGCCGGCGCAAAAACGCCTCGGGGTGCTCCAGTGAGAGTGCGTGGCGCAGCACCTCGTCGAAGTGCTTGACCGGCACGATCTCCAGGGCCTCTCGGATCTTTTCGGGGATCTCGTCGAGATCCTTTTTGTTCACCTCGGGGATGAGCACGGTATTGATGCCGGCGCGGTGGGCGGCCAGAAGCTTCTCTTTGAGCCCGCCGATGGGCAGCACGCGGCCCCTCAAGGTAATCTCGCCGGTCATCGCCACATCGTGGCGCACCGGGATCTGAGTCAGCGCGCTGACCACGCTGGTGGCCATGGTGATCCCCGCAGACGGCCCGTCTTTGGGCAGCGCGCCCTCGGGGAAGTGCACGTGGATGTCGACCTTCTCGTGGAAGTCGGGGCTGAGACCGAGATTGATCGCCCGGCTGCGCACGTAGCTGATCGCCGCCTTGGCCGACTCCTGCATCACGTCACCGAGCTTGCCGGTGATCAAGAACTTGCCGGTTCCCGCCATCATGCTGACCTCGGCGGCGAGCATCACACCGCCGAATTGAGTCCACGCCATGCCGTTGGTCAGGCCGACGTGGTCCTCGTTTTCGAGGCGCTGGTTCTGGTGGCGCCTGGGCCCCAGATACTCGGCCACGTCGTCGGCGTCGACTTCGAAGCGCTTGTCGTCGCTTCCCTCGACCACCCGGCGAGCGATCTTTCGGCAGATCGAGCCGAGCTCGCGCTCGAGGTTACGCACGCCCGCCTCGCGGGTGTAGTGGTGGATGACCCGGTCGACCGCGTCGTCGCTGAGGTGGACCTCGACCTCGGCGATCCCGTTGTCCTCGATCTGTTTGGGGATCAGATAGCGCCGGGCGATCTGCAGCTTTTCCTCATCGGTATAGCCGGCGATCTGGATGATCTCCATGCGGTCGCGAAGCGGCGCCGGGATCTTGTGCAGCTCGTTGGCCGTGCAGATGAACATGACCTTGGACAGGTCGTAGTCCAGGTCCAGGTAGTGGTCGTTGAAGGTCGCGTTCTGCTCGGGGTCGAGCACCTCGAGCATCGCCGCCGACGGATCGCCTCGAAAGTCGGTCGACATCTTGTCGATCTCGTCGAGCAAAAACACCGGATTGGAGCTGCCGGCTTTTTTGAGCGATTGGATCAGCTTGCCGGGCATCGAGCCGATATAGGTTCGGCGGTGGCCGCGAATCTCGGCCTCGTCGCGCACCCCGCCCAGACTCAGGCGAACGAAGTTGCGGTTGGTCGCCCGCGCGATCGACCGGCCCAGCGAGGTCTTACCGACGCCGGGAGGCCCCACGAAGCACAGGATCGGCCCGCGCGGCTCGTCGACCAGCGACTGCACCGCCAGGTGCTCGAGGATGCGCTCTTTGGGCTTCTCGAGCCCGTAGTGGTCGGCCTCGAGGGTTTCCTCGGCGGCGGCCACGTCGAGCCTGTCCTCGGTCTTGTCGAACCAGGGCAGCGAGAGCACCCAGTCGATATAATTGCGCACGACGGTCGCCTCGGCGCTCATCGGGCTCATCATCTTGAGCTTGCGCATCTCCTTTTCGAGCCGCTCTCGGGCGTCCTCGGGCAGCTCTTTGTCGGCGATGCGGGCTTCGAGCTCCTCGAGCTCGTTTTTAAATTGGTTCTTCTTTCCGCCGCCTGCGCCGCCCGACTTCTTGGAGTCGTTGTCCTTGCCCTTGCCATAGAACTCGCGCTGGGTGCGCTCCATCTGCTTTTTGACCCGCGAGCGTATATCGCGCTCGACCTGCTGGATCTCGATCTCGGACTGCATCAGCTCGTAGAGCTTCTCGAGGCGCTCGCCGGGGTCGAAGGCCTCCAAGATCTGCTGCTTGTCGGCCAACTTCAGCGACAGCTGCGCGACGATGGTGTCCGCCAGGCGCGCCGGATCGGTGATCTTGGCGACCTGGCTGAGCATCTCCGGGGGCACGCGCTTGTTGAGCTTGACGTAGCTCTCGAAGGTCGTACGGACCATCTCGACGAGCGCGTCGATGTCCTTGTCGCTCTCCGTGCCGGGCTCGACGAGCTCGGCTTCGACCTCGAAGAAGTGGTCGTTCTTGACGTATTGGTCAATGCGCACCCGCTGCTTGCCCTCGACGAGCACCTTGACGGTGCCATCGGGCAATCTCAGAAGCTGGACGATCTTGCCCAACGTGCCCACCCCATAGATATCGTCCTGGGTGGGATTGTTGGTCTTCGACTTGACCTGGGCGGCCAGGGCGATCTGTTTGTCGCCCTCCATGGCCTCTTCGAGCGCATTGATGCTCTTCTCGCGGCCCACAAATAGGGGCACGACCATATTGGGGAAGACGATGATGTCGCGAAGGGGCAACAGAGGGAGGCGTCGGGTGCTGGACTGGCCGGCACCGTCCGAATCAGTGGAAAACGGCATTCTTTCCTCGATCCGTCGACACGCCACGCCCTTCGAGGGGACGTTGGCGTGCGTGAGAATTCTGAATGAAGCTTACGACAGGTGGATTCAGCACCACCGAACCACGTAAGTAATAACTTGGGCGAGGCGAACTCGCAAAAGATTTAAAGTTATGCGCTCTCGGCTTTGGACTCTTCGAAGTGAATCGAGGACTCGTCGGCCTCTTCGACCATCTCTTCGGTGATCTTGATCTGCTTGAGATCGCCGCGGCCGGGGACTTCGTACATCAGCTCGAGCATGACCCGCTCGAGGATGGTGCGCAGCCCTCGCGCACCGGTCTTATGGGACAGCGCCTTTCGGCTGACCGCGCGCAAGGCGGCCTCTTCGAATTCGATCTCGACGCCGTCGATGCGAAAGAGCTTTCGGTATTGTTTGATCAGCGCGTTTTTGGGGCGCGTCAGAATCTCGACCAGAGAATCCTCGTCGAGTTCGTCGAGAGTGGCCAGCACCGGCAGTCGACCGACGAATTCCGGGATGAGCCCGTACTTCATCAGGTCTTCGGGCTGGAGTTGGGCCAGCAGCTCGGTGGCGCTGAGTTCTTTATTATTATCGCTGACGTCGGCGCCAAAGCCCATCTTACGCGCACCCACCCGCTGGGTGATCAGCTCGTTGAGGCCGCTGAACGCGCCGCCGCAGATGAACAGGATATTGGTGGTGTCGATCTGCAGGAAGTCCTGCTGGGGGTGCTTGCGGCCGCCCTTGGGGGGAATCGAGGCGACGGTGCCCTCGATGATCTTCAGCAGCGCCTGCTGGACGCCCTCGCCGCTGACATCCTTGGTGATCGACGGGTTCTCGCCCTTGCGCGCGATCTTGTCGATCTCGTCGATATAGATGATCCCGCGGCTGGCCTGCTCGACGTCGTTGTCGGCGGCCTGCAGCAGGTTGACGATGATATTCTCGACGTCCTCGCCCACATAGCCGGCCTCGGTGAGGCTGGTGGCGTCGGCGATGGTAAAGGGGACGTCCAGGATTCGGGCGAGCGTCTGGGCCAGAAGCGTCTTGCCGCAGCCGGTCGGCCCGATCAGCAAGATGTTGGACTTGGCCAGCTCGACCTCGTCGGCCTCGACCTTGCTTTCGATGCGCTTGTAGTGGTTGTGCACGGCCACCGACAGGATCTTTTTGGCGCGCTCCTGGCCGATGACGTAATCATCGAGGGTCGCCTTGATCTCGACCGGCTTGGGCACGTCGGCCAGCCCGCTGGCCCGGTCTTCGCGGTCCATCTCTTCGTCGATGATATGACCGCAAAGCCCGATGCATTCGTCGCAGATATAAACGGTCGGCCCGGCGATGAGCTTTTGGACCTCGCGCTGGCTCTTGCCACAAAAGGAGCAGCACAGGTTCGACTGGCCGCCGTCATTTCCCTTCTTCGTCATCGTGTATGTCCTTCTCGACGTATCTCAACTGTACAGAACCGAGGTCGCCTCATTGCGCCCCGGGCCCGCGCTCCCAAGCATGTCGGATGCGTCCGCTTCGGTATTCGCAGCCGGCGGCAAACCTCCCCGCCGCCGGCGATCCGACGGCACGCGCTGTCTCGGTGCCCACCTGATCTTAAAAATAGCATATTCGCAGATGTGGCAAAAATCACCGGCGCTCTCACTCTTCTTCGATCTCGGGCCGTCCTTGAATGACTTGGTCGACAAGCCCGTATTCGACGGCTTCCCGAGCACTCATATAATAGTCGCGCTCGGTGTCTTCGCGGATTTTCTCTTCGGTCTGTCCGCTATGCCTCACCAGCACTTGGGTCAACGTCTCGCGGAGCTTCATAATTTCTTGGGCCTGGATGTCGATGTCGGTGGCTTGGCCGCCAAGGCCGCCCATGAGCGGCTGGTGGATGAGCACCCGAGCGTTGGGCAGCGCGAAGCGCTTGCCTTCGGCACCGGCCGCCAGGAGCACCGCGCCCATCGAGGCGGCCTGGCCCAGGCAGATCGTATTGATCTCGGGGTTGACGTACTGCATCGTGTCGTAGATCCCCAACCCCGCCGTCACACTCCCGCCCGGCGAGTTGATATACAACGAGATCTCTTTGTCCGGATCTTCGCTCTCCAGATACAGCAACTGAGCGATGATGGTGTTGGCGACGTGGTCGTTGACCGCCGTGCCCAAAAAGATAATCCGATCTTTGAGCAGTCGGCTGAAGATATCCCAGCCGCGCTCTCCGCGATGCGTCTGTTCGATGACCCGTGGAATGAAAGCCATAATCAGTCCATCCAATGTGAAGATTGATACCAATGCGTCCGATAAGGAGAACCACGGCTTGCCATCAGTGAACGTACGGACAACCCGCAGTGTTCCTCAACGCCGGTTGAGAGATACATCAGATCCAGAAGAACACTCCTAGGGAGTGCTAACCAACACCGACCGGTTTGACAAGGGATGGAGGTTGATTGGGAGGGAAGATCACTGCGAAGAAAAGGCGGTGATCTCGGTGCGTCCATTGTCGCGGTCGGCCTTGATATTGAGCGT
Organism: uncultured Bradymonadales bacterium; assembly: GCA_964386725.1. Taxonomy (GTDB): domain Bacteria; phylum Myxococcota_A; class Bradymonadia; order Bradymonadales; family Bradymonadaceae; genus CAYLTX01. The sequence goes on along the minus strand of CAYLTX010000175.1, from coordinate 8,213 downwards.
GACCTGGCGGTTTCCGCGCTTGAAGCGCATCCAGCGGCCGGCCTCGGCGGGCATGTCCATGAATTGGTACAGCTTGGTCATCAGCGTGTCGGCGTCGCCGTACTCCCATCCCTGCTCGGTCATCGTCTTGGCGTAATCGAAAGCTGCGCCGTCGACCGAATCGTGCGACCAGATCTGGTCGGTGCCGTAGGCCGACTCGCTGCCGGTTCCGGTGAAGTTCCAGGCGCGCCGACAGCTCTTGCACAACGGGATATCGCCGTCCTGGTCGCCCAGGCCGTAGTGGCTGGGCATCATGCTGGTCATGTCGAAATCGTCGTCGCTCCAGCTTGCCGTGACCACCGATCGGCCCGAGTCCCGGTCGCGAAACGCCTCGATGGAGCGAAATCCGTCGATGCGCTCGGCGAAGTCCCGGCCCGCCTGCTGGACCTTGGAGCGCTCGAGGCGTTGCATCGCCTGGCACTCTAGAAGCTCGGGCTGTTCTTTGACCGCCCCGGCATAGGTCTGCAGCTTTTGTTGGGAGGTCTCGAGCTTGTGCTGCCACTCCGAGCAGACCTTCGGGCCGCCGCCGTCGCACGACGAGCGCTTTTCGAGCGCCTTATCGACCTTGTCCAGATCCATGCCCACCGGCACGTGCTGTTCCTTGGAGTGCTCGTCGACCAGGTCGGGGTCGCCGCCGCATTCGGCGTAGGCCTTCTCGAGCTGCGAGGTGGTGCGCTCGAGCTTCTCGACGACCTCGCCCAGATGTTCCTCGTCATCGGCGTCGCCCTCGCCGGTGTCCATGAGCATGCCGTTCATCGCCATATAGCGATCGTTGGCGGCGGTGGGCAAGATCTCGCCGTCGACGGCGGCTTTGGCGCGCTCGGAGATCTGGTTGCGCGCCCCCTTCGAGGGGCGCTGCTTCGAGAGGTTGTCGGTGCTCTGCAGCCACATCTTGGAGTTGACGCCTTTTTCGACGAATTTTTCCTGGTATTCCTGCAGCAGCCGCTCCGGAGATTTCCGGCTGGTGCGCGTCGAGAAGAAGACCTCGTTGCCGTTGAGGTCGTACACCCGCGGAGGCTCGTGGCCGAGGTCTTCGAGCGCCGAGGCAAAGCGTTGGGTATGGGTCTGCTCGAAGGGAGTCATCCACGCGATATCAGCGCGCGACGCGCCCACTCCCACACCGCCTTCGTCGTCGGAGTCCGGGTGCAACACCAATACCGCCGCCGCGATCGCCACCACAATGGCGACGGTGAGCGTGACGCGCAGCAAATTTTTGACAAGCATCGGCCAGTGCATGGCGCTCTCCGCATCAAAAGCAATTGCTCATATATCCCATATCGGTACTCAGCTCGAGGATATTGCTCAAGCAGGGGTCGTCTTCGGCCATCAAACGCGAGAAGCCCGGCACGATCAGGATGTCTTCCTCCACGGGCTTGGCCACCGGGGAGTTGCCCACGTCGTAGGCCGACTCGAAGGTATAGTCTCGCCCGCCCACGTCGAACTCGAGCTTGTGGTAGCCGGCGACCATTCCGTAGCGGGTATTGGCCGCGACGGTCTGGTTGGGGCCGAGCATCGACAGCGGAATGATCGGCATATAGACCATCAGCGGACCCGGCGCCGAGGTGATGAAGTTAAAGCGCGAGTCGTCGAGCATATCCTGGGGATAGTCGCTCAGGTTCTCGCCGGGCACCGAGCCCGACGGCCCGCTGCCGGTAAAGTCGAGCACCGTATTGGCGTAGTCACCCTCGCCGACGCTGCCGTCGCTGATCAACCCCAGATGATTCATCTGGCCGAACATATCACCCTGCTCGCTGGGGTAATCATTGATCGTGCCCAGCCCGTCGACGCCGGCCATCACCGGGATGCCCTGCTCGGGCGGCGGGATCAGCCCGGTCTTGGCGGCGTCCATGGCATTATTCCACATATCCTTGCTGGCAAAGATCTTGACCCGCACGCTCTCACGCTCGACGGTATATAGGTGGGCGATTCCGGCGAAGATGATCACAAAGACCGGCAGCGTCACGATCAACTCGGTCATCGCCGTGCCCCGCTGATCTTGGCGAAACCGGCGAAACCATTCGAAGAGCCGCCACGAAGCGGTGGTGTCATTTCGAGATGCCATCGAGCGCCTCCTTGCCTTGGATCTGGCCGTCCATATTCCGGCTGACCTTTTCCATATAGAGCAAATCTTTGCCGAGATCGGACATCCCCACGCCGAACAGCGGGCCCTCTTTCAAGGCCATCCCGCGCGCCTCCGACCACATATCGGAGGGGTCGACCGGCAGCTCCTCCTCCTTGAGAACCACCGGCCGCAGCTTTCCGATCCAGCTCGGATGGAACATCCACATACCGTTGGGATTATCCATCGAGGGGATATGCGGCAGGTTGCCCTCGGGATAATAGATCTCGCTGCGCGCCATGCCCCAAAGACCGCCCTCGGGCATGGCCATCAGGTTGGTGTCGTAGTCCTTGGAGAGCACTGCGTTGTAGTTGTCGCGAAGCTGGCCGGAGTACTCGTCGTTGTAGCGGTAGCTCCACACGAAGTTGGACTTGGCCATATAGTCCTCCCCGGAGCTGCCCTCGGCGCTGAGGTGGTAGGGCACCGCGGCCTTGGCGTCCTTGAAGATCGGAATCATCGACAGGCAACCGGCGTGAGACAGCATGGGGTTGACCACCTCGGCAGGGCCCTTGAGCGCTGGCGGCGGCTTGCTGACGCTGCGGTCTTTCAACACCGCGAAGTTCACCCCCCACTCGATCAGTGTACCCGGGCTCGACGGGTTGAACAGCCAGGTCGGCGCCAGACACGCCTCGTAGGCCGCAAAGAACCCGTCGTCGCGCTCCAGGGGCAGCGAGCCATACTCGTCGTTGTCGGGCATCGGATAGGTGGTGACCACGTTGGCGCCGTTTCTGACCCCGCGCACGATCCCCTCTCCGAACGCCCAATACGGGGCGAACTCGGTCATCTCCTCTTGGTATTCGTCCAGCGACTCCAGATAATCGGTCAGGTCGTCGCCGACGAAGCGGCCGAGCATGAAGAAGATATAATCGATACCCTCGAAGATCGGCACCAGCGATATCCAGTTGCCCGCGCAGTTCAGGCACGCGTTCCAACAACCGCAATACCACCCGCAGCAGCACTTACTGCACTGGCCGTCGAGCCAGCTCATATAATTGGGGTACTGGTAAAAGTACATATTGCGAATGCCGCTGATCGTGCGCTTTCCCACGTTGGCAAACGCGACCATATTCATCGCCCGCGCCTTGACCGCCGCCTGGCTGTAGCCGGCGGTATCGGCGGCGACCTGCACGTCGACCTTGTCGCGCGACAGCGAGCCGGCGTCGTATAAGACCAGCGCCATGGCGAATAGAAAGAGACACCCTGCAAAGCATAGCAGCACGATCGCGCCGCTCTCATTGCGGTGCATGCGAAGCATCGTCTCGCGCAGCTTTTGGATGAGCCTTTGGGATGCCATGTCTGCTTGCCTCTTTCTCACTCTCTCTTTTTGGCGCCGATTGCCGCGGCGCCAACTGCGTCATCTCGGTTCTCTACATCGCTACATGCCGGGCTGCACATCGAGGGTCATCTCGCGGTGGATGGGCAGATAATTGCCGTCGCGCTGGGCGATCGTGGCCGAGTCGCCCCAGATGTAGGCGAACCAGGGAAATAGCGCCACGTACTGATAGGTAAACCGCGCGCCGATCTGATCGCCGTCGCGGATGATCTCGAAGTCGTCGATGCACATCCACGCCGAGGTCACCTTTCGGCCGGCGCGCATATCGAAGGTGTCGCTGTCCAGCGCGCGCCAAAAATTCAGGTTCTCGTCGCTGGCCTGGACGCTCACATTTCCGAAAAACGACCAGTTCTGGCCGGTCATATTCCAGTAGTTCTCGCCGGTGACCGGAATGGTGTTGAAGCTGGCCGCCACCACCGTGCGAATGCGCCGAAACGGCGGGCCGCTCCCCTGCTGGTTGGTCCGACCGACGTGGAAATCGGAGGACGCCGTCGGCGCCAGCGCCATGGCAGCGGCGGTGCGTGCGCGAAACTCCACGTCGTCATTGGTGACCCCGTTTCGGCCGGCGTCGGCCTCCGGCTGCCACAACCAGGCGGTACGCGACGCCTGATAAACCGCCAGATCGCTGACGATACCGGCCACGTTGACCATGGCCATCTGGCCGATGCCCGAGATGAGCAATAAGGTGGGCACCAGCGCGATGAGCGTCTCGAGCATCACCGCGCCGCGTGCCGCCTCGAGCTTGACGTGCTTTTTGGCCCGACGCGACCCGAGACGGTAGAGCACCACCACCACGCCCCACATCAACCCTGACAGGCCCAGGTGCACCGCGAGGGCGCTCCAATCGGGCTCGAAGCCGCCTTTGAGCATGGAGACGAAGAATAACTCGGCGAAGCCCAGATCGGCTACCACCAGCGCCAGGCCGGCGGCGATCACCAGCGTCGCAGTCACGTGCAGCCAGACCTTGGCGGCCGTGGCCAGCATGTTATTCGTTGTCTGCTCCATCGCTCGCCTCTGTTCAGCTTGTCTCTTCAATACTCGATTCTGTTCAACACTTCATTCATCGCACCCCGATCGCTTCCGAATCGGCGCTTTCTTATTTCGTGCATGGCCTGGCTACATTCTTTAGAGCAAAGCATATCCCGGGCCAGTCCGCTCAGGAGCCACTTAAAGCGGGGCGGGGCTCTCCGGGCTGCGACATTTTGTCACAGGCATGGGGGCTACTGTCCTCAGCGACTGGCTCGAACTGCGCCGCACCGATGAGCGACTCGGTCATGGCTGCCTCGGCGCATTCGGGGCTCGGTCCTTCGAGGCCGGACTCTTGCGACTCTGCTCGCTTTCGGCCCTCGACTTCGCTCCTTCGACGCGCTCGGAGACCTGGTCGAATTTGCCGCGGGCCTCGTCGACCTTGTCGTCGAAGTCCTCAGCCGGCGCCTCGTCGGCCTGCTCGAGCGCCGCCTGCAGCTTCTCCTTGCCCTTAATCTTCTCGTATTTCTCTTGGACGTTATTGAGCGCGTCGCCCGGAATGGCCATGGCCTCCTCGGGGGTCATCGCATTCTTTTGCATCTGCTCCATGATCCGTTTTTTGTCGGCGTCGGTGTACGACTCGACATCCGGAGCGCCGGCTTGGCCCTGCAGACTGGCCATGAATTGTTCGAGGGTGTTGTTGCGTCCGTCGGTTTGGGCGCGGCCGCGCGCGATCTGGCCGGCGAGCCTCGCGCTCTCCTCGGCGCTGGGCCCGCGAAGCTGTTCCAGGCGCGCCTGTTGCTCGGCGACGACCTCGCGCTGCGCCTGGCAAATCGCCGCATCATCGGCGTCACCGCCACTGCGCAAATTCTCGGTCAGCGTGTCGCATACCGCTTGGAGCTCGGCGTCGTCCTCGCGGTCCTCGCGGTTCATGCACCCGTTCTTCTCCTCGAGCAGCCAGTCGAGCACCGCCGTGGAGTTTTCGCCGGGCCCGCCGCCCAACGACGCGCAGGCGAGCTGGAGGCCGACGAGTTGCATGGCGTCGCATTTCAAATTGAGCCGGCGCGCGACTCCCTTGAGCTCGCGGCTGAGCGTCTCTTCGCCCTCGCTCAGCGCCAGCAGCGTGCCGGCCGAGCCGGAATCGACGAGCACGCGCGCGTCGACCTCTTGGGCGAGTTGGTTGCAGGAGGCGCCCAGCTGCAAGAGCGTGTCGACGCAGCACATTCGCTTGTCGTTGGCGGGCGCGCGCAACGCGCAGTCTAGCAGGCGTGCTTTCTTGGAGCCGACCTCGACGGGCAGCGCGCCCAGCCCCTCGGCGTGCAGGCATTGATTCGACGCCGGCAGCGGCTCCTCGGAGACGGCTATGCGATGCCAATCGACGGCGAGGTTCTCGGCGACGATCTCCGCCTTGGTGGTATGACTGGCCGGCAGACAGCGCACGGCCAGAGCAGGCCGATCAGCGAGCATCTCGGTGGCATCGATCACCGACGCCTCGCCGTCGAGCATCTGGTGGCAGGCCGCCGCCTGGACGTCCGGATCGGGGTCGTCGATGGCCGCGCGCAGATTGACGTGATCGCCGGCGGCGTCGAGCACCGCGGTGCGCACCTGAGCCACGCTCCACAGCGCCGGAATCCCGATGGCGACGCCGGCCGAGATCGCCACCAACGATCCCGCCTTCAAGAAAAGCGAAGGCGCGCTGCGAGCCTCCGGATGGAGGAGCAGCGCGCCTACGAATCCTAGCGGGAATGCCGCCAAAGCGCCGATGATGACCGGGGTGGTGGGCTCGAGCCACTGCTCACCGGTATACAGACCCAGCACGACGACTGCTGCCGCTGCGATGAGCCCCGCTGAAAGGTATGGCCCGGCTTTGCCCGCCATGGATCCCGTTGGGAACAATGCACTTAATCGCGAATATGCCTCCTATCGGATACATACTCACAGTAGCGAAGGCGGGCAAACAAAGCAATCCGCTTCAGAGCAAAAATCACTCCTTCTCGTCGGCTTCCTCGGCCTCTCCAGCTTCCTCGGCCTCTTCGGCCTCTTCGACTTCCTCGGCCGGCTCGACCTCTTCGAAGTCGGCATTGTCGAGCAGGAAGCCCTTGGTCTTCTCCAACAGCGCCATCATATTGGCCTGACGCAGCTGCTGCTCGTCCTGCATCATCATCTGCATGAGCTGCTGGGGCTGCATGCGGCTGTGCTGGGCGCGATGCTGGATGTAGTTCATCAGATCTTCTTGCTCGAGCTCGATGCCCTCTTTTTCGGCGATGGCCAGCAGCAAGAAGTCGGCGCGCACGCGGTCTTTGACTTCCTCGACGAGCTCTTCGCCGCCGGTGAACTCGTCCATATCGATGCCCAGCTCAGCCGGATCCATGCCCTGCTGGGTGAATTGCTGGAGCATCTGCATGCGCTGCTGCTTCTCGTGCTGGACCTGCTCGTCGATGAATTGAGGCGGCAGATCGAATTGATTTTGCTCGAGAAGCTTGTCCACGAGCTGATCTTCGGCCTGGTGCATGGCCTGGTGCTCGCGCTCTTCTTCGATCTCTTCGCGGATCTGGCCGCGAAGCTCCAGGAGCGTCTCGGCGTCGCCGGTGTCCTTGGCGAACTCGTCGTCGAGCTCGGGGAGGACCTGCTTTTTGACCGACTTGATCTTGATTTCGATCTCGAAAGACTCGCCGCGAAGCTCTTCGGCGGGGAAGTCCTCGCCGGGGTTGACCTCGACGGTCACCGTGCTGCCGAATTCGGCGCCGATGAGGCCCTCTTCGAGGCCTTCGATGGAGCGGCCCTCGCCGACCTCGACCTGAGCGTCTTCGCCGGCAAATTCGTCGAGCGCCTCATTGTCGCCTTTGGCCTGATAGTCAAAGGTGACCACGTCGCCTTCTTTGATCGTGTCGCGAAACTCGATCGGCTCCAAAGTGGCGTATTGGTGGCGCATCTGCTCGAGGCGCTCGTCGATCTCGTCGCCGGAGACCTCGGTCTTCTCTTTTTCGAGCCCCAGGCCCATATAACCGACCGGGTCGATCTCGGGGCGAAGCTCGAAGTCGATGTTGAAGCGAAGCCCCTCATCTTCGTCGAGATCGCTTTCGACCTCCGGGCTGCCCAGATGGATGACCGGCTGGTCGACGTCGTCGAGCATCTCGCCGATCTTATCGCGCACGAGGTCTTCGACGACCTCCTGCTGGACCTTGGCGCCGTAGCGCTTCTTCATGACCTTCAAAGGCACCTGGCCCTTGCGGAAGCCGCGGATGTTGACGTCCTTGGACATCTCCTTGAGGGTCCGGTTGATGCGCTTGTCGAACTCTTCGCTGGAAACGCTGACCTGCGCGCGGCGGCTGAGCTCTCCGGTTTCTTCGATTTCGAATGGCATGGTTGCTCCTATGTGATTGATGTGGGCCGAAGCCCTGCGCGGAGCTACTGCTCGGCGAGGGCGACGGCTTCGCTGTGTCAGTTCTTGGTTGTTAGTTCTTGGTTCTTGATGGTGAGCATTGGTGAGGCGATGGGCCGATTGTCGGTGCCCGACCTGCAGTATGTCCCGGGCCGACTAATCCTCCGGTTCCTGCAAGGAGTTGCCTTACCAAGAACCAAGAACACTCCAACAGGCAGCATCTCGACAATCGAGCTGCGGGCTTCAGCAACACATAAACGCCGCGCTCAGCCCGCAAAGAGTGCGAGAGGGGGGACTCGAACCCCCACGGGAATTACCCCACTGGATCCTAAATCCAGCGCGTCTACCAATTCCGCCACCCTCGCAAAGTCGAC
>CAYLTX010000174.1:0-13677 GCA_964386725.1 uncultured Bradymonadales bacterium | reverse complement strand
GACGATGGCGACGACGACGATGACGACGACGATGGCGACGACGATGATGACGATGACGTCACCGGCGACGTTACCATCGAGTCCATCTCTACGGGACAAAACACGAATAGCGAGCTGAGCACTTACCTCTACGTACAGACCGAACAGCCGGCCTACGTGACCGTGACGGCAGACTCGGGCGACCACCAATTCGAGCTAAACTTCGACGACCAGGCGCGCACCGATCATACGCTCACGCTCGTCGGATTCCGCCCCGACCGCACCTACGAGCTCGAGGTCAGCGCCGTGACCGACGACGGCGCCGGACCCAGCGAGCAGCTCAGCTACACCTCCGGTCCGCTGCCCGACAACTTCGCCCCGCTCGACGTCACCGTCAGCAACCCCACCCAGATGGCCGACGGCATCACGCTCTTCAATATGACCCGCTGGACGCCGGTCATCGATAACTCGTGGGGCTATATCGTCGGCATCGACGAGAGCGGCGAGGTGGTCTGGTATTACGAGCCGCCCAACCGCGCCCAGGCGACCACCTTGCTTGACAACGGCAATATCGCCTTCAATACCAGCCAATCCAATATCATCGAGATCAACCTGGCCGGCGAGATCGTCAACCAGTGGAGCGCGGATGAGCTGGGTGTCGACTACTTCCACCACGAGGTACACGAACTGCCCAACGGCAACCTGGCCACGCTTGCCTCGGAGCTGCAGTATATTGAAGGCTACGGGCCCGACGGCAACCTGACGCACCCGGTCGTCGGAGACGTCGTCGTCGAGTTCAACCGCGACGGCCAGATCGTCAACCGGCACTCGATGTTCGACATCCTCGATCCGCACCGCTACGGCGTGGGCGGATTTGACGGCGGCTATTGGAATCGGCGCTACGCCGATGAGGCTCCCGAGGGGACCAAGGACTGGACCCACGGAAACGCAATCTACCACGACCCCGGCGACGACAGCTTACTCGTGTCGCTTCGCCACCAGGACTGGGTCATCAAGATCGACCGCCAGACCGGCGAGTTGATCTGGCGTCTGGGCCCCGAGGGTGACTTCGAACTGACCAATGGCGAGTGGTTCTACCACCAGCACGATCCAGAGATCACCGAAGAGGGCAATATCCTGCTATACGACAACGGCAACCTGCGCCCGGGCTACGACTGGGGCGAGTATTATAGCCGCGCCGTCGAGTACGCCATCGACCCCACCGGCGCCGATCCCAATAGTGACTCGAAGGGAACCGCCACGCAGGTCTGGGAGTTTGTAGAGAACCAGTCGTTCTACTCGGACTTCGTCTCCGGCGTCGACCAGCTCGACAACGGCAACGTGCTCATCGCCGACGGAGCTCGCCAGATCGATCAGACGCTGCCGGCCGACGACCCCAACAACTTGCTATTCTTCCGCATCGTCGAGGTCACCGACGACCCCAACCCACAGAAGGTCTTCGAGTTGATGGTGCGCGACGAGACCGGCGAGTACGGGTACACAATGTACCGCGCCTCGCGCGTGGATCTGCTGGGTAATGCGCCGTCTGAGTAAATATTGATTCGGTCGCCGGATTCCAATCGCCGGCGACACCCAAAAACCAAAACGGGCGCCCGAATATCCGGGCGCCCGTACCTCACGCGACTTGACCAAAGTCTTGCGAGGCTATCCTCGCTGGCCAGATTAAGGTGCCGTGTAGGTTACCCCCTCGTCGACGGTCGTCATCACATCGACTGGCTGGTCGTACTCCTCTTCAAGGCAGGTATACTCACCTGATTTACTCAGGCCCTTGGTGATAGCATTGACCTCTTCGAGTTGGTTTACTCGGAACGCACGATCGATGTCGTTGCCGTACTTGAAGGTCAGGTCCATCAGGCCGATCGCCAACGGAGTTCCCGACTGGAATTTGACCTTGTACTTCTTTCCAGCGTTATTGTCCGTATTGTAGCCGCAGGCCGTGGTCCCGTTGAATTCGTCATCGTCGAGGTCGACGCTCATGAAGCTGAAGTTGGCCATGTCTCCTCCGTGGGCCGCCAGATCCGTATTTTGGGCGGCGTCATCCCCCGAGATGATCACACCACCACCGTTTTCACGGAATTCCTTCAGCGTTTCATAGGTCTCTATGTCATCGATGGGATAGCCGGGGTTGACCAACCAGACGATCGGATATCCGACGGTCTCATCTTCAGACAGCGCGCTCCCGCTCAAATCGGCCTCTTGCTCGATGGTGACATTTGTGAACCCTTGGCTCTCGAGCAATTGCTTGATGTACTCCTCCTCCAACGGATCCTCGTTGTTGGCGTCGTCACGCACCAGCAGAATGCGCGGATCGGGGTCGCCCAGGAGGTTCGGGTTGACGTGATTGATCGCGTTCTTGGCGACCGTCTTCGCCTGATCTTCGCTCATGCCCCAGTCCTCATCGGTCTCATAGGTCGGCCCATTGGGTCCGTTGGCAACCTCGGAGAGCTTGGCACCCAAGGTCGTGCCAATAAACGCCATGGCGGCGGGAGTGCAGTCCTCGAGTTTGTGGATGGGGAATTTGAGCGACGCTCTAGATTTATCAGGATCATCCCACCCGGCGTGCTGCTCGGGAAGCAAATCTTCGATGGGATGGAGCTTCAAACCGTCCCCCAAGTCGCCCCATCCGAGATCCTTGACGACCACCTTATACTTTTCGGTGTCGAAGTCCTCGGCGGTCGTGTCGATCGTCGCACACTGAGTAGTCGGCGTGTCGAAGGAAGCCGAGCCATCTTCGGGCGTAGGGTCGTCGGCGCCGTGGAGTCCCTTCCACTTAATGGAGACGGGATCACCATCGGGATCGGAGACTTCGGCACAGATTCGCACGCCCGCTCCACAGGTGAACTTCTGACCGGTCACCTCGACTTCCGGCGGGTGGTTGAGCGAGCCGATGATATCGAGCATCGTGCGCGCTTCTCCTCGGCACTGACTGATCAGGTGATATTCATTGACCTTCCCCTCCAAGGCCTCGACCGCGGGCAGCTTCGCGATAGCGCAGTCTTCAGATTTTTCCCCACTCTCTTGGATCGGCTTGGCCACCACATCATAACACCCCGGCTCGACCGTAAAGAGATGGTCGGAGAAGTGGTGCTGTGAATCGGGATCATACGGATCCTCCTCGAACGTCGTATTCTCGCCGGGCAGAAACCCTTCTTCGAGGCTCTCGGTGGCGTGGTCGACAAAGGGCTCGGGCGCCTCCGTCTCACCAACACATTTCACTCTCTTGATCTTGAATTTGAAACCGACGACATCAGTGTCCCCGGTCAAGTCCACATTCAACGCCAAATCGGCCGTCTCGACCGGCGACGTATCGGCTTGGTCGCCGCATGCAGTCACGCTCATGACGGACATTGACAACAGTGCAATCATCACAAAAATGCGAGTCTTCATCATCTCTCCCCTTGAGACTTTGCTGCCCATTAAACCCCCTACGGACAGCCTGAATTTTCTAGTACATTCATTCGTCAGTACTACCGCCTGCTTACATGCTCCCCCCTTTGCTGTGGCACACAGGGGCGTGCCTCCGACTCGCCGTGGTGGCGAATCGAACGGTGAGTCCTCCCCCAGGATGCCTGATTGAAATGATTGAAGTGTGACGATTGGCCCCCGCCAATCGTCACATCTTCGCGACTCGGGTCGCCACACATCAAAAAACGGCGAAGCCTCCGACACAACCCATTGACATAACTAACGAAACCCGCACCATTGGGCCACCCGCACTCTACAATCATTAACAGTTTCAAAAGAATTCCAACCCCCTTTCTTCAAAACTCGCTCCCAATCGCTCGCAGCAGTGCGTTCAATTGTGAGTGGCTGTACCAGCCCAGCAGGAGCGATGGGTCCACCTACCCGGCCCCGCGTATTGTGCATCCCTGCCCATGCGCCTATTGTTTTGCAGCGTGCGCCGAACTCCCGCCCTCTGCGGGTTCGGGCATTCTAGAAGAGCCCTCGAGGGGTGCGAGCGATGAGAATTTTGGTCATTGAGGACGAACGTAAGATCGCGGGATTCCTCGAGCGGGGATTGAGCGAAGAAGGCCACCGCGTCGACGTCGTCGAACAGCTCGACGACGCACGCTCGATGGTCAACGTTCAGGATTACGACCTGCTGCTCGTCGACCGTATGCTGCCCGACGGCGACGGTCTATCGGTGGTCCGCGAGATGCGCCGCCGAGGAGATCAGACGCCGGCCATCTGCCTGACGGCCAAAGACCGCGTCGACGAGAAAGTCGAGGGGCTGTACGGCGGGGCTGACGACTATCTCGTCAAGCCCTTCGAATTCGACGAGCTGCTGGCTCGCATCGCGGCGGTCACCCGGAGGTCGGCCGGCGATGGGAAACTCGAGGTCGGCGATCTGGTCATCGACACTCCCGCCCGCCGGGTCTACCGCGGCGACGAAGAAATCCAACTGACCGCTCAGGAGTTCGATCTTCTGCGCTACTTGGCCGAGAACGCCGGCCGCGTGCTGTCGCGCACCCGCATCCTCGAAGCGGTCTGGGATATGACCCACGACCCGCGCACCAACGTGGTCGATGTGTATATCAGCTACCTGCGCTCCAAGATCGACAAACCCTTCGAGCGCCCGCTCATCCACACGGTTCGCGGGGTGGGCTACGTCCTCGAGGAGCGCCCGCGATGAGCTACTCCGTCGCTCGCCGTGTCGCGACTGCAGGCGCCGTCATCCTGGTGGCGACGCTGGTGATGGTCGGAGTGGGCACCGCCGCAGTGATGCACACCCAACGCGTCGACGCCCTCGACGAGTCCATCTTGACTGCCGCCCACGGACGTGCCCACCCCGACGTGGCCGCAGATCTCAAGATCGAGGTCGAGCACAGCCGCTCACCGGTCGATGCCTGGCTAGTGAGCCCGGACAATCGACGCGTCCCCGACGAGCCCGCCCAGCGAGCACTGGAGACCGAGCGGCCCGTCTTTGTCGACCTCGGCGACGAGCGCCTGGTACTGCTCCCCTTCGAGATTTATGACCGCCGCGGCGAGCATTATCGTCTCGCGGCAGCGGCAGCGCCGCGCGTCACCCTGGCACGCAGCGTCGGCCAATTCGCCCTCGTCTACTCCCTGCTCGCCGCGATCGCCGCGGTGGTCGCCACCATCGTTCAGGCTCAGGTCGTCCGCCGCGCCTTCCGGCCCTTGGACCGCGCTCGCAAGGAAGCCGACGAGGTGGTCGGCCTCGGCGAGGGCAAGCGGCTGACCGAAGCTGGCCCCGTCGAGATTCGATCCTTGCTCGAGGGCATGAACGCACTGCTCGACCGCCTGGAGAGCGCCTATCGCGCCCAGAGCCGTTTCACCGCCGAGGCCGCCCACGAGCTGCGCACTCCGGTGACCGCGATGCTCGGTGAACTCGACGTGACGCTTCGCGGCGAGCGCTCCGAAGAAGAATATCGCCAGGCGCTCGGCTCGGTGCGCGAGGAGGTCCAGCGACTGGGCCGTCTCGTCGAGGGCTTGACGGCCATGGCCCGGATCGACGCCGGGCAGGTCGACCGCGGCCGCGAGCTCGTGCGCGCCGCCGAGGTCGCCGACAGCGCGCTGGCCGCCGAGTCTGGCGGGCTCGCAGAGGCCGGCTGTGAGGTGCGCGTCGAGATCGACGACGACCCCGAACTCGTGGTCCACCGCCCGTTGCTCGAAATGGCCGTGGGCAACCTGCTTCGAAACGCAGCCCGCCACGCCCCCGGCTCCGAGGTCGTCCTGCGCGTCGGTCGCGAGGGCGGCCAGGCCGTCTTCACCGTCGACGACTCCGGCCCCGGCGTGCCCGAGGAGCAGCGCGAGGAACTCTTCGCTCGCTTCACCCGCAGCGGCCAAGCCCGCCAGCGCGACCGCGCCGGCCTCGGCTTAGGGCTGCCCATCGCCCGCGAAGTCGCCCGCCGCCACGGCGGCGACTGCACGCTGCACAACTCGCCCATCGGCGGGCTTCGCGCCCGGCTCGCCGTGAGCCTCTGAAGCCGCTCTCTCCCGTACGCCCTCATCACGCGACAGCTCGACGACGGTCACTTGCCAAACCATCGACCGTCTCGAAGTTGGTTCTAATGAAGTTCTAATGCTCATCGCAGACGAGGTTCAGAAAGCGCGCGTAAACTCGAGTTTGAAGTTCGGCAGTACTCGACCCAACGGAGGTCAATATGAAGCGCATACTCGTCTGGGATATCCCAATTCGCATCTTCCACTGGCTATTCGCCGGCTCGTTTCTGACGGCATTCGCCATCGCAAATCTGGTCGACGATGACAGCTCGCTATTTACCGTTCATATGTTTTTGGGCGGCGTCATCGCCTTTATGGTGCTCTTGCGGCTGGTCTGGGGCGTGGTGGGCTCCAAATATGCCCGATTCAGCTCGTTCACCTTCAGCCCCGGCGCCATCCTCGGCTATTTCAAGGACGCATTGACCGGCGGCGGCGACAAATATACCGGCCACAACCCCGGCACGGCGGCCGTCGTCTTCGCGATGTTCGTCCTCGTGCTCGGCTTGGCCTTCACCGGCGTCTTCATGTCCCGCGCCGAGATCTACGAGGAGATCCACGAGATCCTCGCCTGGGCCATGATCGTGATGGTTGGCGCGCACGTCGCGGGGATCATCTGGCATACGATCCGCCACAAGGAGAATATCGCGGCGAGCATGGTCCACGGCCGGAAGGAAGGCGAGCCGTCGCAGGCGATTCGGTCGAGCCGAGCGGCGGTCGGTGTCGTCTTCATGGTGCTGACCGGGCTGTGGGGTTGGGGGCTCTACGCCAATTACGACGCCGGCCAGCTCAACGTGCCACTGACCGGCCAGTCCATCACCGTCGGCGAGGGCGAGGAACACGACGAAGACGACGAACATGACGACGAAGACGAGGAGCACGACGACGAAGACGAGGAGCACGACGACGATTGAGTAGGGTCGGACTGGCTACCACGCACGTTCGGCCCTTCTAGGCCGATGGTCGCTTGAAGCTCCGCCTGGGGTTGCCACCTTATGCGGCAACCCTGATTCGCGAGCCCATTAGCCCCCGGCGACATAGGCATTCTATGATTTTGGGAGTCGACTTTGATCGTACTATCGAAAGCAGCCTGCCCGGCCGGGAGTTGTGGCGGCTGATGCAGCAGGCCTTCGAAGAGCCGAATAAGAGCCCGATCTGGCCGGTCGACCTCGAGGAGTCCGACCCCGTCGAGCTACGAGAGGGGGCGAAAGTAGCCGCCACCTATAAAATTGGGCCGCTCAAAACCCACCCATCCTATCGTATTACGAAGTTCGAGCCGGGCCACTCATTTAGCTATGAGAGCGAGCCGTCCCACCCGCTCGAAGGGGGAGCGACCGTGGTTATCCAGCGCCGGGAGGGAGCCTCCAGCGCCCTGCGCTGGCACGGCTCGTATCGCCCGCGCCTGCATCCCTTGGCCCCGGGAGCGCTGTTATTCGTGCGGCTGTACTTCCTCAGAACCTTTTTTACCCGCCTCGAAGAGAACCTGCGCGACTACGAAGCCAGCTTCGCGGGCCAGAGCTGATCGGACATCGAGCGGCGCGGCGGCTCTCGCCGGATGCTCAGCGATAACTCCACACGCCGATATGATACGACGGCTGAGCGCCGGCCTCGGTGAACACGCCCCCGACGATCAGCTGCCGGTCGACAATGGTCATCGCTTGGGCGAAGTCGGACAGCCCCTCGCCGAGCGCGTGCCAGTCCTGGCCGTCCCACCAGGCGATGTAGTTGACCGGTTGACTGTCGATGTTCGGGAAGGTCCCACTGACAAAGAAGCCGTTTGCCTTGGCCGCAACGGAGAGCACCGTCGGGGCTGATCCGCCGGGAAAGCGCGGCGGCAACCCGCCGCCGAGCGAATCCCAGGAGGTGCCGTCCCAAAGGGCGACCGAGCCGGCAGCCTGACCGCCGCCGACCTCGTCGAATTTACCCACCACGAGCAATTTGCCGTCGTAGATCGTCATGTCCCGGACATAACCCATCTCGTCGACGCCCGAGCTGACCTCCGCCCAGGCGGCGCCGTCCCAGCGGGCGATGCCGGCCAGGGCGGTACCGGTGGCGTCTTCGTCGAATTGCCCGCCGATATATAGCTCGCCGCTCGGCGTGACCTGCATCGAGGTGACGTTGTCGTCCAGGGCAGCGCCCAGTTGCTGCCAAGCCGAGCCGTCCCACTCTTGGACGGTGAAGTCTCCTCCCGACCCGCTCGAGGTGGCCACGTAGAGGTCATCGCCGGGGCTGATGGCCATCGAGACGACTTGTTCGGACGGCGAGCCTGGTACTGCCGACCAGCTGTTGCCGTCCCATGCAGCCAGATTGGAGATATTCTGGCTGTTGGTGGCCAAGGTGAACGAGCCTCCCACATAGGCCGTGCCGGTCGAGTCGATGACGATGTCGGCCACGTCTCCGCTCAGATGGCCCGGCATCCCCTCCCAGCTAAAATCACTATATTCGGCGATGCTCTCGATGGATTTGCCTCCAATGGTCGAGAAGCGCCCCGTGGCGTAGGCCGTCCCATCGGGGCCGGAGGCCAGAGTCACCACCGCCATGTCGGCGCCGGCGAACTCGCCGGGGCCGACGACCTTCGACCAACCGGTGTCGTCGGTCGCGCCCAGCTGCCAGCGGCCGATGTTGAGGCTGAACTTGTCACCGGCCAATGAAAAGAGACCGGTGACCAGCAGCGAGTGGTTGGCGGAGTCGAGGAGGAAGTCGTTGACCCCCGTGACAGCGCCGAGGACCATGCCGACGGTGTTCTGAGCGCCGCTGCCCAGCGCACTCCACTGACCGTTATCGAGTTTGGCAATATTGGTGGCTGCCACCGCATTGGAGGCGTCACCCGCCGAGGTAAAGGTCCCGCCGACAAATAGCTCGCCGCTCGGCCCATGCTTCAATGCGCGCACACTGGTCACCGAGCCGCCCTGCACGCCGCCGGCGACGCCGTGCCACTCGGCGCCGTCCCAGCGGCCCACGCCGCTCGAAGAGTCACCGTTCGAGTCGGTGACCGAGAAGAACCCACCCACCAACAAATCGCCGCCATCCTCCAGCAGCGCATGGACCGCAGAGTTGAGGCCGGCGCCGAGCGCCTGCCATTGAGCGCCGTCCCAGCAAGCGATGCGGTTGACGGTCAACGAGCCGATCTCGGCGAAGTCGCCACCGATGCAGATGCGACCGTCGGAGAGTTCCTCGATGACGCGCACTGCACCCGAGGGAGCGTCGCCGTTGCCGAGCACGCTCCAGTCGGCGCCGTCGAAGACTGCCAAATTCTGTGTGGACTGACCCTCGATGGAGTCAAAATCGCCGCCGACGACGATACGCCCGTCGCTCAAAATCTCGATATCGTAGACCGCCGTGCCGACCCCGCTGCCCACGCCCGCCCAGGTTGACCAGCTCGTACCATCCCAGCGCTCGATGGAGTTTGCGCCGCCGATGCCGATACCTCCGCCCCCACCCTCTTCACCGCCGGCGTATAATTCACCCGTCGAGGAGAGGGTCAGCGCGTGGACCTTGATCGGCAGCGGGGTCGCGCCGACGGCATTCCAAAAGGTGCCGTCCCAGTGGGCCACCTGACTGGCCGAGGCGCGACCGGCGACGTCGAAGATGCCCCCGACGTAAAAGCCGCCGTTGGGATCGTCGGCAAAGACATAACCGCGCGCCCCGGATTCCCCCTGCAAGCCGGGCATGGAGTAGTCGGCGCTCCACGATCCACCGGTCGGATCGACGTCGTCGACCGGCGGCACATCGGCGTCGGCATCGGCGCCGGCATCGACGCCGGTGTCGGGCTCGGCGTCGCCGCCATCTCGGGCCTCGCCACCGACGTCCGAGCGCTCGGCGTCGCCGGCATCAGTCGCGTCCGTGTCCCTCGCATCGGCGAACTCGGCGTCCCCGCCTGCATCCCCGCCGTCTTGTGCCTCGTCACCGCTGTCGGTATCGTTCTCATCGACATCTGACCCGGCATCGGCGACTTCGCCGTCTGTGTCGTTGGTCGAGTCATCGCTGCACGCGACGTGAAAAGCGCCGATAAGCAGCGCCAAGGCGATCACTAAGAGTTTACGCGGTTTCATCATCGTACCCTATTCGGTTGGCGAACTCGCTCAATGAGACAACCTGGCCGTCTCAATTGAGCTGACCCGGTGTCGAAGCAATGCGACTATTTAATCGTGCCCGTCGTCGCCGCGGGTTGGAACTTACAGTGACTGACAGTTACGGTGCGCGACGACAGCGATGAGGTGCTCGCGGGCTGGGCTACCGGCGAGGACTTCGGACTCATATGACACCTTACGCCCTACAAGCTCTTCCAGTGGCCGCCGTCGAACTCCTCGACGCCCGCGCCTTGTGGCGCGCTACACCGCAGGCGATGCGCCAGGCGGTGGAGCGGCTCGAAACTCTCATCGAAGATCTCAGCGAGCGGTTGGGCGGCAGCCGACTCCACGCCGACGGCTGTGAGCTCGCCGTCGGCTTTGACGACATCCTCGAGGCTGTGCGCTGGGCGCTGGCGCTGCAGGAGGCGCTCGACGAAGACGGCTGGCCGACCGAGCTGCGTGTCGCGGTGGGCATCGCCGCGGGGATATTGGATACGCGAATCTCGGCGCTGAACGGACGCGTACTCTTCACCGGCACTCCCATCGCGACGGCCAAACGTCTGGCCCGCCGAGCACCGCCAGGCGCAGTCGCCATCGCGCCGGCGGCTGCCGACCTCCTCGACGAGGCGGGCCTGCTCGACGAAGCCGGCGCGTCGACGTTCTCAGGTGGCACCGACCGCCTGCGCTTGCCCGACGACTCGGCCGACGATTCGCCGCAGCGGGCAGGTGGGCGCCAAAGAGCAGACACGGCGGATACGACCGCCGACGCTGGGCTGGCGCATACGAATCTGCCAGCTCCGGCCGGAGCATTCGTCGGTCGAGTTCGGGAGTTCAATGCGCTGGCTCGGCTCGTCGAGCGCGCACGTCAGGCCACTATCTGTGGGCCCGCCGGCGCTGGAAAATCGCGCCTGGCGGTCGAATTTGCCCATCGCTGGCTCGCCTCTCGGGAGTCCGAGTGGACACAGGCGTGGTTCTGCGACCTCTCACAGGCGAGCTCATTGGACGAAGCTGTCTTCGATATCGCCCGGACCACCGGGGTCGAGCTGCCGCGCACCGAAGCGCTCGGTGAGCTCGACCGGCGCCTGATCGCCGCCTTTGCCGAGCGCGGGTCGGTTCTACTCGTGCTCGACGACGTCGATGCGGTCGAGCCGGAGTTGGGGAACGCGCTCGAGAGATGGCTGGAGCAGGCCCCGAACCTGCACGGCATCCGCACTCGTCGGCGCCAGCCGCAGCCGGCCGAGGCGTCGGTCACCGTTGACTCGCTCGGCCGCGCCTCGGCCAAAGCACTGCTCGAAGAGCTCATTCGAGAGGCGCGAACATCGCCAATGGAGCCCGTCGCGGGCGAGCGTCTCTTCGAACTCGTCGATGCCTGCGGCCGCCTGCCGCTCGCCCTGGAGCTAGCCGCCCGCTTCCCGGCTGAGCCGGCCGCCGCCGGCGCAGCTCCGCGGCGTCAAAACTCACCGCCGCCCGCCCCTGACGAGCTCCAACGCGCTCTGTCTCGAAGCTGGCAGATGCTCGGCCCCCACGCCCAGGCCGCCCTGCAGGCTTGCACGATCTTCGCAGACAGTTTCAGCGCCGAAGCCGCCGTTTCGGTCATCGAGGCCGCTTCGGACGCCGAAATCAACCCCGCCGCGCTATTCTCGGAGCTCCGTCAATTCTCGCTGTTGCGCGTCCAAACCGGCTCCCATCAGGCTCACTCCGATCACAGCGAGCGATATGTCCTGCTCGCGCCGATGCGCCAATTCGTCACTGCCCGCGCCGAACAAGCCCTGTTGGACAGAGCGCGCCTCCGACATCTGTCCCATTATGCCGACCGGGCTGCCTCCTTGCATCGCGGGCTGCAGGGAAGCCGGGAGCGCAGCTGGATCGCGAGGGCACGCGCCGGTCTGGCCAACTTCTACCGCGCTGTCGATTTCGGCCTCGATTGTATCGCGAGACAAGAGCCGGGAATCGATACAGAGCGCGTCGTGACGATTCTCGAGGCGCTAGGCGAGGTCAACGTGCGCATCGGGCCGCTCGGCGGCTTTGCCGAGCGCGTCGATCGTGCTTGCCAGGCGTACGAGGCCAGCGCAGACCGCTTATCGCTTCGCGTTCTGCGTGTGCGCGCGCAAACGCTGCTGTGGGCGGGTGATTATGCTGCTGCCGAAGATGATTATCGCCGGGCCAACCAACTCGCCAACGATCTCGGCGACAAAGCGCTTGCGGCCTACACGTTGAGCGGGCTGGGCTTTGCCTCGGGCATGCAGGGCAAGCAGGACGAGGCGTTGCCGATGGTGCGCCGGGCGGTCGAGCAAGTGCGCGACGACGAGGCGTTCGACGCAATCGTGGTACTGACGAACGCCGCCATCATCGCACGCAACTGCACTGAGCTCGACGAGGCCACCGGCTATCTGCACGACGCGCTAGTTCGCACGCGCCGGCGCGGGGTCGTCTTTATCCAGGGAACGGTGCTGTTTTTCCTGGGCACGATCCAGCGCCATGCCCAGCAATGGGCGGAGGCGACGAGTTACCTGAACGAGGCCCACGATCTATTCGCATCTGTCGGCGCTCGGCGCGGCCGGCTGCTCAGCCTCCACGAGCTGACCGCTTGTTATAACGCCACCAACCAGCTCGAGCGTGCCCAGCGCTGTGAGAACACCGCCATGAAGCTTGCCGCGGCGGTTGGCGACCAGGAGCATCTGGCGATCTTTCGGCTGGGGCGCGGGCGCACACGATTCGGCCGCGGCGAATATGTAGCCGCCGAGCTCGACCTGCTCGAGTCCAGCCTGATCCTCGAACAGGTCGGCCATATCCACCTCAAGCTCGCTGCGCTGCTTTACTTAGCAGCTACCTACGGCGCACTGGAGCGTGTCGGGGAGGCACGCGCGTATTTCGAGCGCATCGAACAGATCTTCGAGCAGACCGATATCACACGCGAGCGGCCTCTGTGCGAAGTGTTTTATGGCTATCTGGATGCGGCCGAGGCTCGCGCCGCCATGCGCCGCGACGACAGGGCCGCCGCACGTACCGCGCTCGCCTCGGCCTACGAGCGCGCCAACGGCGCCCCTGAGGGACATACCGCGCGCCAGGAGGCCGGCCACTTGCGCGCCTACCTCGATGAGCGTGTCGAGGCCGACGAGCTTCCTCGACAAGCCGCGCCGAACCGGGGGGTTCTACATGTGTGCGAGGAGGCGCGCTGGTTCGCCATCGACGACGGCGAGCGCGTCGACATCAGCCGTCGGGGACCGATTCGGCGCATCCTTCACGCGCTGGCCGAGAAGCGCCTGAACGCCCCCGGCGAACCGATGAGCGGCGACGAGCTTCTGCAGGCGGGCTGGCCCGATCAGGTGCTGACGCCACAGTCTGCCAGCCAACGGCTGCACACGACCATCTCGAGGATGCGCTCGCTGGGGTTGCAGGAGGTCATCGAGACCGTCGACGGCGCTTACCTCATCACGCCGGTAGTCGTCCCGGTGTGGGTCGAACGCAGCGTCTCCTAGTCGAATTCAGGTTTGAGGCGTGGCGCCACCACCCGTCCCACCACAACAGGTCCCAGGGACCATGTTGTCCAGCTTTCATGCGCCTCTGAGCACGATCTATCTCTCATAATTGGCGCCACCGAGACGAGAAATCGAAAAAAAGTACGCAACGATTCGGGCCATTTTGC
>CAYLTX010000173.1:0-13729 GCA_964386725.1 uncultured Bradymonadales bacterium | reverse complement strand
AGCCCCAAGCCCGCAGTCCCCAAGCCCGCTTTACTTCACCCAGACGGTCTTCTTGTTGACGAACTCCTCGATGCCGTGGTGGCTGAGTTCGCGGCCGTAGCCGGAGTCCTTGACGCCGCCAAACGGCAGGCGAGGGTCGCTCTTGACGATGCCGTTGACCGAGACGTGGCCGGCTTCGATGCGCCCGGCGAGCGCGACACCGCGCTCGTTTTTGGTCCACACCGACGCGCCGAGGCCGAATTGGCTGTGGTTGGCCACCTCGATGGCCTCGTCGGCGTCCGTCACGCGGGTCACTGCGGCGACCGGGCCGAAGGTCTCCTCGTCGAAGACCGGCATGTCGTATTCGCATTCGGTCAGCAACGTGGGCGGATAATAAAAGCCCTCTCGCTGGGGGATCTCGCCGCCGAGGCGGAGGTTGGCGCCTCGCTCGATGCTGTCGGTGACCTGCTTGTGCAGCGAGGTGCGCAGGTCGTTTCGAGCCATCGGGCCCACGTCGGTGGCGTCGTCGGTGGGGTCGCCGACCTTCAGAGCAGCCAGTGCCTGGTGGAAGCGCTCGACGAAGTCGTCGTAGATATCCGACTCGATGATAAATCGCTTGGCCGCGATGCAGCTCTGACCACTGTTGATGATGCGCCCCCGCACCGCCTGCTCGACGGTATAGTCGAGGTCACAGTCGGACAGCACGATGAAGGGGTCGGAGCCGCCGAGCTCGAGCACCGACGGCTTGAGCTCCTTGCCGGCCAGCTGGCCGAGGCTGCGGCCTGCGCGCACCGAGCCGGTCAAGGTCACCCCGCGCACCGCGACATGGCCGACGATCTCGTCGGTGAGATCGTGGGAGACGAAGAGCGCCTGGAAGACGTCGTCCGGGAAGCCCGCCTCCTGGAAGACCTGCTCGATGGCCTCGGCGCAGCCGCTGACGTTGTGTGAGTGCTTCAACACGCCGACGTTGCCGGCCATCAGGTTGGGTGCGGCGAAGCGAAAGACCTGCCAGAACGGAAAGTTCCACGGCATCACCGCAAAGATCGGCCCCAGCGGATCGTAGCGCACGAACGCGCGCGAGCCGTCTGACTGCATCTCCTCGTCCTCGAGAAAGTCCTGGGCGTTATCTGCAAAATACTCACAGGCCCACGCACATTTTCGCACCTCGCCGCGGGCCTGCTCGATGGGTTTGCCCATCTCGCGGGTCATCAACTGGGCGTAGTTCTCCAGATTATCGCGCAGCACATCGGCCGCGGAGTGCATCAGGCGCATCCGCTCGTCGAAGTCAGTCTCGCGCCAGCTCTCGAAACTCTCCCAAGCGCGTGTAAGCTTGGCGTCGACCGCCTCGCTGTCGTCGTATTGATATTCGGCGATGACCTCTGTGGTCGCGGGATTGATGGAGCGAATCGACATGGTGGAGCCTCTGGTTGGGTTATACGTTGGATAGCATCGTGGGACGCGGGCTATAATAACCGCGAGTCGGCTCAGGCCAAGTGGTGTAGCTTTTGTCCAGGTGGGGCGTGGGTGTCTGGGGGAGCGGCATACAGCTGTCCGAGGACCCCCCACCGCCTCTCGCTGTACGACGCGAGAGGCACCTCCCCGAGGGGGAGGGATGTTCCCGCATAAAGCAACCAATGGGCATCACGCAAAGCAACCAATGGGCATCACGCAGAAGCATCTCTCCCCCCTGGGGGAGATGCCGAATGCGCTGTTTAGCACGAGGCAGTGGGGGGCCCACACACAGCTTTACGCTCAAAAAGACCCCCTTTGGCATCACCTTTGCAGCTGTACTAAACCGTCAAAGAAGCACGCTGCATCAACGCCAAAACTAATGAATAGAGGTACCCCATGAAAACGACCACCAAACTACTCTTCGCCCTGTCCACCGCCGCGCTCCTCACCGCCGGGTGCGACCCGCAGATCAGCGGCGAGCAGGGCAACCTGGCGCTGACCTTTGATAACGGAGCCTCAGCCGGGGCCACCGGCTCGTCGCCGCTGGCGGTCGGGGCGACGCTCGATTATTCGGCGCACCTCGAGGGCGACAAGAACCAAAAAGTCTCGTTTACCTCGGCGACCTCCAGCGATGACTCGGTCATTCTCGTCGACGGTGTCGAAGGCGGGCTGATGACGCTCGAGGGCATCGGCGATGGCGAAGCGATCATCGACGTCGACGCCGACGGGCCCGACGGCGCGATCGCGGACTCCTTTACGCTGGACGCGGCGACGGTCGACGCCCTCGAATTTGCGCATCCGTGCGCCCCCGAGGACGAGGCGGTCTACCTGGTCGACCACGATATCAACCTGCACTATAAGATGCGCTCCGACGGTCGCCTGGCGGTGGGACACGGCCATTACCCGGTCACGCTGGACCCGGCGGACGGCGCCGAGTTGACCAATACGACGACCAACGGCTTGCTGCCGCTTCAAAGCAGCTCCGAGGCCGGGGTCGTGACCGTCTCCTCCGAACTTGAAGATGCTTCGGACATCGATCTGACCTTCATCGAAGAGGGCGATATCGACGGCGTGCAAGTCTTCGAGGAGGAGTTCGACCTGCCCACCTCGGTCGACAGCACTCTCGATCTGCACCTACTGCCGACCGTCGAGGGGCTACTCAGCGCCGTCGAAGGCCCGGTACCGGTGTGCCAGAGCGATATCGAGATGACCGTCACCAACGACACGCCCGAGACCTGCGAGCTGGCCTACGGCCCCGCCGAGCGCGAGGAGAGCAGCCTGTTCAATCTCTACGAGCCCAACGCGCTCGCCGTCACCGGCAAGGCCGAGGGTACCTGCGAGTTCACCGTGACGATCCCCGCGGCCAACGACGGCCAGGGCGCCGACGCCTCCTTTAGCGTCGACGTGCTCGCCGCCGACGCCGACGCCGACGCCGACGACGAGGGTTGAGGCTTGAGGCTTGGGGCTTGGGGCTTGGGGAAAAGACGCTCCAGTCCCACGCCTCTCGCTCGAGTGCCCTTGCGTATTCAATTGTGACCCGGGTAAGTTTCTGTAAATCCCTTATTGGTTGAAATGTGGCGGGGAAGCGCGTATTCTGTGAGGCGCACTATTGCTCCGAGCCGGGACCGATGAGCGACTGGAAACCCAATATCTTCGAGTATCTCGATTATCGCGAATACCTTCGCGATTATTATAAGGCGGGAAAGGAGCATCTTCCGCAGTTCTCCTATCGCTATTTGGCACGCCAGGCCGGTTTCTCGTCGCCCAACTTTTTTAAGTTGGTCATGGACGGCGACCGCAACCTGAGTTCGGACAGCATCGAGAAATTCTCTCGAGCGCTGAAGCTCGACAACGAGGAGCGCCGGTTCTTCGCGGATCTGGTCGCCTTCGAGCAGGCCGACGAGGTCGAAGAGAAGAACGACGCCTTCGAGCGAGTGGCCGCCAGTCAGCGCTTTCGCCAGGCGCGGCGCATCGACAGCAGCATGTTCGAATATCTATCGCGGTGGTATCACCCGGCGATTCGCGAGCTCGCTGCGCGCGAGGATTTTCGCAGCGACCCTCAGTGGATCAGCGATCAGATGTCGCCTACGGTGTCGCCCGAGAAGGTCGAGGCTTCCCTCGACCTGCTCTTCGAGCTCGGGCTTCTGGTCGAGGAGGACGACGGCACCATCAGCCGCGGCGAGCCGACGCTGACCACCGGCCACGAGGTGCGCTCGTTGGCCATCGGCAACTACCACCGCCAGATGCTCGACCGGGCGGCCAATTCCATCGAGGATGTGCCCCGAGAGCTGCGCGATATCAGCGCGCTGACGGTGTGCATCAACCCCGAGCGGGTCCCCGAGCTCAAAGAGCGCATCCACGCTTTCCGCGAGACGCTCCTCGATCTATGTGATCGCGAAGAAGATCCGGAGGCGGTGTTCCAGATCAATTTTCAACTTTTTCCGCTGACTGTCGTAACCAACGACGAAGAGAGCACAGACGAATGAGAAGTCCCATCCGCCCAGCTCTGTTGTTGGTGATCTTTGCGTTATCCGCCTGTGTCGGTACTGACGTGGGGAATCCACAGGATGAACCGGAGGAGGACGCCGAAGTCGAGCTGCATTTCTCCGGTTACGAGCAGACCACCAGCAACGCATTGGTGCTCGAGGAGCGCACCCGCATCGACTCGGCCTGGATCGTGTTGGACGAATTTCAATTCCAGCAGTCGAGCAATTGTGGCGAAGACGGAGAACGCAATGTCACCGAGCCGTTGGTCATCGACCTTCTGGCCGGCGAGCCGACCTACGAGCCCCCCTTCTTCATCAAGCAGGTCGGTGAGTATTGCCGGCTGGATATTGGATTTGCCCGGGTGGGGGCCGACCAACTGCCCCGAAGCGCCCCTGAGCGGCTCGCTGACCACGCGATCGTCGTCGAGGGCGAACGCGCCGATGGAGTCGCCTTCAGCATTCAAGGTGATTTCGACGACAGGCTCCACCTGACCGGGGCGCTGCAGAGTTTTGAACTCGAGGAAGGCCGCCAGAGCTTGATCGTTGGTTTCGCCCTGAACGCCTGGATTGACGAGGGCGAGCTAGGCGATATCGAGGACGAAGATCCGATCGTCATCGACAGTGCCAATCACCGCGAGCTGCTCGACGACTTTTATAAAGAGGTCAAGCGCTCGGCCGGGCTGTTCCGCGACGAAAACGACAACGCCAAGCTCGATCCCGACGAGCAGCGCGATTCGATGGCCGAGGGCCGCGACGAGATCCCCGACAATAACGGGCGCGACGAGGCCGAGCGCGACGCCGGCGCCGACGGAGACCGCGCGCCCGACGGCGGGCTGTAGGTACTGTCTTCAAACAGAATCGAATCTCATTGGTCGTCTGATCGGTCTTTTTGATGCTCGCGGCGCAGAATGCGGGTGAATTCCTCGAGGCTCAGGCGGTCGAGCAGGCGGCCGGCGGAGACCGCCTCGCCGGGCTCGGCCAGCCCGATGGACGCCGCCAGAAGACCGACGACCTCCTCGGGCCTCTTGCCCTGCTCGCGCAGCATCTGCAATGAGTCGGAGCCGTCTCGCTTGGACATGCGCTCTCCCTGGTCATCGCGCATCAACGGCACATGCCAAAAGCGCGGAACGGGCAAGTCGAGCGCCTCGAATAGCTCGATCTGACGCGGCGTCGACGAGAGCAGATCGTCGCCGCGCAGCACGTCGGTCACTCCCATCAAGGCGTCGTCGACGACCACCGCCAGTTGATAGGCAAAGAGGGCGTCGGCGCGTTTGACCGGAAAATCGCCCACCTCGCTGGCCAACTTTTGAGCGTGTCGGCCGGCGATGGCGTCGTCGAGGCTGACCTCGCGCGCCGGCACCCGGTAGCGCCACGCCGGGGTCCGACCGGGCTTGTCACGGCGCACCTGCTCTTCCTCTTCGGCGCTCAGAAACCGACAGGTACCCGGATAGATGACCCGGCCATCGCCGTGCGGGGCGCTGGCTGCCTCGCGCACGTCCTTCCTGGAGCAATAACACCGAAAGGCCACCCCCTTTTCGTCGAGGCGCCGCAGCGCCTCCTCGTATAATTCGGTGCGCTCGGATTGGTCGTAGGGGCCGACCGGACCGCCCACATCCGGGCCCTCGTCCCAGTCGAGCTCGAGCCAATACAGATCCTCGTAGATCTGCTCGGCGCTGCCCTCGACCACGCGCGGTTGGTCGAGATCTTCGTTGCGCATGATGAACGTCCCGCCGGCCAGCCGCGTCTGCAGCCAGGCCAAAAGCGCGGTGCGCGCGTTGCCCAGGTGCAACGGGCCGGTCGGGCTGGGCGCGTAGCGGCCGCGCACACCTTGGGCTCGCAGGTCGTTGGCTTTATTTAGAAGTTCGTCGAAGTTCATGGAAAAGCAGAAAGTGAGAAAGTGAGAAAGTGAGAGAGTGAGAGAGTGAGAGAGTAAGAAGGTCCTACCGAACGTCACAGGTCGATGAAGAGCAGTTGCTGTATCTAACTCTCTAACTTTCTCACTATCTAACTCTCTTCATACACATGTTTCAATCGAAGCTGTAATCCCATCTCGAGCAACGCGGTCGATGCCTGCATAACGGTCGCTACGCGTTTGACAATCCCCACCCGGTCGAGCATCTTCGCCGGGAGGTACAGTCGTTTTCAAGCAGCTCTAGCAGGTATTTAGACGATGGCCATCGAGAATATGGAAGAGCGTATCCGTCAGGCGCTCACAATATGCTTTGACGCCGAGGTCGCCCACGCCGCCGAGCTGGAAAACCTGGGCGGCCACGCCTCGCTGCGCATCTATTGGCGCGTGCAGTTACCCGAAGGTACCGAGCCACCGCGAGGTGAATATACGCAGATGGCGATGGTTCTGCCACAATCGGCCGAGGCGTTGAAGAGCGAGGAGGGGATGTCCTCGGAGGCCGCGCCGCCCGATGAGCTTCCGTTCGTCAACGTCCACCGTTATCTGGACAGCATCGGCACGCCGGTGCCCGATATCGACCTGGTCGATATGGACCTGGGCGTGCTCTTGCTCGAGGACCTGGGCGATCGCACCTTTGAGGACGCCGTCGACGAGCTTCGAGCCCGCGACGATATCGAGCCCGAGGATCGCGAAGACGCCTTCTTGGAGCTGTACCGCGAGCCCATCGAGCTGCTGGTCGACTTCCAGTCGCGCGTGTTGCGCTCGATGGTCGACGACTCGTTTGGTACCAACGACGATTGCGTGGGCTTCGAGCGCGGCTTCGACCGCGAGCTGCTGCGCTGGGAGCTCGACCACTACCTCGAGTGGGGCTTGGACGCTCGCTTGCAGGAAATTGGCGAGCAAGGTTCCTCGCACGCTCAGAAGCTAGACACGCACCGCGACGCGTTGAACGACATCTTCGACCGCCTGGTCGACGAGCTCCTCGACGTCCAGCAGACCCTGGTGCTGCGCGACTACCAATCGCGCAACCTGATGCATAAGGGCGACCGGAGTGAGGGCAATAAGTGGCATATCATCGACTTCCAGGACGCCCTCAAAGGCCCGGCGATCTACGACCTGGTCGCGCTGCTGCGCGACTCGTATATCGAGCTGGGCGAGCTGCAGGTCGACCGTCTGCTACACGATTATATCGCCATGGGCGCCCAGCGCGGCCTGCCCTGGTGCGCCGACGAAGACGCCGTCATCAAGGCGTTTTACCTGCAGACCATCCAGCGAAAGCTCAAGGACGCCGGCCGGTTTGTCTATATCGACCGCGTCAAGGGCAACCCGAGCTTTTTGCAATATTACGACTCGTCGATCCGATACGTGCGGGAGGCGATCGCGAAGGCGCCCGGCTACGACGATCTGGCTGAAATTTTAGAAGATGTTGAGTCTAGTTGGAGTCGGTAGTTTTCCGGCGCCCCCTCCGACGGCTTCGCTGCGCTACGCCGCCACCTCCCCAGAATCTGGGGAGGGGTGGCAATACGTGAAGACGCTGCGGCTCGCCACTCCTCCCCGATGCGGGGAGGTGCCGGAGCGAAGCGGAGGCGGAGGGGGCCACAACAACCCATAATTCCCAAAACGAACACACACCCATGACACAGATCTCAACCAAACCCGCCTCCGGCATGCGCGACTTCTTGCCAAAAGTCGTCCAGCGCCGAAACCGTGTCTTCGACGTCATCCGTGACGTCTACGAATCCTACGGCTTCGAGCCGCTGGACACGCCGTCCCTGGAGCGTTTGTCGACGCTGCTGGGCAAATACGGCGAAGAGGGCGACAAGCTGGTCTTCAAGGTGATGCAGCGCGGCCAGAAGCTCGAGCGCGCCCTCGCCAAGGACGAGCCGAGCGACCAAGACCTGGCCGATATGGGGCTTCGCTACGACCTGACCGTGCCCCTGGCGCGGGTGGTCGCCGAATATCAAAACGAGCTGCCGCGCTACTTCAAGCGATATCAGATCGCGCCGGTGTGGCGCGCAGACCGGCCGCAGCGCGGGCGTTTCCGCGAGTTTTATCAATGTGATGTCGACGTCATCGGCTCCGAGGCGATGACCGTCGAGGCCGAGGTCACCGCCGCGCTGGCCGAGGTGCTGGACAGGTTGGGATTCACCGACTTTCGCATCCACGTCAACCACCGGTTGCTGCTCACCGCCATGATGGAGACCGCCGGGGTCGCCGAAGAGCTTCGCTCCGAGGCGCTCATCGCCATCGACAAGCTCGACAAGATCGGCAAGGACGGCGTGATCGACGAGCTCGAATTCCGCGGCATCGAGGAGAGCTCTATCGATGCGCTGATGCCGCTTTTGGACCAGGCCGAGGCGCCCGACAGCCCCGGCGACTTCGACAACGGGGCCTGCCTGGCCGCGTTGGCCGAAGAGGTCGGAGAGCTCGAAAGCGGCCAAAAGGCGCTGGCGGATCTGGAGAAATTGCTCAAATTCGCCTCCTCGGGCCCCGCGGCCGACTACCTCTACGTCGACCCGTACCTGGCGCGCGGACTATCGTATTATACCGGCCCGATCTTCGAGATCCGCAGCGACGACTTCTCCGGAAGCCTCGGCGGCGGCGGCCGCTACGACGACCTCATCGGCATGTTCTCCAAGCGCAGCATGCCCGCCTGCGGCTTCTCGCTGGGCATCGAGCGCATCCTCGTGCTCATGGAAGAGCGCGGCATGTTCGACGAGGACGAGTCGCCGGTCGACGTGCTGGTGACCCTGTGGAACGACGACTTCACGCCCAATAGCTTCCGGTTGACCAACGAGCTGCGCGAGGCGGGCCTTCGCGTCGACCTGTACCCGGACAACGACCGCTACGGCAAGCAATTCGGCTACGCCGACGAGCGCAATATCCCGTTCGTGGCCATCCTCGCCCCCGACGAGCTCGAAGAGGGCGTCGTCGGTCTCAAGGATATGAAGTCCGGCGACCAGGAGACGGTCGCCCGAGAGGACGTGGCCGATTGGCTCAAAGAGCGGCTCGACCAATGAGCGACATCGACCACACATCGCCCGGCTTTGACCTGTCGAGCCATTGGACGCTCGACCCGGCCATCCGGTTTTTGAACCACGGCTCGTTTGGCGCCACGCCCAGCCGGGTGCTCCACGAGCAGCAGGAGATCCGCGCCCGCATGGAGCGCGAGCCGGTCGACTTCTTTGTGCGAAAACTGCCCGGCGAGTTCGACCGGGCGCGCTGCGAGTTGGCCGAATTCATCGGCGCCGAGCCGGCCAACCTGGCGTTCGTGCCCAATACGACCACCGGCGTCAACGCGGTGCTGCGCTCGCTTGAATTCCAGCCGGGCGACGAGATCGTGGTCACCGACCACGGCTATCCCGCCTGCAATAACGCCGTCGACTTCGTCGCCGAGCGTACCGGCGCGAAGGTCGTGGTGGCCGAGGTGCCGTTTCCGATCGCGTCGGCCGACGAGGTCGTCGACGCCATCCTCGACAAGGTCAGCGATAAGACGCGCCTGGCGCTCATCGACCATGTCACCAGCGCCACGGCGCTGATCTTTCCCATCGAGCAGATCATCGAGGCGCTCGCAGAGCGCGGCGTCGACACGCTCATCGACGGAGCGCACGCCCCGGGAATGCTCCCGCTGGAGCTCGAGCAACTCGGCGCGACCTACTACACCGGCAATTGCCACAAATGGCTGTGCTCGCCCAAGGGCGCGGGCTTTTTGTGGGTCGACGAGAGCCGGCGCGAACAGGTGCGTCCAGCCGTGATCAGCCACGGCGCAGGCGCCCCAAAAGGCGAGCGCTTCCATCCCGAATTTGATTGGACCGGCACCCACGACTGCTCGCCGTATCTATGCGTGCCCACCGCGATCAGCTTCCTCAAGAGTCTGATGCCCGGCGGCTGGCCGGCGATCTACGCGCGCAACAACGCCATGGCGCTCGAGGCGCGCGACTTGCTGTGCGACACCCTCGAGGTCGACGCCCCCGCCCCCGACAACATGCTCGGCCCCATGGCCACCGTGCCACTCCCCGACGCCGACTACGACGCCCCCGAGGGCTCACCCCCGGTCGACCCCGTCGAGCAAAAGCTCTTCGAGGAGGCCAACTTCGAGCTGCGCATCGTCGCCTGGCCGGCCTACCCCACCCGATTTATCCGCGTGTGCTGCCAGCTGTACAACCGCCTCGAAGAATACGAAGAGCTCTGCGAGCTGCTCCCAAAGGCGCTCGCCGGCGAGCGATTGCTCGAAGAGGGCGATCTGCCGGTTTATTAGCTATCTTTCCTCCATCTACGGCCCCCACGAAACCAAACCATAGCCGGGGGTAAGCCCAGCCGGACGCGCCTTGGCGCGGCCGGCGAGGCGCACCCTCGGATAGGGTCGACGCTCTGGACGCACATACGACGATCGGCGCACCCTCGGATAGGGTCGACGCTCTGACACGTACACCTTACGAGCGGCGACCCTCGATAAGTCGCATATGTTACAAGCGGCGACCCACCCCCCGAGGGTGCGACTCGGCAAAAAGCGCCGAGTCTTACCCCCGGCTACGGTTTGGTTTTGCGCCCGAATGGCCGAACGGGTTGTTGTGTTTCCCCACCCAGCCGCCGCCTTACCTAGCAGCACGACGTCTTCGCTGGCTTGACCGCCTCGATGCTCGCCGAGCGGATGTACTCGTCGACGACGGTGTCGGGGGCCCACTCGCGGATGAACTCGCGGCTGTCGTCTTTGGGCTCGATGCGAATGTCGACGAAGCCGGCGTCTTCGAGCATCGCTTGCAATGTGTCGATGGTGCTCGCGCCGGAGACGCAGCACGAGTGGAGCTGGAGGTCTTCGAGGATCTCGTCGGGCATCTCGGCGGTGGCGACCACGTCCGAGATGGCCAGCCGGCCGCCGGGCTCGAGCACGCGCATGGCTTCGGCGAAGACCTGCGGCTTGTCGGGCGAGAGATTGATGACACAATTGGAGATGATCGCGTTGACCGAGGCGTCGGCCACCGGAAGATGCTCGATCTCGCCGAGGCGAAAGCTGATATTGGTCGCGCCGATCTTGGCTGCGTTCTCGCGGGCCTTCTCGACCATCTCGGGGGTCATGTCTACGCCGATGACCAGTCCCTCGTCGCCGACCTGGTCGGACGCCAAGAAGGCGTCGAAACCGGCGCCGGCGCCCAGATCGAGCACCGTCTCGCCGGGCTGGATGGCCGCGATCGCCGACGGATTGCCGCAGCCCAGCCCCAGGTTGGCGCCATCGGGGACCGACTCGGCCTCTTCTTTGGAGTAGCCGAGCCGCTCGGCGTGGATATTGGCGATGTCGCGCTCGGATTGTGCGCCCGAGCAGCAGCCGCCGCTCGAGGGCTGTTCTTTGGCGACGTCGCCGTAGGTCTTGCGGACTTGCTTTCGGATTTCTTCTTGGTTGGCCATTTTGTATTCTCCGAGTCGAGGGTGTGTCTTATCGTCGAATTACGATTATCTTCATTTTACGATGAAGTCAACCGTAACCGGGGGTAAGACTCAGCGCTTTTTGCCGAGTCGCACCCTCGGGGGGACGGTCGACGCTCTCATATTGTGCGTGTCAGAGCGTCGACCCTACCCGAGGGTGCACCCCAAAGGCATTCGGTCGCTACGCTCCCAGCCGCCTCGCCGGCCGCGCCAAGGCGCGTCCGGCTGGGCTTACCCCCGGTTATGGTTTGGTTTCGTGGTCGTGCGATCATGCGGGCGGTTCGTGTCCGACTACCCTTCGGAATGACCGGTATGCTACTCCTGTTGCGACTACGCCTCTATTCAGCAAACCCGTGCGTGACCCAACGTGGCTGATACCAACAAAAGCGCATTCGATCTAAAGCGGCTGCTCGGCCTGATCAAGCCGCATTGGAAGGGCTTGTCGGTGGCCACTTTTGCGCTCTTTGTGGCGGCCGGGATCTCGCTGTTGTATCCGCAGGCCGCCCGCATCGCCATCGACGACGTGATCGAGGCGGGGCGCACCGCCGATATGCAGCTTCTGGGCTGGGCGCTATTGGGCATCTTCGCGGTGCAGGCGCTCTTTGTGGGCATTCGCTACTATCTATTTACGGTCATCGGCGATCGCATCGTCGCAGACCTTCGCGAGCGTCTGTTCTCGGCGGTGCTGGCCCAGGAGATGGGCTTTTTTGACGCCAACCGCACCGGCGAACTCACCAGCCGGTTGACCTCGGACACCCAGGCCATCCAGAGCGCGGTGACAACGAATGTGTCGATGGCGCTTCGCTATGGCGCGCAGGCGGTCGGTGGGGTGGCGATCCTATTTTTCACCTCGTTCAAGTTGTCTCTTGTGATGATCGTGGCGGTGCCGCTGGTCATCGGCATCGCGTTTTTCTACGGGCGTATCCTGCGCCGGCTGTCGCGCCAGGTCCAGGACGCCATCGCCGAGTCCACCTCGGTCGCAGAAGAGGCCATCGGCGGCATTCGCACCGTGCGCAGCTTCGCGCGCGAAGACCACGAGGCCGGCGCCTACGACGACGAGATCGAGCGCTCCTTTGATATCGCCAAGGTGCGCGCCAAGCTCGGCGCATTCTTCAGCGGCGGGGTGACCTTCCTCGGCTACGCCACCATCGCGGTCATCTTATGGCTGGGCTCGATGATGGTCATTAGCGGCGAGATGACCGCCGGAGAGCTGGCCGCCTATATCCTATATACGATCTTCGTGGCGGTCGCGCTCGGGGTGATGAGCGGGCTGTGGACCGATTTCATGAAGGCCGTCGGCGCCGCCGAGCGGGTCTTCGAGCTCATCGACCGATTGCCCGACTTCGACGCGCCTGACGAACCGTATACCGAGCCGCCCGAGAACGGCCATATCGACTTCGAGGCGGTCACCTTCCGCTATCCCACCCGTCCCGAGATCCGCGCGCTGCACGGCGTCAGCTTCGAGGTGCGTCCGGGCGAGAAAGTCGCGCTGGTGGGTCCGTCGGGCTCGGGAAAATCGACCATCGCCAATCTCATCGCCCGCTTCTACGACCCGCAAGAGGGCAGGGTCAGCGTCGACGGCCGCGACGTCCGCCAGTGGGACCCGGACGTGCTCCGGGGCGCCATCGGCATGGTCGCTCAGGAGCCGGTGCTATTCAGCGGCACGATCCGCGACAACGTCCTCTACGGCCGGCTCGGCGCCACCGATCAAGAGGTCATCGAGGCGCTCCAGGCCGCCAACGCCTGGGAGTTCGTGGGCGAATTTCCCGACGGCCTCGACAATATCATCGGCGAGCGCGGCGTGCGGCTGTCCGGTGGCCAAAAACAACGCGTGGCGATTGCCCGCGCGGTGCTCAAAGACCCGACCATCCTGGTCCTCGACGAGGCCACCAGCGCCCTCGACGTCCAGAGCGAGGCGCTGGTCCAGGCCGCCCTCGAAAAGCTCATGGAGGGCCGCACCACCGTCATCATCGCCCACCGCCTGTCGACCATCGCCAACGCCGACCGCGTGGTCGTCCTCGACCACGGCCGCGTCGTCGAGCAGGGCACCCACGCCGAGTTGATGGGCGGCGATGACATGTATCGACGCCTGGTGGAAAGCCAGCAACTGCTCGGTGGGATAGCGGAGGGGCGCGGGTGACGCGAATAGGCGCGAATAGGCGCGAATAGGCGCGAATAGGCGCGAATAGGCGCGAATATCCGCGAATATCCGCGAATATCCGCGAATATCCGCGAATATCCGCGAATTTGCTCGGATGAAAACGATGACGCGAATGATGCCTCGGATGGCCCTCTGATTTGGCGGATGATAACGCGGATAAACACGCGCGGATAAACACGCGACGATCAGATGCCTATCCGGGCCATCATCCGCACCATCCGTGGGCCATCCGAGGCATCATCCGCACAATCCGCCAATCCGCGTAAATCCGGGAACATCCGAGCCATCCGAGCCATCCGAGCCATCCGAGCCATCCGAGCC
>CAYLTX010000172.1:0-13744 GCA_964386725.1 uncultured Bradymonadales bacterium | reverse complement strand
ACTCCGATTGGGGTCCGGCCGCCTCTTCTGCAACATTTGTGCTATTCTGCAATATATGTGGGTGCTGGAGATCAGCTGCCGCGCTCGACTTCGCCGCCGAGTTTGAAGATGGCGCGCAGGTATTCGCGGCGCATCCGAGAGATGTTCTCGAGCTTGATATTTTTGGGGCAGGCGGCCGAGCATTCACCGATATTGGAGCAGTTGCCGAAGCCCTGATCGTCCATCTCGTTGATCATGCGGATGGTGCGGATCTCGCGCTCGGGCTGGCCCTGCGGGAGCATGGCGTATTGGGTCAGCTTGGCGCCGGTAAAGAGCGAGGCCGAGGCGTTCGGGCAGGCTGCCACGCAGGCGCCGCAGCCGATGCAGGTGGCCGCGAAAAACGAGCGGTCTGCGTCCGGCTTGGCCACCGGGTGGGTGTTGGCGTCGGCGTGCGGGCCGGTGGTCACCGACACATAGCCGCCCTTGGCGATGATATTGTCGAGCGCCGCGCGGTCGACGACCAGGTCCTTGACCACCGGGAAGGCGGTGGCGCGAAACGGCTCGATCACGACGGTGTCGCCATCGGAGAAGCTGCGCATATGCAACTGACACACCGCCGTGCCCCGCTGGGGGCCGTGGGCCTGGCCGTTGATGGTCAGCCCGCAGGTGCCGCAGATGCCCTCGCGGCAGTCACTGTCGAATTCGACCGGCTCCTCGCCGCTCTTAACGAGACGCTCGTTAACAAAATCGA
Source organism: uncultured Bradymonadales bacterium (assembly GCA_964386725.1). GTDB lineage: Bacteria > Myxococcota_A > Bradymonadia > Bradymonadales > Bradymonadaceae > CAYLTX01. The sequence goes on along the minus strand of CAYLTX010000172.1, from coordinate 13,014 downwards.
GCATCTCCAGAAACGACATCTCCGGGGAGATATCCTCGGCGGTTACCGACTGGAGGCGGCCCTCGGCGTCGGGGCCCTCCTGTCGCCAGACCTTCAAGTGGAGCGTCATGCTTTGGGAAGCCATGTCAGATACCTCGTCGAGAACACTGCCAATCTGATCGGTTTGTGAATCACTCATAGCTTCTCTGCTTGAGTTTGACGAACTCAAAGTCCAGCGGTTGTTTGTGAACTTGCTCGGGCTCGCCTTCGCCTTTGTATTCCCAGGCCGCGACATACGCGAATTCGTCGTCGTTTCGAAGCGCTTCGCCCTTGTCGGTCTGGTGCTCTTCACGGAAGTGACAACCACACGATTCGTCGCGCTCGAGCGCGTCGCGGGCCATCACCTCGCCTAATTCCAAGAAGTCGACCACGCGTCCGGCGACCTCCAGATATTTATTGAAGCTGTCTTCATCGCCGGGGATATAGACTTGGTCCCAGAACTGTGCGCGTAGCTCTTGAATGTCGGCGATGGCCTTCTTGAGCCCCTCTTCGGTGCGACCGATGCCGACCTTATCCCACATGATGTCGCCCAGGTCGCGGTAGAAGTCCATGACCGTGCGCCGTTGATCGGCGGGCTTTTTGGAGTTCTTCTCGCTGACCTCGAGCAGACGCTTGATGCCGTCGCGCACCGTCTGCTCGGCTTCGTCGAATTCGGCCTGTTCTTCGGAGACCTCTTCGATCTCGAAGCGATTGGTGGCCAGGTAATTGCTGACCGCCGCCGAGACGACGAAGTAGCCGTCGGCCAGCCCCTGCATCAGGGCGCTGGCGCCGAGGCGGTTGGCACCGTGGTCAGAGAAGTTCGCCTCGCCGGCCACGAACAGCCCGGGCAGGTTGCTCATCAGGTCGTAGTCGACCCACAGCCCGCCCATCACGTAGTGGACGGCCGGGAAGATGCGCATCGGCTGCTCGTAGGGGTCCTCGTCGGTGATCTTATTATACATGTGGAACAGGTTGCCGTATTTCTCGGCGATCGCGTCGCGCCCCTGCTCCTCGATGGCGTGCTTGAAGTCCAGGTACACGGCGTTATTCGCCGGTCCGACTCCGTAGCCGTCATCGACCATATATTTGGCGTTTCGGGAGGCGACGTCGCGCGGCACCAAGTTTCCGAAGGCCGGATACTTCCGCTCCAAGTAGTAGTCGCGGTCCTTCTCGAGGATCTGGTCCGGCGGCTTGTTGACGTCGGTCTTGTTCTTGGGGACCCAAACGCGCCCGTCGTTTCGAAGGCTCTCACTCATCAGCGTACGTTTGGACTGATAGTGTCCCGACGAGGGGATGCAGGTCGGGTGGATCTGCACGTAGCACGGGTTGGCCATATAGGCGCCGCGCCGGTGGCAACGCCAGGCGGCAGTGCCGTTGGAGTTATAGGCGTTGGTCGACAGATAGTAGACCCGCCCATACCCGCCGGTGCACAGCACCACGGCGTCGGCCGAGTGGCGCTCGATTTCACCATTCCACAGGTTGCGCGTAATGATGCCGCGGGCCCGGCCGTCGACGACGACCAGATCGAGCATCTCGCGGTGCGGGAACATCTTGCATTTCCCCTTGTCGACCTGGCGCATCAAAGCGCCATACGCGCCCAGCAGAAGCTGCTGACCGGTCTGGCCGCGCGCATAAAAGGTACGCGAGACCTGCGCGCCGCCGAACGAACGCGTGGCCAATTCGCCGCCGTATTCGCGGGCGAACGGCACGCCCTGGGCGACCGCCTGGTCGATGATATTGGAGCTGAGCTGGGCCAACCGATAGGTGTTGGCCTCGCGCGAGCGGTAATCGCCACCTTTGATGGTGTCGTAGAATAGCCGCCAGATGCTGTCGCCGTCATTCGGGTAGTTCTTGGTGGCGTTGATGCCACCCTGCGCGGCGATGCTGTGGGCGCGCCTGGGCGAGTCGGAGATGCAAAACGACTTGACGTTGAAGCCAAGCTCGGCCAGCGACGCCGCTGACGACGCCCCGGCCAGTCCCGTGCCCACCACGATGATATTCTTCTTCTTTTTGTTATTCGGGGCGACGAGGTTGTACTCCGCCTTGCGGTTATCCCACTTTTGGTGGAGCGGTCCCTCGGGTACTTTCGAATCGAGCGTCGTCATAATAATCCCAAACCGTTCTCGCCGAGTGTCGATTACTTCGAACCCGAAGCGTCGAGCCTCGAGCATGAACTCAGTGAATCACGAAATAGATGTACAGCGGGATGCCGAAAAAGCCGGCAGCCAAAACGACCGCCAAGATCGTCCCCAGCGCGTACACTGGCTTGCTCCAGCGCTCGTTCATCGCGCCGATGGTCTGCAGCATGCTCCACAACCCGTGGCGAAGATGCCAACCCAGAAGGAAGGTCGCCAGGCAATAAAACCCCACCCAAAGCGGGTTGGCGAACGCATCAATGACCATCTGGTAGAGCTGGAAATTGGCCGCTTCAGTCGTCGGCTCGTATTTCGCGGTGTCCGTGAAGGCTGCGTAGCGGAAATGCAGCACATGCACCACGATGAACACGAGCAGGACGCTGCCGGTCAGCGGCATGGACAGCGAACTCCAATTGAACTTGCTCGGCCCGCCTTTGGTCTTCTGCCCCGAATCATAGCCCTTCTTTCGAGCCCGTCGGTTGTCGAGCCAAAGGCTGATGCCCAGCCAGGCATGCAAGCCGATGATGATAAACAATCCAGCCTCGATGACGTACAAACCCCAACCGAGGCCGTGCAACGTGGCAGAATAGGCGTCAAACGCCTCTTGGCCGGCGGGCCAATACAAGACGAGATTTCCCAGCAGGTGTATGACAACGAAAACGACGATACCGATGGCGGTTGCGCCGTTGAGGAGCTTTCGCGCCAATCCCGAGCTGAGTGCTTTTTTCAATGAATACATCTTTTGATGCTCCGGCTGCTGGGAGTCGTCCTATACACTCCAGAGGAGAAGTATTGCGGCGGAACTCTTAGCATGAAATATGCTGTTGCAAAAGTAACTAACACCGCATGGACGTTGAGCTAGATCATACCGTGGCGAAGATCCGCCGTGACCGCCCTCTGCGCGTGGCCTTGTACGGCCCGAGCAGCGCGGTCGCAAGGGTCGTGACCTGGGTCTTTGTCTTCGCGTCCGCCTGCCACCTGTGGCTGGCCGACGCGTGGCAACTCGAGTGGCTGCTCGCCGATCTCATCTACCTGGCCGGCCTCGCCCTGCTCTGCTGGCGAGGCGCCGCGCTCGGCTGGCTGTTGAGCGCGCTGGGACTGCTGATTCCGCTGCTCTTCCACCGCGACCAGCTCACCCAATCGGTCATCCTGCTGGTCATCTCCTCGTCGGCCGGATTGGGGCTCATCGCCGACGGGCTGCGCGCGACCCGGCCAGGTTCAGCCCCAGATCGGCTCCAGACACCACAAGGGCCGATGTCAGCCGGCGAGTGGACGTTTTTGGGAGTGGCCAAGGGGGTGACGGTCATCACCTACCTGCTGGCGGTACTCCACAAAGTCAACCGCGAGTATCTCGACCTCGACTATAGCTGCGCGGTGTACGGCACCGAAAAGCTCTTCAACTATTGGGGTCTGCCCTTTGACGCGCTGCCCGCCTCGGTCCTGGCGCTGACCCCGTGGATGGTCCTCGCCGCCGAAGGCAGTATTGCCGTTTTGCACCTGTTCGGCCGTCGTCGGCTAGCCTGGCTGGTCGCCGTCGGCTTTCACATCCCGCTGACGCTGACGATGGCGCCGGCGTTTGTCTTCGTGATGCTCGTCGGCCACGCCGCCTTTATGCGGCCCGCCGATCTCGAGCACCTGAGCGGGCTTCTGCGCCGTCGCTGGCTCACCACCGGCGTCGCGGCGACTGTGCTCACCACGGTGAGCCTACTCGGTCATCAAAACCTACCAGAGTGGACGATGATTCCCCGCGAATGGCTATTATGGGTGCTTTTCGTCGCGCTTTCGGTGCTGCAATTATCTGGAGCGAAGGCATCCGTGCCATCGAAACGACGCCAGGGACGACGTCGCTCCGGTTCGCCGAAGCCCCCGTTGACGGCCAAGGCCGCCGTCGCCTTCGCCGTGGGCTTCTTCCTGCTCAACGGCCTCACCCCCTACCTGGGTGTCCAGTTCCAACACGCCGGCGCGATGGTCAGCAATCTACGCATCGACGAGGGTTGCTGGAATAGCCTGGTCTTCCCCGAGTCGGTACGGCTGACCGATGATTATGTGCGCATCGAGGAGGTCTACTACGACGAGCCCGGCCGGCTGCCCGAATACGAGGCTATCGTCCTCGACCAATTATGGAGCCCGCCCCAGATCCGCCAGATGCGCCGCAACTGGTGCAAGCCGCGTCTGCGCCCCTTCTATATGCGCGGCACCTTTCGGGGGCGCGAATTTGTCATCGAGGATGTCTGCGACACCGACAAGGCCCTGCCTTTTCCAGACGACGGCATCTTTGGCGTGGAGCTCTTCAAAGATTACCTGCGCTTCCAGAAGAATCTGGACAGAGAGTGCCCGCAGACCTGCATTCACTGATGATTGTTCGGCGTTGCGATGGGCAGGAAGAAGAAAAACGTCGTACCCACGCCCAGCTCGCTCTCGACCCAGATCTGCCCGCCGTGCGCCTCGATGATGCCCTTGGCAATCTCGAGCCCTAAGCCGGCGCCGTGACGCGCGCCCTTTTCGGCCTGCCAAAAGCGGTTGAAGAGGTGAGAGACCTGCTCGGGCGGGATGCCACAGCCGGTGTCTGATACCGAGAAGGTCACTCCTCCCTCGAAGGCCGCCGCGCCCACTTCGATGCGCCCGCCCGGGTCGGTGAACTTGAGCGCGTTGCCGATGAGGTTAGATAAGACCTGGTCGATGCGATCGACGTCGACCCGGATATCGGGCAGGTTCGGCGCCGCATCAGCGACCAGTTCGATCGACTTTTGCTGCGCCTGCACGGCGTACATTCTGATGCCTTCGTCGACCAAGACGGCGGGATTACAGGGGCTCGCAACCAGCGCCATCTTTCCCTCGTCGAGGCGCGCGACGTCGAGCAGATCTTCAATGAGCCGGTTCATCTGCATGACCGCGTGGCGCTGGACGTCGAGGTGCTTTTGTAGCTCTACGGGGTTCGCACATATCGACATGTCGCGCGAGATGAGGTCGGCGATCATCTTGACCGTGGTCAGCGGGTTCCGCAGGTCGTGGGCGACGATGCGCTGGACCGCGTCCCGGGCCTCGATCGCCGCCCGAGCGTTGCGATACAGGCGCGCGTTATCGGTGGCGAGCCCAGCTCGCACGGCCAATTGCCTGGCGAGTTCGACGTCGTATTCATCGTAGTGACGGCCGGATTCAGCCGAGATAAATACGATCAGCCCCAAGAAACGCCCTCGGGCGATGAGCGGGGTGGCCATCAGCGAGACCGGATTGATCTCTAGGATGACCTGCCGGCGCGGATCATCGACGGCCAAGCCCTCGAGAAAGGCCTCGATCACCACATTTCGGACGAGCGCAGATTCGTGGGTGGCGATCACGCGTGCGGTGACGCTGGCCGAGTGGTCGACCAAATTGACGGCGCGAATCTTCTCGACGATCGGAGCGTTGGCGGGGTTCTTGGCGGCGACCGCCACACGTTCCAGCTCACCGTCGTCATTGAGCAGATCGATCAGACAGTAGTCGGCGATGCTGCTTGTCGCCAACTGGACGACGCTCTCGAGGGTGCGTTGATAGTCGAGCGAGGAGGTCAGGCGCATGCCCGCTTCGGCCAGGAAGCTCGCAGCTTCTTCGGCACGTCTGCGGTCTAGGGGCGGAGAGCTGGGGGGGTCGCGTTTAATCTGGCGCATTCAACTGCCTGGTTCAGATCCGCTGTCGAGAATCCTGTTGACCGTCAGGAGCCAATCCATACGGCCCCGGCAACTCGTTCTGTAGCCCGCATCAGCACTGGGAAAGACAGGCCTATGGTGTCAAACCGTCGAGCGGCTAGAGATCTTCCCGACGAGCTTGGCACCTGCTGCAGCCGTGTTTAGCATCCGTGATGTCCCTCCCAGTTCAACTCGTCGGAGCTTTCCGTGGACGATCTACTTGCTGCGCGCTCCCAGATGGCGATGTCGCTGGCTTTCCACATCATCTTCGCGGTGGTGGGCATGGCCATGCCGTTGATGATGGTCATCGCCGAAGCACGCTGGTTGAAGACCGGCAAACAGATCCACCGCGAACTCGCCCAGCGCTGGGCCAAGGGCACCGCGATCATCTTCGCGGTCGGCGCGGTCAGCGGCACGGTGCTCTCCTTCGAGCTGGGTCTGTTGTGGCCGACGTTCATGGAACATGCCGGCCCGCTGGTGGGCATGCCGTTTTCGCTCGAGGGCTTCGCCTTCTTTTTGGAGGCCATTTTCCTGGGCGTCTATCTATACGGATGGGACCGCGTCAGCCCCAAGGCCCACTGGGCCTCCGGGGTGATGGTGATGGTCGCGGGGACGATGTCGGGCATCTTTGTGGTCACCGCCAACGCCTGGATGAATACGCCGGCCGGCTTTGACTTCGTCGATGGTCAATTCATCAATATTCGTCCCTGGGAGGCGATGTTCAACCCGATGTGGTTCGGCCAGTGCTTTCATATGGTCATCGCCGCCTTCCAGGCGGTCGCATTTATGGTCGCGGGCATCCATGCGGCGATGCTGCTTCGCGACCGAGACAACCCCTTTCACCGCAACGCGCTGCAGATCGCGCTGGCCATCGCGGTGGTCTCGGCGGTCGCTCAGCCGCTCATGGGTGATCTGCTCGCCAAAGACGTCGCCGAGAACCAGCCGGTCAAGCTCGCCGCCATGGAGGGTCAATTCGAGACCGAAGACGGCGCCGCGCTGCGCATCGGCGGCTGGCCCGACGAGCAGGCCCGCGAGACTCCCTACGCCATCGAGATTCCCGGCGCGCTCAGCTTCCTGGCGTTCAACGACTTCACCGCCACCGTCCAGGGCCTCGAGGAGTTCCCGGAGGACGAGTGGCCACCGGTGGCCATCGTGCACATCGCCTTCCAGATCATGATCGCCTGCGGCGTGTGGATGCTCGGGGTGGGGCTCATCGGCGCGTTTCTGAGCTGGCGCCAAAAGCGCCTCTACGATGAGCGCTGGTATCTGAAGCTATTGGTCGTCACTGCGCCACTGGGCTTTTTGGCCATCGAGGCCGGCTGGACGGTCACCGAGGTTGGCCGCCAGCCGTGGGTCATCCAGGGCTATATGAAGACCGCCGACGCGGTCACCCCGATGCCCAACCTGGTCGTGCCGTTCGCGGTCTTCACGATCCTCTACGTCATCCTCTTTGTCATCGTGGTGTATTTGCTGTGGCGTCACGTCTTTCAGAGCCCGACGACTGAAGAATTAGAGGAAGAGCCGTGAGGTAAAACGAGCGACAACGATCACGTTTACGTCGTTGCGCTGTTTCTGGACCCCTGGACCCCTGGACCCCTGGACCCCTGATGCTCGAATACGTCATCGCCGGCATCATCGTGGTCGCACTGGTCGTGTATCTATTGTCGGGCGGCGCCGACTTCGGCAGCGGCATCTGGAGCCTCTTCGCCACCGGCGAGCGCAAGAAGGAGCAACGCGACGCGCTCTCGCACGCCATCGCGCCGATTTGGGAGGCCAACCACGTCTGGCTGATCCTGGTCGTCGTGCTGATGTTCGTATGCTTTCCGCGCGCCTTCTCGACGATCATGACCGCCCTGCACATCCCACTGACCCTGATGCTGATCGGGATCGTGCTGCGCGGATCGGCCTTCGCCTTCCAGTCGTATTCGGCCGGCGCGACCTTGTTGCAGGAGCGTTCCGGGATGGTGTTTGCCATCTCCAGCGCGCTCACGCCGTTGCTGCTCGGGATCTCGGCCGGCGCCATCGCCGGCGGCGAAATTCGGCTCTTGGCCAATGGCGCCGTGCAGACCGACTTCGTCTCGGAGTGGCTCAGCCCGTTTCCGTTCGCCATCGGCGGGTTTACCCTGGCGCTATGCGCGTTTTTGGCGGCGGTCTATATGACGGTGGAGGTCAGCTCCGAGGCGCTCGAGGATGATTTTCGCCTCCGAGGATTGTGGGCTGCGGTCGCCGTCGGAGCATGTGCGCTCGCCGCCATCGTGCTCGCCAAAGACGACGCCCCGCTCATCTGGCAGGAGCTGACTCGCTCGGCTTGGGCCATCCCCTTCCAGGCCGTTACCGGTCTGGCCGCGCTCCTCGCCATCTGGGCGCTGTGGACACGCCGTTTTGTGCTGGCCCGTTACGCCGCGATGGCCCAGGTCGGCCTCATCGTGGTCGGTTGGGCGCTCGCCCAATATCCGTATATGGTCTACCCGGACCTCACCATCGAAAACGCCGCCGCCGAGGCGGCTATCCTGCGCCCGGTGCTCATCGCCCTGGCCGCCGGCAGCGTGCTGCTGGTGCCGGCGTTTTTCTATTTGTATCGGGTATTCAAGGGCGCCGAAGAGGAGGAGCCGCACGCGGCTGGGCTCTCGCCGACGGAGTCGACGGAGTGAGCAAGGAGTAGAACTGAGGGTGGGCCGCGCGGCTTCTTCTAGCCCGCCGCACGGTCAGCCCGCATAAACAACGCCTCTGGAGCTCTAAGGAATTAAGCGTCGGGTTGGGGCGCGTTCGCTCCGTCGACGCCGGCGCCCGCTCCGTCGGCGCCGAACGTGGTCCATGCTGCGGCCTCACCAACACGCTACGGCGAAGGGCGGAGCACGGTGAACCCGCATAAACCTTCCCGGCGAGCACGGAGGTTGCGCGCTCCAACCTCATCCATCGCGGCGGTTATTTTCTTAAACTTCCACTGGCGTCACCTTGCGTGTTCCTTTGTTGCGCTCTCGAGCGCATGGAGTCTTTGAACCTTGAATCACTGAAACTCGGAGTCATGGAACCATTGGATCCACGGAGGCGTGGGAGAGCACATGGAGCGGCTTTGAAAGCACTGTACCACCTCGCAACGGCTCTCCGGGAGTGTAACAAATTTTGTAGAAATGGATCGGCTCGTGGATAGTGTATCCGCTAAGTAGTCAATCCTCATCCGACACCGCAGCCCCTACGCCAACTCCCACTGTCACTTCCAGTCCGCCGGTTTCATTCAAGTCCAATGCCGGGTATCGCGTCACCGACACTTCGTAGAAGATGGTGCGTCCACCACTTTCCAGATACTGCGCCAATCCGAAATTTGCACCCCACATCAGTGCCTTGGCCCGCATAGTCTCCTCACCTCCGAAGCTTGGGTCGTGGCCATACGGATCTGTTCTCGTGAAACGGCCGAGCCCAATGCGTGGCGTCAGCGTCAAATTCCATTGAGGAAAGATCCGAACTGTGTTGGGTACAGCAACCTCACCTTCCAATAACCAAAACCATTCTAACGAGAATCCGCCCCCTGCGTACGCCAGCCGCGGTCGGACGGCCATGGCGTAGGTCGAGTCGTCATCACCCACAATCGCGAGCTTCGCTCCAAGTTGTGCAGCAAGTAGTGGCTCGAGACGACAGAAGAGTTCGAAGTAATCACCGAACCCACGCGACACCATCAAGTAAGGGTTAAATAACGGCCCATCACCGTAGCGTTCGAGCTGCGGTGCTGGCTGGTCTTCAAATCGCGGGTTTTGACGAGCGTAGACATAAGCTGGGTCATGCAGATAACCGCCGGTCACGCCGTAAGAGAATCGTACCTCTCCAGCAGGCAGCGTCCGGGCAGTGTCAAAGTGTGTTTTTGACACGCAGCCAGCGTTGCTGAGCAGAAACACGACCACGATGACGCTCAGGTAGAATCGAGCGAGGCGCATGCGACGCAACACCTTTGCGAGATGTGCCCGGGTCATCATTTCAACCACCCACCTGCCGGAAAGTCCTGGAAGCTTCAGGACGAGACGTTATCAAATCTCGTCCGCTCAAGATATGCCACGGGAGTCGGCGAGAGCCGGGTAGGGCTCTCCAAGTATTGCAAGTCTCCAATCATCGACCGTTCGAGCCGGGGTGGGTGGGATTGCCGACGGAAAGGAACACGTTCGGGGCCCCAGAGGGACCCCGGCGGTCAGGATGACCGCGGCCCAGGCAAGTTGGCACGACAAAAGTCTCACTCGCCCAACAACACCTCACGCGCCGGCTCTCTCAAATTATACCGCGAGCTCATCACCCGCCCATACGCACCGGCGGTGCCGATGAGCATGACGTCGCCCTCGCCGGTGTCGGGCAGGCGGCGGGCGTGGCCGAGCACGTCGCCCGACTCGCAGATCGGGCCGACGACCTCGGCGGTGATCGCCAGTGGGTCGCCCAGCCGGCTCAAGTTGACGATCTGGTGGTGTGCTCCGTATAGCGCCGGCCGAATCAGCGAGTTCATGCCGGTCTCGAGGCCAATATATTTGATGTCGCCCTTTTGCTTGGTCTGGGTGACCCGGGCCAGCAAGACGCCGGCCTGCGAGACGAGGTAGCGGCCCGGCTCGAGCCACAGCTCGAAGTCGGGGTGGGCGGCTTTGACCTGCGCGAGGCTCTCGGCGAGCGCGGCGAGGTCGAGCTCGCGGTGGCCGGGCCGCTCGGGGACGCCCAGGCCGCCGCCGAGGTTGAGCAAGCGCACATCCGGGAAGCGGTCGCGAAGCGAGGCCAAAAATAGCGCCGTCTCCGACCACGTCTGGGGCCGGGCGCGGATGCCGCTTCCGACATGCGAGTGCAGCCCGACCACCCTGGCGCCCGACTGCTCGACGAGCTCCTCGAGCCGGTCGAGTTCCTGCGGGGCGACGCCGAATTTCGATTGCGGCCCGGCCGTACGCACGTATTTGTGATGTCCGCGTCCGCGGCCCGGATCGATGCGCACGATGATCTCTTTGTCCGCAAAGACCTCCGGCCACGCCTCGAGCGGGTGCAGGTTGTCCAGGGTGACAAAGCCGGCCTTCTCGAAGCCCAGCCTATATTCGTCGCGGGGGGCGAAGTTCGGCGTAAAGAGAATGCGCGCGCGGTCGATATCCGGGAAGACCTCCAGGACGCGCTCGACCTCCCCCGGCGAGACGCACTCGAATCCGACGCCGGCGCGCTCGAAGCGGCGCAGCACCTCGGGGTGGGAGTTGGCCTTCATCGCATAAAAGACCCTGTCGACCGCGTCGATCGAGCGCAGATCGTCGGCCGAGGCCGACAGCGTCGCGGTGTCGTAGACATACGCGGGCCCGTCGGCGGCGATGTCGAGCAACTCGTCTCGGCGTGCCTTCCACCAGGCCTCGCGCCCGGCTACTTCCGCGGCTCCGCCGCCGAAGAGCTCGCGCCAGGTCGGCCCGAAGAGACGATCGGAGATGCGCTTGCTGAATAGCTGCGAGTGGAGCTTTCGCACCAGGCGGCCTGCCTGCTCCTCGTCGACCACAAAGGTCAGGTTGAGGTCGCTGGCCGCCTGCGAGAGCAGATAAATATGCTGCTCTTCGAAGACCTCGAAGGCCGGGCCGAGCTCATCGAGAATGGAGCGAATATTGCGCCCGATCAGGCTCACGACCGCGCAGGGGCCGATCTGGCGGGCGTTGCAAACCTGGTTCAAGTCGGCCAAGAGCCGGTCGATGGTCTCCGGCTCGAGCGCGTTGGCCATCGGGTCGAGCGAGACGGTCACGTTCGACTCGCTGGTGGTCACGAGGTCGACGGATAGCCCGTTTTTCTTGAACGCGGCGAAGGCATCGGCCAAAAAGCCGACCTCCTGCCACATGCCGAGGGTGTCCATCGAGATGAGCGTGACGTCGTTTTTGGCCGAGATGGCCTTGACCTGCGCGCCGAAGTCGGGGACCTGCCCGGAGATGACCGTGCCCTCGAGGTCGGGCTGCTCGGTGCAGCGGATATGCAGCGGGATATCGGAGGTACGAACCGGGGCGATACACCGCGGGTGGAGCACCTTGGCGCCCATCGTGGCCAGCTCCTGAGCCTCGTCGTAGTCGAGTTGGCGCAGAAGCCGGGCCGCCGGGATATCGCGTGGGTTCGCGGTAAACATCCCCGGCACATCGGTCCAGATCTCGAGCCTGTCGGCCTCGAGCTTGGCCGAAAAATACGCCGCCGAGGTGTCCGAGCCGCCGCGGCCGAGCAGCACCGTGTCGCCGCTCGAGTCACTGGCGATAAATCCCTGGGTCACATAGACCTGCGCGCCGCGCTGGGCGAGGTCGTCCTGCAACGATGCGTCGGGAGGACACTCGCAGGCCGCCGATAGGTAGCGCCGGTTTTGGTGAATATTGGGTTGGTCGACCGCCTGCAGCATCTCGCGCGCGTCGCACCACGAGGCATCGAAGCCGTCCTGCTCCAGATAAGCCGCCCCGAGTGTGGTCGACATCAGCTCGCCCGTCGCGAGCACGCGGGCGTGCACCTTGGGGCTGGCCTCGCCGATAAGCGAGGCGCCCAGCGCCACGCGCTCGAGCCGCTCGAAATACTCGCCGAGCAGCTCGTCGGCGTCCACGCCCAACCCCGCGCCAAGCTCGCGGTGGCGAGCCGTAATTTCGTCCAAGATCGGCTGGTGGTCGCCGTGGGTCGCCTCCTCGAGGAGCGACTCGAGCAGGTTCGAGACCCCGCTCAGCGCCGAGCAGACGACGAAGGGGGACATGCCCTCCTCGCGCCGCTCACGCAGCACCTTGGCGATGGTCTCCCATCGCTCGACGGTGGAGACGCTGGTGCCTCCGAACTTCAATACGACCCAGTCTCGGCTTGCAGCTGCCATGGCTGTGTACTCCCATGAGATAGATTCTGCCCCAGGAAGGGGGAGACTTGTTTAGCATCGTTGAGGGGCGTTGCGGAAGGAATGTTTGTGCGGAGAGGCAGCGCTACGCGTCTTCGCGCTTCAAGCTCCACGCACACCGGAACCCGTGGTTGGCGCGGTGTGCCTCGGGGCGGTACCGGCCGCGCGTGGCGCAGCGCAGTGCGAATTCGCCGTGGGCGAATGAGCCGCCGCGAATGATCTTCTTTTTGCCCGAGTCGGGGCCGGTGGGATTGTCGGCGGGTGCTTCGGCGTAGTAGCCACGCTCGTACCAGTCCTGGACCCACTCAAAAACATTGCCGGCCATCTCGTGCACACCCCACGGGCTCGTGCCAAAGGGCCTCGA
>CAYLTX010000171.1:0-13775 GCA_964386725.1 uncultured Bradymonadales bacterium | reverse complement strand
CAAAAACGCCCCGAGCTGATCTGTTTTAATCAACTCGGGGCGCTAAATACGTACAACCGGAAGGCTGCTTTTTTATGCTAAATGACGCGTTGCGCTGCTACTCCATCAAGGAGCCGGGTGTACTGCCAGCGGCTCCATCGTCTCGCGAAGCTCTTGGCCACCGGCCCAGGCATGGTCTTCGCCGTCGCGAAGCACCGTCCACAATCCCATATTCTCCGTGGCCCTCGAGGGATCGCCGACCCAGGGGTTGGTCGCCTGCATCGCCAACTCCTTGCCCCCGGGCGATAGCATCGCCGTGTTGATGTAGGGGACACACTCGGCATCATCGGGCTCGCTGGCGTCGTAATCGAAGCACGCATCGCCGTCATAGCCGCCCTCGTCGTCGGGGTTACCCCAAACCACCTCATAGGTCTTCTCGGCCGGATCGATCTGGAGCACGTCGCTGTCGCCGACCGTGTTGCAGTCACGCGAGCCGACGACGTATAGCTTACCGCTCGCGTCGAAGCTCAGCGGGCCGCTCAGCTTCGTATAATGATAGTCGTCGTGGCCGCTGCTCAGCGCACAGCCATCGGTCGGTTGGTCCTGCGGGGTTGCCCGCTGGGCGGGCTGGTTGGGGAGTCCCACGACCACGCGCCCCGGGATGCATACCGCGTCGTCGGTATTCGATTCGTCCGGCGAGTAGCATTCGTGAATGTCACCCTCACAGGTGCCCGGACCGCCGCAGCTCTGGCCCAACGCACTCAGATTCTCCATATCGACGAAGTGCGCGGTGACTTCGATGGCCGTGCACTGGCCATCGTGTCCACAGCGCTGGACCGGGCCCGAGCAATCCGAGGCCACATCACAGGCACCGTAATTATTGGGAGCCTCGGTGAGAAACGCCATGATCTTGCCGTCCGCCGAAATCTCGACGGGCATCGACGAAGTAAAGTAGCTGCCGCTGGTCTCCTGATAATTCTCGGCGCTAAACGTATAGGTGGTCTCGGAGATCGTGTCTCCCAGCTCACCAATCTTGAGCCTCAGCACCTGCGTCTCCGGCGAAAAGATGACTCCCATGTTGCTGTCCGGATCCACATGCCAACCGTTGAGCGTCGAGTTGCTGCCTCCCAGCGAGCCCAGCGCCGTCTCTTCGGCGCTGTCCAGCGGCATATAATAGGCGACATACTGGCCGTTATTATTGCGCTGATAGGTGACCATATTTCCGACCACCTTGGCACTGGATACATCCGTCGCGATCACTTCGCCGTCGTCTTGAGCCTCCATATCCACCACGGACGCTCTGTAGATGTCCCGGTTGCTGGTGTTGTCGGCGTTGCGCTCAGCCCACACAAAATGGCTCATGTCTTCGCTGAGCCAGCAGTGCGACTCGCAAGAGACGCCGTCGGGGCTGACCTGCGTATGTGTATCGTCGGCCGTCGAATACACCTTCAGCGAATAGGTGTCCGCGTCTTTGTCGTGGAAACGATAGGAGACGTAATAATCTTCCGGCTCGATCGTCTGGTTATTACCGCCGCCGTCGGGGCCTCCACCGTCTGGGTTATTATTATTGCCTTCCAGGGGACTGCACACGCCGTCGAGGCACCGGAGGTCCCCGCTGCAATCACTAGCCGTCTCACATTCGTCGCCCTCGCCGGTCTCTCCGCCGTCGTCCGAGCATGCTCCGGCGAGCGTCAGTGAAAATACGGCGAGCGCCGCCACGAGAATGCCTCGCGACCACACGGCCTTCGTCTTGTTGGATTGTATGTCACTCATTGGACTTTCCTACGTCAGTGGCTTGGTCAGAACTTATTAGATCGAATCAGATGGAGCCGACAGCACCGCCGACCGTCGCCAGGGTGACTGCCTTAGATAGTCAGACGCTTCGACTATAGAGAATGTGTGTCGACAGAATCAAGAATCGCCCGGCTGTGTCCCAATGGATTTCGCCCGCTGCCACATCGACTCCATCTCCTGCAGGTCGAGTTCGTCGAGGCGGCGTGACTGGCGAGCGACCTCGCTTTCTATATAGCCAAAGCGCGCCCGAAATTTATCATTGGTCCGCTCCATGGCCTCTTCGGCGTCGATATCGAGCTTGCGGGCCACGTTCACCACGGCGAAGAGCAAGTCGCCGAGTTCGTCGGCGAGCGCAGCGGAATCGGTGGATGGCGCGTCGAGCTCGTCTTGCAACTCATCGAGCTCCTCGCGCACCTTCTCGAGGGCTTGGGCCGCCGACGGCCAGTCAAAACCGACCTCTGCGGCCACCTCACCAAGCTTTTGGCCGCGCTCGAGAGCTGTGCCGTCTGGTGAAATCACGTCTAATATCGAGGAGTTGGACATGTTATATTCCCCAGTGGACGGGGGTGTTTGAACGGGCAATACTGCCAAAATTACTAGCTATTTCGCCTTGAAGTTATCTCTCCGAGGCGGTTAGAATGCGCGGGAAAACCCGTCCAAGACGGAAATCAGCACCAACTGAGCGCCTCGGCGCTCCCGCAGTTTCTTGCAGCCGTTTCTCTATGAATCGACGCCAGACCCATGAGGTCGGTATTCGCGCAAAGGTGGGGCGTGTCGGCCGAGGGCTTATCGCCCTGATGGTTGTCGCCGCGATCTTCGTGCCAGGCTCGCTCCTCGCTCAGGATATCGGCGCCGATATGGACGCGCTGATCGAGAACGTGGACGAAGATACCGTCTCCTACGACAAATCGCCGGTGCCGGCCCCCACGGTCGACGCAGTTAACCTCGACGTGCACTGGCGGCTGTGGAAGCGGGTCTCCGCGGACGGCAACCTGGGCCTCGAAGAGCTCGACGCGCTGACCCACGATGCGGTCAGCCTCGGCCACCGCAACCTGCCCGACTACTCCAGCGCCGTGTATACCACGACGGCTGCCAAAGTAGCGAGCGGTGAGATCTCCGAGCGCGACGCCTCGAAGCTCTATGACCAGTCACGCACACTGGCTCCCGACCTACCGTATCCCGAACTCGCTCATAGCGCCCACCTCGTACGCCATAATACGGGGCGGCTGCCGGCGATCGTGGGCAGCTATATCCAGGGCATCAAAAAAGGCTTTCGGTGGCTCGACACCAGATTGGCATGGGAGCTCAAACTGAGCGCCTACGCGCTATTAGCCTTCCTGGTGGCCGTACTATTCTTCCTCTTCGCCCAGCTGTTGCGTTATTTTGGGATCGTCACCTACGATTGTGCGCGGCTGCTGCCGCGAGGGTTTTCGAGCAATCAGACGGTCATCCTCATCGTCGCGTTGGTGGTCGTTCCCGGCTTGCTGATGCGCTCGCCGCTGGTTTCGATGCTCGTCTTATTGGCGGCGATGTCGACCGTCCAACGCATCAACGAACGTGTGGTGACGCTGGTCATCTTCGCGGTGCTCGCCGCCCTGCCCTATATCGACGCGCGTATGTCCGAGCAGACGACCTGGCCGGCCAGCGATACACAGTCGCTGATGCACGCCCAATATCTTCACTGCGATACCGATTGCACCTCAGAGCTCGAGCGACGCTGGCATGAGGGAGAAAGCGACGATCGAGTGCTGACCTATACTCTCGCGCTGGCGCGGTACCGCCAGGGTGGGGAGAGCAATATGGAGAATGTGCGCGAGTTGCTCGGCAGCCACGAATCGTGGCCGAGCGATATCGAGCCGTCGGTCGAGACGCTTTTGGGCGCCACGCGTATCGCGCAGGCCGAGCCTGACAAGGCCATCGAGCACCTCGAGCGTGCCAAGCAGCTCGACCCGCAAAGCCCGGTCCCACCGTTCAATCTGATGCGCGCCTACCAGATGAACGATGACGGCGATGCAGCCTCCACGGCCCTCGACGAGGCGATTTCGGTCAACCTGGAGTCGGTGCGCATGCACCTCGAGATGACCCGGCGCGACGTCAACAGCTTTTTGCTGGTCGAGCCGCTCGACAGCGACGTGTTCATGCGGCGCCACCTGGCACAGGATACCGAGCACGTCTCGCTGGTCTCGCCGGTCTGGAAGGCCATGGCCGGACCCGAGGTCCCCCTGGATTGGGCGCCATTTTTGGGAGGCATCGGCCTGCTCATCGCTTTATTGTCGCTGCCGGTACAACTTGGCGGCCGCTCGAGCAGCCCGTGCCCCAAATGCGGCATGGCGCGTGACCCGGAAGATGGCCCCCAGACCGGCCACCATCGATATTGCCTGCCCTGCTATCATACCTTCGTGTCCGGAGCCTCGCTCGACTATAACGCTCGGGTTCACAACGAGCGGGTCCTCGGCCGGCGCGAGCGCTTTCAGGACGTCATGCGTCGCGTGTTGTCGGTTATTCTGCCGGGCACCGGCCACAGCCAGGCCGGCCACGGCCTCGCCGGATTCATCCTGTCGTTTGTGATGGTCTTCGCCGCCCTGATCATCTGGCGGCCGATGGGCGTGTGGCGGCCGACTTACGAGTTATTTTCGGACAATTGGGCCGCTCAGATCTCGGTGGCGTGGGTTTTGGTGAGCATCGGCGGCTTCTTCGTCCTGCAAGCGGCCCTGCGCGGCATCAGCCCCACTGAGATCTCGTCGAGCAGCCGATCCAGGAGGTCGACCGATGTCTGAGCGTCGCCCCGACGACAACACCCCCCAGCCGGCCAAGAAGGGCGCCAAGACAGGCGCCAAAGAAGGCGACTCCGGCGGTGGACTGGGCGCCGTCGTGCTCCACCACACCGTCACTGCGGTGATGCTAGCATTGATCATCGCTCTCGGGGTGTGGGCTTACCTGACCTTTCGCAACACGAGCTTCTTCCAGCCCCCGGACGCTAGAGACGACTCACGCGTCGAGAGCTATGCCCTGGAGGCTCAACTGCAGCGTATCCACTTCGCTCTGAGTGTTTATTTTCGTCTCGATGGTCGGTATCCCGCCGACCTGGCCGAGGTGGTCGAGCGCGGCTTGTTGCTACGCTCGGATTTATACTACCCTTCGGGACGAGATCGTATCGACTACGGGCGTACCTCGACGGGATATACCTTGGAGTTGGCCCCGACGAAGTGATACGACGGCCAGCCGACAGTCGACGGCAGCCTCACCGCCGCCGCCAGGCCTGTCGCCAGCCGCCCTACGACATTGACTCGATAGCAAGGATAGTCGCTTTGGAGGAAACTGTTCGCGAAACCGTCACGTTCGACGAATCAGACGTCGCTCGATTTATCTACGGGCGCCGCGACGTCAATCTGCGCATCCTCGAGGAGTCCCTCGAGGTCGACATCGGCGCACGCGGTGACCAGGCGACCATCTCGGGCAGCCCGCCGGACGTCCAATTGGCCAAACGCGTGCTCCTGCAGATCTACGAATTGGGCAAGAAGGGCTTTCCGATCAGCGAGACCGACGTCGGCCGCGCCGTCCAGGTGATGGCCTCCTCGCCGGACGCCTCGCTGGTCGACATCTTTTCGGACACCATTTTCGTGGCGTCCAATAATAAGGTCATCTCGCCCAAGGGCCTCAACCAAAAGAGCTATGTCGACGCCATTCGCCAAAACGACATCGTCTTTGGCATTGGGCCTGCGGGCACCGGAAAGACCTATTTGGCGATGGCGATGGCCCTGGCGGCCTACTTCGACAAAGAGATCAAGCGCATCGTCTTGGTGCGCCCGGCCGTCGAAGCCGGCGAGAAGCTGGGCTTTTTG
The DNA here is from genome assembly GCA_964386725.1 of uncultured Bradymonadales bacterium. GTDB lineage: Bacteria > Myxococcota_A > Bradymonadia > Bradymonadales > Bradymonadaceae > CAYLTX01. The sequence goes on along the minus strand of CAYLTX010000171.1, from coordinate 8,160 downwards.
CCCGGCGACCTCGCCGAGAAGGTCAACCCCTACCTGCGCCCGCTCTACGACGCAATCCACGACATGGTCGACCACGACCGCGCCGAGCGGATGATCGAACAAGGCGCCGTCGAGGTCGCCCCGCTGGCATTTATGCGCGGGCGGACCCTCAACGACGCGTTTATCATCCTGGACGAGGCCCAGAACTCGACCACCGAGCAGATGAAGATGTTCTTGACCCGCATCGGATTCGGCTCCAAAGCGGTCATCACCGGCGATATCACCCAGATCGACCTCCCATCGCGCAATGTCAGCGGACTGGTGGACGCCAAGAATATTCTCGCGAATATCAAGGGCATCGAATTCTGCTATTTCTCACAGGTAGACGTGGTCAGACACCCCCTGGTCCAGCGCGTGATCGCCGCCTACGCTGAGGCCGAGAAGTGATCGCCGGGCCGTCGGCCGTGAAATGTCGGCGCCGGCCAATCCGTTCTCGTCTTGCCGGCTGATAGGTCGGACGCACAGCGTGACCTCGCCATCTGCGGCCCTTTGCCGCTATAATAGCTCCACCGAAGCCCAAGCCGAGAAATTCGGTGGGCCCCGGCGATGTCGCCAGCCCCGTCACGTGATAGACTCGTGACACTCGGTACTTTGAGTATGGACGTTTTTTATGGCTAAAGGCACGCAGGGATCAAAGAGCGTGTTCTCGCCGTCGACGACCACGCAAGGCACTCGCCTCGAGCGATTGCTCGGGCATCCGTTGATTCAATTCCTCGCCTTCGGCGCCTTTGTAGCTGCGCTGGTGGCGATTGTCAGCGCTAGCTTCGACGTGCGTGGACCGGCGGTCGATGAATCCTCGATCGGTGAGGTCGCCTCCAGCGACATCAAAGCCACCCGTGACTTCACCTATACCGAGCCCGACCAAGAGGCCACCGAACAACTGCGCGAGCGTGTAGAGCGCTCTGTGCCGCCCGTATTCGACTGGCAGGAGGGTCTGGCCGACCAGATACGCGATCATATCGACGACGCCTTCTCATCGATGCGTCGAGAGCTGTCTGAGCGCGCTCGCTCGTACCTGGAGGCCAACCGCCCACAGGTCTTCGAGCGCATCGAGCAGGAGACGGCCGATATCGACTCCTCCCAAGCGTGGCTCGATCCAATCAGCGCCGAGCGCTTGATAAGCTGGGCTCACGAGCTGCGCGAAGATCACTTCCAGGCCTATCTCGACGCCGATATCCCCGAGGCGACCTTCGAGGCCTTCGCTCGCCAAGGTTTCTCCGAGCGCGCCGAGAACGCCCTCCAGAATATCGTCGCCCGGGTCATGACCAATATGATCGTCGAGGATATGGGGCTGGTCGAAGATCAGAACGACCGCGGCGTTTATCTGCGTCGCTTGCGCGGCGACAAGCTGCTCATCGAATATCATATCACCGACGTCCAGCAGCGTTTCGTGCCGCTGGCGCGTGCCGACTCCCTGGTCCAACAGGCCGTCGATCGCACCGTGTCGGCCGAACGCGGCCGGCAGTGGCGCCGTGCGCTCATCTCGGCCGCATCCACGCTCGTGCGCCCCAACACCACGTACAACAAAGCGAAGACCGTCGATAAGCGCGAGGCCGCGCGTGAGGCGGTCTCCGATGTCGTGGTCCGCGAGGAGTTTCGACAGGGCCAGGTCATCGTCGAGCAGGGCCACATTATTACCGGACGCGACTATCGCATCATCCAGGCGATGCTCGAGGAGGATAGCTATATCAACCGCTCGCAGGTCGTCGCCGGCATCACCCTGCTGGTGCTGCTGCTGGTGGTGACCTTCTATATCTTCGGGCGTAAAAATGTGCGCAACTTCTCTCCGACCACCAAAGACGTCATCTTCATGGCGACCAGCCTTGTGTTGATGCTCTTTTTGACCTGGCTGGGCACCGCGCTCTTCGACGCAGTGGTCGAACAATTCGACTGGGGCCCGACCGTCTATTGGTATTATCTGATCCCGGTCGCCGCCGGCGGTATGCTCATACGATTGGTGCTCGACAATGAGCACGCCATCGTCTTTACGGTGGTCTTCGCGGCGCTGGTGGGCCTGGTCGCCAACGTCTCGCTGTATATGATGGCCTACACCCTGATCGGCAGCCTGGTCGGCATCGGGGCCGTCCAACAGGTCAAGCACCGTATGGCGCTGACCTGGTCGGGCCTCGCCGTGGGCGCGGTCAATGTCGCCGTGGCGCTGGCGTTCCTCTTGCTCGACGGTGAACTCTTCGAGATCGAAGCGCTGCGCACCATGTTGTTGGCCTTCTCGAGCGGCGTGCTCAGCGGCTTCTTCGTCCTGGGCGTTTTGCCGCTCTTCGAGACGCTCTTTGGCTATACCACCGACATCAAGCTGTTGGAGCTGGCCAACCTGAACCACCCGTTGTTGCGCGAGCTGATCATTCGCGCACCCGGCTCTTACCATCACAGCATGATGGTCGGCTCTCTGAGCGAGGCGGCGGCCGAGACGGTCGGCGCCAACCCGCTCTTATGCCGCGTCGGTGCCTATTTCCACGACGCGGGCAAAGCGAAAAACCCGCAATATTTCGCCGAAAACCAGAAGATGGGGGAGAACCCCCACGACAAGCTCAAGCCCAATATGAGCGCGCTGATCATCAAGGCGCACGTCAAAGACGGCCTGGAGATGGCCCGTCAACACCGGCTGCCCAGCGAGATTCTCGACTTCATCGCCCAGCACCACGGGACCAGTCTCATCTCGTTTTTCTTCCACAAGGCCAAACAGATGGAAGATCCGGATATCCCGGAGGTCGATGAGAAGGACTATCGCTATCCGGGCCCCAAGCCCCAGACCCGCGAGACGGCGATCTGTATGCTCGCCGACGGTATTGAGGCGGCCAGTCGCTCACTGCGCAACCCGTCGCCCGCACGCCTCAAAGGGTTGGTCCAGAAGATGATCAACAAGGCGTTCACCGACGGCCAGCTCGACGAATGTGACCTGACGCTCAAAGATCTCAACTCTATCGCCAAGGCGTTTACGCGAATCCTGACGGGCATCTACCACCACCGCCCGGAGTATCCCGAGGAGCAAGAACGCCGCCCCGCCCGCCCGGAGACTGCCGATCGCGCTGGGGAGGACACCCAGCGCGCGCCGGCGCGCCCGCGCCACATCCCCACCGCCGGCCAGAGCAAGGTCCCCGATCAGCCCGTCGAGCCGGCCCAGACGCTCGCCGACGTCAGCTCTGACGTCTGGGAGATCACCAAGGAAAAAGTCGAATCGATGCAAAAGGAAGGCAATGCCGCTCGAGATGGCGATACAACCAAAAGCGAAGAGCCACCCGAAGATCAAGAGCCTCGAGAAGACGATTCAGACGAGGGTCGCGAGTCTCTTCCGCGCCTTGGAACTAGCTGATCCGGAGCTATCGGTCGTCTTGACCGACAACGAGCATATCCACCAGCTCAATCTGCAGTGGCGGGCCGAGGACAAGCCCACCGACGTCCTCTCGTTTCCGCTGCACGAACCCGCCGAGCCCGGTGAACTGGCCGAAGACACTTATGCGCTGGGCGACGTGGTCATCAGCGTCGAATACGCCGAATCTCTGGTGGACACCGCCGAACACAAGGCCCGGGTCGCCGAAGAACTCGGCCGCCCCGCCGACGAACTCGACTGGGAGCTCGAAGACGAGGTCTTCTTCTTGCTCATCCACGGCCTCCTACACCTGGTCGGCTACGACCACGCCACGCCCGCCGAAGAACGTCAGATGAAACAGGCCGAACGACGCCTCTGGGAGGCGGCCGGCCCCCAGGGAGCGCCACAGTGACAGTCGTTGCGGCGGGACTCGATCGACGCATTCGGGAGAGGCTCGAGCAGCTGCGGGATCGATTCGTCGCGGTGAGCCTGCGCAGCCGGTCGGTCCGGCTCAGACGCACGAGTCGCTCGGGGGCCTTCGACCTTTGGCGTCTGCGCGACCACGACACTGACGCGCTCGCAAACCTGCTGGCGACGCTCGGCCGTGAGGGCGCCGCTCCCACCCGGCTGTGCGCGGTCCGGGGAGGCGAGCACACAGAGCTGGTCGAGGATATCGTCCACCTCGCCCGCGCCTCGCGCCAAGAGCGCATGGAGACCGGCGCGGATATCTTAGCCGTGGGAGGGCCGATACTCGAAGGCGTCTGCTCCGACGGCACATGGTTGCGAGCCCCCGTTGTCCTCTTTCCCGTCAGCCTGCAAAAAACATCCACCGGACGGCTCGGTTGGGAGGTCGCCCCGCGCGGAGCACCGGAGCTCAACGAGCCGCTGGTCCAGACCCTCGAGAGACTCGAGGGGATTCGGCTCGACCGCTCTGAGCTGCTCGAGCTCGACGCCGACGGCGAGTTGGGCGTCGACGCGGAGACCTGGGGCGCCCTGCAAGCCTATCTGACGAGGATCGGCCTCGCGCTCGAGTCCACCGACGCCCTGCCCGACCTCGCGCCCTTCCCACCGCGCACACCTGACGACATCGAGGAGATGGGTGGAACCGACGCGGGCTCCTTTCGCCTGCACCACCACCTTCTCCTCGGCCGTTTTCCACTCTCGGCCTCGAGCATCATCCTCGACTACGACCAACTGCTCGACCCCGAACGCCGCGGATTGACCGACGACGACCTCGGACTGGCGCGCGATTTATTGCTGGTCGATGAATCCGAAGTCGCCGCATCCGACCTGCGAGAAGACGGATCAGACGATACACACCCTAGTTCAGACATTGGCGAGGAGCGTCCGGCGATTCTCGGAGATTTGCGTCGCTGGCAGGTCCTCCCGTCCGACTCCAGCCAGGACGCCGTCTTTAGTCATCTGGAGTCCCTCGCCCCCGAAGCCGGCGACGAGCGTGGCGTCGTCGTTCAAGGCCCGCCGGGCACCGGCAAATCCCAGCTCATCGCCAATCTGATCGCGTCGTCGGTCGCCCAGGGAAAACGCGTCCTGCTGGTCTGCCCGAAGCGCGCCGCCCTCGATGTGGTCGCCAACCGGCTAGCCGACCTGGGACTCAGTGAGCCGGTTGCGGTGGTTCATGACGTCCAGCGCGACCGCGCGGCCATCGGCGCCGCCATCGCGCAGACGCTCGAGCAGGCGGTGAGCGCCAGCGAATTCGACGCGGCCAACCTGGACCATCAATTGGCCTCGGCTGCCGCCGACCACAATCGAGCGATGAGCCGGCTCGACGCACGAGTGGCCGCTGCCCAAGAGACCTACGATTGCCTCACGGGTCGAAACTCGCCCCGCCCCGGGCTCGCAGAGCTGCTCGAGCGAGCTCTCGGCGACGACGGTCGCGAACTGCCGAATCTGAGCGAGTTTGCCGACGAGATCACACCGCAGGCGGTCGATCGCCACCTCCCTCTGGTCGAGTCGATGGCCGCCGAGACCCACACCCTCGCCGCCCCGCATCCCCTCGCCGAGCGCGGTGATTGGAGTGACCTCGATGGAGACGCGCTCGATGCGGTCTTCACCCGCTGCGAGCACATCGACGACATATTGGCGACGTTCGACAAATTAAGCGGACCTCTGACGCCCGCGCAGGCCCACCGACGCGAGGACTTGTGGCGCGAGGCCGCGCCGCTCATCGACCTCTTCGACGAAGGTTCGGCCGCCGAGATCGCCGATTTCGCCCTATTTTGGGGCTGGACGGGTGGCGAGGCCGCCACCGGCCAGTGGCACCAGGTGATGGAGACACTCCGGCATGCCCGCTCGAGCCTCTCGGCGGTGCCCTACCAACTCATCAACACCAGCGTCGATCAGCTCGAGCAGTGGCGAGAGGATCTCGCGCGCCTGGCCGAACTGACTAGCCGCTGGTATCGCGGCTTCACCCTTCAATTCTGGCGGTTGCGCAACGTCCCGAGGGACATCCTCGAGCACTGCGCCGAGCCGGACTCGGCGTCCCAACTACCCGTCGATGTCGGCAGGCTCGTGGCACACGCGCTCGAATGGCACGCGTTTTTGGAGGCTTTGCCGTCGGACAACCCGCTATTTCAATTCGGGTTCGATGGCCAACCCGTGGCCATCGACGACGCCATCGCCACGCTCGAAAGCCAGCACCGGCGGGTAATGTGCACCCACCGACTGCACGAAGAGCTCCAAGAACTCGGGCCTGCCTACGCCGAGTTGCCGCAACTCGACGCGCTTGCGGCTGCCGATTTGGCCGGCGAGGCATTTTTTTCGGCGGCCGGTGCCGATCGAAAAAAGGCTACGTTACTCGCCGAACTCGACGAATTACTTGCCGAGGCCGAAGACGTTCTCGGGCCCGGGCTTCGCCGGCGCATTCGGAGGCATACGGCGGCCGGAGAGTTTGACGCGGCCCGCGACGCCGTCGCTGCCTTCGTAGATGCCCGACCGGACGTCGCCGAGGCAGCTCGCCAAGACCGTATCCTCAGCGATCGGCCCGCCTGGCTCATCGACTTCCTGCGCCGCTGGCGTCCCGGCGAGCGCGAGCTCTCAGAAGTGACCGCCGATCTACGCCTGGCCGTCCAGCGAGCCTGGATCGACCACTGGCTCGACGGCAAGACCGTGCATAGCGTCGAGGCGCCCTTGATCGACGAGGAGCAACGCGCTCGATTGAGCGCCGCGCTCGCAGATTGTCGGGCCGTCGCCGACCGAGGAATCATCGCGCGCTTCTACGGAAGATTGGTCGAGGCATTTACCGATAAGCCGGCGGCGCGACGCGCCATGCGCAAGCTCGACACCGACGCGCGGCGCAAGCGCTATCGCAAGACACTGCGCCAACTCGTCAGTGAGTATTGGGACAACGCCCTCTCGCTGGTGCGCCCGGTCTGGTGTTGCTCGCCGGAATCCGTGGCCGCCATTTTTCCGCTGCGCCCCGGCCTCTTCGATCTGGTCATCTTCGACGAGGCCAGCCAATGCCCCGTCGAATCGGCGCTGCCGGCGCTTTTGCGAGCGCGCAGCGCCGTCGTCGCCGGCGATGACCAGCAAATGCCACCCAGCCACTTCTTTCAGGCCGCCACAGAACCGAGCGACGATGCGACCGACTCCTCGTTATTGACCAGTGTCTCGGTATTGGCGCTGGCACGCGCGGTCTACCCCGGGGTGACGCTTCGCTGGCATTATCGATCTCATCACGAGGAACTCGTCGCGTTTTCAAATGCAGCGTTCTACGAGGGTCGGCTGGTGACCGCACCCTCGAGTGAGCCCGCTATCAGCGCCGACATCGAGGGACTTCACTTCGAGCTCGTCGACGGGCTCTGGCAAGAGAATCAAAACCCAACGGAAGCGACACGCATCGTCGAGTTGGTCGACCGGGTCCTCGGCATCGACGGGCCCGACGGCCGCCCGCCGACGGTGGGCGTCGTGACCTTCAACCGCAAACAGGCAGAGCTCGTCGAGCAACTCTTGGACGAGCGCTCCGCCGGCAATCGGAACTTCGCGCGTCGTCTCGCTCGCGATCGACAGCGCCCGGTCGTCGACCAACTCTTCGTTCGAAACCTCGAAAACGTCCAAGGCGACGAGCGTGACATCATCCTCATGTCTCCCGGATACGGACCGACCGAAGAGGCGGGGCCGATCCACGCGCGTTTCGGGCCCCTGAATCTGGCGGGCGGAGAAAAGCGGCTCAACGTAGCGATTACGCGCGCTCGACTCGGATTATGGTTGGTGACCTCCATCGATCCCGACCAACTCGACGTGTCGGCGACCACCCATCCAGGCCCCCGCATATTCAAGGCGTACCTGAGCTTTGTTCGCGCCCGATCCTCGGGGAATCTCGACACCGCTCGCTCGGCGCTCGATGACGCCCGAGAGCTCGTATCGGGCCACCGGAGCCTCGCTGACGCATCGCGACTCGTCCGAGCCTCCCAGCTCGGCAGCCGCGTGGCCGACGAGCTCGCCGGCGCCCTGGACCGCCGCGGCCTGCAGGTCCGCCGCGAGGTCGGCCTCGGCAGCCAGCACATCGACCTCGCCATCCGCGCCGACGCAGACCAGCGCTGGCAAGTTGGCGTCGACTGCCGCGAGTTCTTGCGCCAACCCGATCCGCTCGCGCGTGACGTCTACAATCCCGCCTTCTGGCGCCGCCAAGGTTGGTCCATCGTGCGCGTCAGCCCCGGGATGTGGCTCGAGTGCCCCGACGAGGTCATCGACCGACTCATTCGACGAGTCCGCACCATCTAATAACCTCCGCCCAAGAAACGCCCAAAGCCCCGACAGGCAAAACCTGTCGAGGCCTT
>CAYLTX010000170.1:0-14052 GCA_964386725.1 uncultured Bradymonadales bacterium | reverse complement strand
AGACACTGGTCTGACGAAGCCAAGACTCCGGGTTTCGGAGTAGGAGTGGTTTAGTAGCCTCGGCCGACCGGAGTGAAACGGAGGGAGCCCGAGGGGCCATGCCACGCGCCACCTCATAGGGTCAAAACGAAGGCCTCCGCCAGGCGGCGCTGATGGCGCCGTGGCGCGGGGCGAAGAGGAACGCCAGCGCGTAGAGTGCGCCGCCGACGACGACGATGGCGCCGGCGGTCGAGGCGTTGATCCAGATCGAGATATACATGCCGGCGGCGCTGGATAGCAGCGCGTGGCCGACGGCGACCAACAGCATCACCCAGAGTCGGTCGGCCAGAAGGTGTGCGGTCGCCGCGGGGACGATGATCATGGCGATGGCGAGGATGGCGCCGACGGCCTCGAAGCTGGCGACCGTGGTCACCGAAATGGCCGTCATCAGGCCGTAGTGGACCGCGGCGACGGGTACGCCGATGCTGGTGGCCATCACAGGATCGAAGCTGCTGACCGCCAGCCAGCGATAGAAGACGACCACCAGCAGGATCACCGCGGGCGCCACCGCGCCGAGCATCCACAGCGCGCGGTCGCTGATCCCTAAGACATTGCCGAAGAGCACGCATTGGGTGTCGATGTGAGCATCGTGAACGGTCGTTGACAGTAAAATGACGCCGGCGGCAAAGAGCACCGTGAAGACGATGCCGATCGCCGCGTCCGAGCGAACGTTCGGGTTTTTGGCGAGGCCCTCGATGGCGAATGCCGACAAAAGCCCCATGGCGGCGGCGCCGGCCAGCATGACCGGCCCGTCGAGCGAGCCGCTGAGTAAAAATGCCACCACGATGCCGGGAAGTGCCACGTGGGCGAGCGCGTCGGCCAAGAGGCTCATGCGCCGCAGGTATAAAAAGACGCCTAACAGAGCCAACGGTACGGCTGACAAGGCCGAGGCCAACATGCCCCGCCACATCCAGGCTCCCCATGACCATGGTTCGATCAGCAGATCAAGCATCGCCCTCTTCCTCCTCTTCGTCGCTCTCCTCGAGTGCATCCCAGTCAAGCTCGAGCTTGTCACCTCGCTTGGACTTTCGCTCGCGCCCCAGCAGACGACAGACGAGTTCTACAACGCCCTCAAACAACACTTCGAGGAAAATGTATGCGAGCACCCTAACGATGATTTCGCCGAAAAAGAGGGGAATCATATTCAAGTCGGCTCTTCGCTGAGGGGTTTGTCAAAGCTAGCAAGTTGTGACCAGAGTACCCGCCTTAAAAGCCCGCGCGGGCCGAAGACGAGCGCTATGACAAAGAGCGCGCCGGCGACGATGACCATCGCGGGGCCGGTGGCGACGCCCTCCCATACATAGCTGCCAAACGCGCCGATAGCGCCCGACAAGAGCCCGATAAATCCGGAGATGATCAGCACGCGCGGCAGCCTCGCCGACACGAAAAGTGCCGCCGACGGCGGGATGATGAGCATCGCCGAGACCAGCACCACGCCGACCGCCTGAATCGAGACGACGACGGCCAAGGCGAGCGCCGCCAGGAGCCCGTAATGTACGAGCCCCGTCGGTACGCCGATGGAGCGGGCAAAGGTCGGGTCGAAGACGGTGATCGTCAGCGCGCGGTAGGCCAGCGCGACGCCGACGATCAACACCGCGCTGACGCCGGCGAGCACCCACAATTGCTCGCGGGAGACGCCGGCTGCGTTTCCGAACAGGAACGACTGCAGCCCCGATTGTGCGGCCGTCGGGGAGTTCTGGATATAGGAGAGCATGACGATGCCGATGCCAAAAAAGACCGATAGCACCACGCCGATGGCCGCGTCGGGCCTGGAGCGCCGACCTCGGGACAAAAAGCCGACGAGCAACGCGGCGAGAAAGCCCGCGGCGAGCGCGCCGGCGAGCATCGGGCCGATATCCTTGGCGCCGACGACCAAAAACGCCGCGCAGACACCGGGAAGCGTCGCGTGGCCGGTGGCGTCGCCGAGCAGCGACATGCCGCGGAGCACCAAAAATGCTCCGACGACCGCGCACAGAGCGCCCACGAGCATCGACGACACGAGCGCGTTGACCGCGAACTCGTATTCGAAGCCGAAGAATTCGACGGCGCGGGTCGTAAATTGGCTGGCGAGGACCTGCATCAATTAGCCTATTCGTCTTTATTACGCATTTAACTAACCAGCGAGCACTGCGACGTTGCCCTGATCGAGCACCGTCAGCCGGCCGCCGTAGGTTTTCTGGAGGAGTTCTTCGGTAAATACTTCGGAGGTGGGTCCGAAGGCGATGAGCTCGCAGTTGAGCAGCAAAACTTGGTCGAAATACTCGCGCACGGTCGACAGGTCGTGGTGGACGACCAGCACCGCCCTGCCCTCGTCGCGCAGATTGCGAAGCACGTCGACGATGGCGCTCTCGGTGGCCGCGTCCACGCCCACGAACGGTTCGTCGAGCAGGTAGACGTCGCCCTGTTGGGCCAGCGCGCGCGCCAAGAACACCCGTTGTTGCTGGCCGCCCGAGAGCTCGCCGATCTGGCGGTTGGACAAGTCGGTGATGCCGACCATATCGAGCGACTCGTCGATGAGGCGGCGGTCTTCTTTCGAAAAACGCCCGAGCAGGCCCGCATGGCCGTATCGGCCCTGGACGACGACGTCGCGCACGGTCACCGGAAAGTCCCAGTCGACCGCGCCGCGCTGGGGCACATAAGTGATGCGTCGGGTGGCGGCCTTGCCTGTGTCGCCGAAGACCGAGATCTCGCCGGCGTCCGGCGTATGAGCGCCGACCATCGCCTTGATCATCGTCGATTTGCCCGCCCCGTTGGGTCCGACCACGCCCACGAGATCGCCGGGGCCGACTGAAAAGCCGACGTCTTTGACGACCGGTCCACGGTCATACGAAACCGTCAGGTTTTTGATTTCGAGCGCGCGTTCCATCAGCTCTTATCCGGGCTAAAAGGCGTGTGTTGGCCGCCGAGAGCTTCGGTGATCATGCGGACGTTCTCGACCACGGTGCCGGTGAACGTGCCCGCCGGTCCATCGGAGGCGCCGATGCTATCCGAATATAGCGGGCCTGCGACCTCGGCGCCGGTCTCTTTGGCGACTTGCTTGATGAGCGCCGGGTTGACCGACGTCTCGACAAAGACCGCCGGCGCGTTTCGCTCGCGCACCAATTCGATGATATTGGCCACGTCGCGCTGGCTGGCATCCTGATCGGTGCTGACGCCCTGAATGCCGACAACGTCGATCTCGTAGGCACGCCCGAAATAGTTGAAGGCGTCGTGGCTGGTCACCAGCACGCGCTGGCTGCGCGGGATGGTCTCCAACTCGTCTCGGACCCATTGGTCGAGGTGGTCGAGCTCGCCCAGGTGCTCATCAAGGCGTTTTTGAATCTGGCGTCCCTCCTCGGTCTCGGGGCCGACGAGCTCGAGGAGCGCGTTGCCGACATTGTTGGCCGCGATCTTCCACGCGGCGATCTCGAACCAGAAGTGCGGGTCGACGCCGCCCGTAAAGCCCTCCATTCGGATCGGCTGGATCCCGTCGCTCGCGACCACGCTGGGCCGGTTGCCGCCGGCGTTGTCGAGCAAGTCGTCGATCCAGCCCTCGAGCTTCAGCCCGCTCTTGATCACCAGGTCACTCTGCGCGACCAGACGCGCGTCGGCCGGCGTCGGCTGGTATAGGTGCGGGTCACCGCCCGGACTCATGATCCCCTCCACGCGCACCTGCTCGCCGCCAATTTGCTCGCCAAGATCGGCGAGCATCGTCGTCGTCGCCACCACCACCGGGCGCTCGTCGGCCGCCTCGGCCGGCTTTCGATCACAGCCGGCCACGGCCAGCGGGACCAATATCGCGAAGATGATGCAGAGTTTGTTTAGCTTCTTCATTGCTCTTCCTGAGCCTTAACTTAGGATTTTATTAAGGCGCTCGCATAAAAAGTTTAGGCAAGGCTAAACTTAGTCCGTTCTATGCGAATGTCAAGCTGCGGTGGCGGGTTTCGTGCCCGATCGGCCCGTGATGTGGTTCCGTGCGGGATCCGAACCATAGCTGCGGGTAAGCCGACATCGGTCGCGCCCTTGGGCGGGACCGATGTGGCGCACCCGCAGAGAGCCCCGGACACCCGCCACCGGCCTATTGGAGATGTGTGAGCGGCGACCCTCTCTGGGGGTGCGCCTCGCCGAGTCGCCGGGTGGCGACTCGGCTGGGCTTACCCCCAGTTATGGTTTGGTTTCGTGGGCGTGTGATCCTGCGGTTGGTTCGTGGGGCAGGTGCGTCAGCTAACCCTACCGCACGAGCTTGCTGGGGCGTCCGGAGAGGCCGAACGCGTAGCGGGCTTCGAGGTAGTCGTCGCTCATGGCGTAGTCGAGCAGGCTGCGGACCTCTTTGTTGCGCCGGATCTGCTTTTGGGTCTCCGGGGCGTCGAGCGGCAGCTCCCAGCCGTGGAAGCCCAGCAGGCCGCGCACTGCGGCGCGCACGTCGCCGCTGAGCACCAGGCCCACGCGGCAGGCGAATTGCTCGACCGCGCGCGGCCATTGCTCGCAGTGGATCTGGCCGAATTGCTCGACCACCGGCTCCAGCGCGCTCGTCAAACGACGGCGGGCGACTGCATGAAAGGGGCTCGCGATGGGGTCGACCAGCTTTTGAGTGGCCATGTCGACCCGCTCGTCGAAGCCCTCACCGGTTTGCTTGAGCTGGACGGCTTCGATGAGGTGCCAGACCCGGCGGCCGTCGATGGTCAGCAGCGCGGGCAATCCCGACCACGCCAGCGCGGCGCAGTAGCCGGCCACAAAGCGAAGCTCGGCCGTGTCCATCTGCTCGATGGAGTCGCTATTCAGCCACACGTGCGGCGTGCTTCCGCCGAAGACCTGCGGCACGTAGGGGCCGGAGTCGCCGGCCTCGGCCTTGAATCGGCCGAATCCGAAGACATCGAGCGCGGCCTCCAGGCTTCGCGAGGCGTCGGCGGCGTCCATCTTATCCAGGCGCGTGCCCTCGAACGCCTTTCGTTGGGGCAACTCATCGGCCCAGACCTTCTCGACCAGCGGCATCGCCGCCTGGAGTACGTCGAGGACGCTCTCGTCGAGCCCCTCGGGCAGCAGGTGGCGCGCGATCTTCTCGCGGCTGATGATACGCGACGGCTCGGTCTTGGTGCGGCGCTCCTCGAGGTCGACCGAGCAGTTGAGCACGCCCAAAATCTGGCGCGCCACGCGGGAGCGGTCGTGGGCCTGGGTCTTGGACAGCAGGTTATCGAGCCCGCGGTAGGTCGTCGGCTCGAAGGGCTCTCTGGCCACGAGCTTTCGGAACTCCTCGAGCGCCCTGGCCTCTCGGCCGGCGATCTGCGACAGGCAAAATGCCCGCCGACGCACCAGCTCCAACCACGGCTCGTCACCCTCGTCGCAAAGGTCGAGCGCCTCGGTGTACAGGCGCACGGCGTCCTCGGGCAGCATCAGGTCTTCTTCGACGAGTTGGGCCGCGCGCCACAAGAGTTCGAGACGGCGCGGTCCGTCCTGGCCCTCGGCGAGCTCCTCGAGCCGGGTGGCGCAGTCCTCGAGCAGATCGGCGCTGAAGGCCAAATCAACCAAGTCCTCGAGGTCGCGCTCTTGGCCGTGGCCGCTCTCGTTGATCTTCCACTGCAGTGCATAGGCCGTCTCGAGGTCGTCGAGCTTGTCGCGGTAGACGTCGACGAGCTTTCGCCAATCGTCGAGGTCTTCAGCGCTGACTTCGTCGCCGAGCACCTCCTGGAAGAGCTCCACCGAGCGGTAGGCGTTTCCGAGGTCGAAGTAGGCGTAGGCGAGCCTTTGGCGCGCCTGCACGAGTAGCGCGCACCCCGAGAAGCTGGCGATCAGATGCTCCAAGCAGTCGATGCCGTCTTCGAGGCGTTCTTCGTCCTCGAGGAGCAGCTCGGCCAGCCACAAGCCGGACTGCACGCAGTCCTCGTCGCTGGCGTCAGCCTCCGTTAGGTGCTCGAAGTGGCGTTGCTGGAAGCGGGTGGCGCGGTCGAGCTCGCCCTGGTGTTGGCTGACCTCGACCAGGCGGCGCAAATACGCGGGCTCCTCGGAGATCTGCCAGCAATTGCTCAGCGCGTTGGCCGCACCTTCGTAGTCGTCGAGTTCGTCTTCGAAGACCTCGGCGAGCGCGCGGAACAGATACAGCCGACGGCTGGAGGTCAGCCCCTCGCGCATCGCGTGAATCTCGAGGCAGTCGCGCAGGAGCTCCCAGCGCGCGGCCTCGCGGATCGCCTGATAGAGGCGGTCGAGCGTCGGCCCGTCGCAGGCGCCCTGGGCAATCTTTTCGGCCTCATGCTCCGATTGGTCGTCGGTCTTCATCTCCGGGAACGCGGTCTTCGCGGCCTCGGTCAGGAAGACGTTGCGTTGCTCGGTCTCGTTGCTCTTATCGCTCTTGTCGAGCTGGGCGGCAAATTCGGCGACTTCGACCAGACGCGAGACCTTCATGTCGCGACTCTGGCGAAGCTCGACCTCTCGGCGCGTCCAGAAGACATACGCCTCGAAGTCGTCGGATTGGCGCGCCTCGACGCCGCGCAGCCGCAGCGACAGCGGATCGACGATCGCCTGATCTTGTTCACCGCGAAGCTCGTCGCCTTCGAGTACGCGCACCAGCTCGGCGGAGAGCTGCAGCGCCGGGTCGTCCTCGACGGCCACGAATTTGGCGGCGGTCTCGACGTCGAGCTCGCCCAATAATTGGGCACGCTCGACCGGCTTCAGATCGGCGAGCGCGCGCCGAATCGCGCCGACGTCGCGGGAGCCGAGGCCGGTTCGGTCGATATCGAGCAATCGCTCGAGGTCGTGCTGGGCGTTGGCGCGGCGGAATTGTCGCAGCACTTCGCGCTCGCCCGACTGTGCCATGGCGAGCTGGAGGACGAGCTGGTTTTCCAAACTATCCGACGAGCCGTGCATGCGGTGGGCGCGGCTGGCATCGACGCTCTGGGTGGCGCGCTCACGAAGCCGCGCGATGACCTTGAAATAATCATCGCGCACCTCGCCCGGCATCGGCTTGACCACGCTGTCTTCCAGACGCGCGGCGACCTGTTCGGCCGACAGCGTCGACTCCGACCAGGTGCGTGCCACGCCGGCGAGCCAGTGGGCGTTTTGAGGCTCGGCGTCCAACGCCGCCAAATAGCGGCCGAAGGCCTGACCGAACTCGCCCAGATGCCACTCGGCGATCTGTCCGAGCTCGCCCTGGAGCGCGGCGAAGGCGCGCGCCTCGTTGGTCAGCGCGAGCTTTTGCTCGAGCAGCGCGATGACAGCATGCCAGCGCTCCAGCGTGTAGTTGAGCCGGATGGCCGACTCGAGTGCGTAGGCGTTTGCGGGATCCAGTTCCAGGATGCGGTCGTAGACGCGGATGGCGTCTTCGCGACGGTCCAGCCGAGTCTCGAAGATCTCGGCGAGCGCGCCCAGGCGGCGCACGGCCTCGCGAAGGTCATCGGTTTGCTGGAGCTCTCGGCCGCTCATCTCGATGATGTCGTCCCAGCGCTCGGTCTGCATGTAGATGCGCCCGAGGCCTTCGAGTGCGGGCAAGAAGTCCGGCAAGACGTCGAGCGCAGCGCGATAGTGCTTCTCGGCGCGCGCCAAGTCCTCTAGGTGGCGCTCGGCGATCTCGGCGCACTTCTGGCGAAGCACGGCTTCCTCTTCGGCATCTTCGACCAGCTCGATCTCGCGAAGGTTCAGCTCGATGAGGTCGCTCCAGCGGTCGGTGCGAGCGTAGAGCCGGCCCAGCGCGGCGAAAGCGCGCGGGTGTTGGTCGTCCAGGCGCAGAATTTCCTGCCAGGCACCGATGGCGACGTCGAAATTCTCGAGCTCGTTCTCGGCGACCTCGGCGACCTTGTCGAGCAGGTACATCTTCTGGCGCCGGTTGGGCGCGGACTCCACGGAAGCCAAGAAGAGGTCGGCCAGCTCATGCCAGCGTCCCAACTCGCCGAGCAGCCCGGCGGCCGCCTTGAGCGCGGGCAGATAATGCGGCCGGTGCTCGAGGACGCTTGTATAGTGATCGAGCGCGCGCGGCGCGTTCTCCAGCCGGACCCGGTAGATCTCGGCGACCTGGAAGTGGCGGCGCCAGACGCTCGGGGCGCCGACCATCTCGGCGATCTCGCGCTCGTAGAGGTCGGCGAGCCCGGACCAATTGTCGCGGCGCGAATATAGCCGGCCCAGCGCACGGAGCGCGGGCACGTGGCCCGGCTTGAGCGAGAGCGCCTCGCGGTAGACCTCGGCTGCGGCCTCCTCGAGGCTCGCCTCGCGCTCGTAGAGCCGCCCCAAACGGGTCAGCTTCGAGACGCGCTCCTGAGTGGACAGCGGCCCCTCGATCTGAAGATTGAAGACGTCGATGAGCGCTTCGCCGGGCTGCGAGATCGCCTCGGGCCGGTCGATATAGCGCTCCAGGTGGTTCTCACGGGCCCGAAGCGCCGTCCAATCGTCGGGCGTGCGCTCGCCCAGATCTGCAAGCAGCCGGTCGGCCTCGCCGGGGCTCTTTCCGACGGTCTCCTCGAGCATCGCGGCGGTCATCTGTGTGCTGGCGTCGAGCGTCTGACTCCGCGCCATGCCCACGAATAGCCGCGCGGCGGCTTTGCGGTCGCCGAGCTCGAAGTAGAGCGAGCCCAGGAATTCACCGAGATCCGGGGTGAGATCGGTGCGACGGCGCACATCCTCGAGCGACTCCGCTGCCTGCGCAATATCCCCCCACACGGCCTGCCAGACGGCCAGACGGGATTCCAATACGTCACAGAGCGAGGCGTCCTCGATATGCGAGACGGCGCGACGAGCGAGCGCGACGGCCTCTTCGTGCCGGCCCTGCTCGAGCAGCGCGTCGACGCCCAGGCGCATCTTCCACAGACGGGTATAGTCGCCGGGGGCAGCTTCGAATTGCGAGCCCAGCGAGACGACCTCGTCGGCCGGCGCGCCGGCGAGCCACAGCCCGCGACCTTTCTCGAGCGCGAGCAGCGCGGCGAGTTCGTCGGAGCTGACCTCGGCGGCGCGATCGAGTGTGTCGAGGACCTGGTCTGTGCGCCCTGCCCGTCGATGCAGGCGCCGAGCGAGGTTGAGGTGATCGGCGTCGAAATCCCGAAGATTGGCGAGCCGACCGAGCGCGGCCCGAGCCTCGTCGAAACGCCCCAGTGACTCCTCGGCGCGTGCGATACCGCTTAACGCCGCCGCGACCGCGGCTTGATTGTCGGGGGTATGCGTAGCGTCGCGCTCGAGGCGGTTGCGAAAATCCTCGACGATGTCCCGACGCACGGCCAACTCTTCGCGCGGACGGTAGGCCGCGCGGCGAGCGCTCGGCTCGAGCGTGTCTTCGCCGGGGATATCGGCGCGGCGAAAGCGCGCCGAGCGACTGTCGTCGTCTTCGGCTCGTCGGGTTGTACGCGGAGAAAGATCGAGGGTGGTATGAGCCATCCTTAGCTCCTGGCATTCCTGATGCGCCGATCCGTGGCGCAAATAAATCGATTGCGAACCCGTTGATTACTCCGGCTGCTCTTGGCCGGGAAGCGGGTAGCGCGAAGCGTCGTAGCCCAACTCGTCAGCGTCTTCGTCCTCCATGGACTCGAACTGACGCTTGCGACGACGCCGCGCGACAAGGAATGCTATAATGAAAAGGACGGCAGCGCCAAAAAATATGGTGAAATCGTCTCTGAGGATCGACCAAAAGCTGCTCGATGAGGAAAGCGAATCCCGCCAATAGGCCTCCAGCGCGGCGAATGAGGAGCCAGTCTCGGCCTCGAGGGCGTCTCGAAACGACTCCCCTTCCCTGATCCGTTGGGTAACCCGGGCCCAGAGATCGTCTCCATGCTCGGACTGCAGCCAGCGCACAAAATGGAAGCTCTGGTCGTAGGCCAGCGAGGCCGACATATGGTGGGCGGGGAACCTATCCCAGAGTTGTTCGAAGGACTTGAGGCCACCGCTGGAGGCAGCCTGCGACAGACGCTCGCTGCGCTCGGGCGTCCACTGGTCGGCCAGCATCACCGAGAAACCCTCATTGAACCAACGAGGCACCGGCGCGCTCGAATCACCGCGGTCCCGAGCGTGGTCGACGGCCACATGCGCCAACTCGTGGGCGAAGGTCTGCATGACTTCATTGGGCGCGCGCTGGCCGCCGTGGGCGACGATGATCCGGTGCTGGGCAGAGAAAGACAGCCCCACCGCCCACTTGGGCGCGCCGCCATCGATCTCGTGGAACTCGAAATAATCGGAGACTTTCGGCAATACCCACACGTCGATAGGCGGCATATCATCGAGGCCGAGCGTCGACTCCACGCGGCGCAACACCGGCGGCCCCTCCTCGCTGAGCACCTCGATCGCCGGTTGGTATCGCTTCAGGTGGTGGAAGACGAGCGCCCCGTCGGCCGCCTCGGTCGTGGCGATGCGATCGGCCGGAATCTTCGCAGCGGCCGGCGCGCTGGGTGCGACCACCAGCAGCATGCATAGAAGTCCCACCCACACAGGCAAAAGAGTATTGAGCTTTGGACGCGATACAGCGAGACCAGACATGAAGGGGCCATCGTGCCAAATGAAATTTAACCGGCGCAGCCGGGGGAGCAGATGGTAAACACTGCAGCGCCTCAGACCAGCGTGGATAAATCTTTATCCGATCTGACATCGAAGTCCGACATCAGCTCGGTCACTCGGTAAACAAACGCGACCCCACCTTACATTTCCCGCTCATGCTGCCACGCAAACAGGATCCCAGCGTTTGGCACGCGATATGCTTTGGTAAGAGTAGTGAATGATGCCCCAAAATGAATGGCTGTATGACGACCCGTAGTTCGGGGAGAGAACGACGGTCTGACGCTGCTTTGGAATGAATGTGTGGCAGCAAAATGAATTACTGATTGTGTGATTGCGCATGAGCGCCGAGACGGAGACCCCGCCTCGGCGCTTTTTTTGTGCGGCTTGCTCAACCCGCCACACCAGGAGAGGTCGCCGACGCTTGCTCGACCTCTTCCGCCCCTTCGATATCTGCGTCGCTGACGCTCAAGACCTCGTCGACGTGGTCGCTGGTCTGCTCGTTGGCGGCGCGCTCGGGCGGCTTGGGAGCCCGCGAGATGGACGAGTTTTGCTCGGACTCCGGGCGGCTGAGCAGGTCGAGCATCTTCATATGCGACTCGAGCACGTTCTTGAGCTCGGTCTCGAAGCGAACGCGCTGCTGTTGCAGGTCGAACATCTCCTCGCGGAGCGCGCTGACGCGATTTTGGACCCCCGAGAGGATCTTTTCGGCCTTGAGCTCGGCGTCGGCGATGGTCAGCTCGGCGTCGCGGTTGGCCTGCTCTTTGATCTCCTCGCCGACCTGCTTGGCCATATTGAGGGCGTCGTGCAGGCTCTTCTCGCGGCGGCGATACTCCTTGAGCTCTTGCTTGTGCTCCTGGAGCTCGGCGCGGGCCTGCTTGAACTCGGTGGCCAGGTGATCGAACTCGCGGCTTATGCCCTGCAGAAACTCCTCGACCTGGCGGCGGTCGTAGCCGCGAAAGCGGGTCTCGAAGGTCTGGTTGGCGATATCTTCAGCGCTAAACTTCAACATCTCTATGCCCTCCGTGGCATTCTCGAGAGAAAGTAAGGCAGTGAGAAAGTTAGACAGTGAGAAAAACACTCTCACCGACAGCAGTTGCCGGATCTAACTTTCTTACTTTCTTACTTTCTCACTCTCTTAATTATCTTCGCCCATCTCGCGGCTGCGCAGGGCAGCCGCCTCGACGGCGCGGATGAGCGCGCGTCGAAATCCGTGATCTTCGAGCGTGGCCAGCGCGCAGATGGTCGTCCCACCGGGGCTGGCGACGCGGTCTTTGAGCTCTGCTGTATGCACCGACATATCGGCCTCGACGAGCGCGGCGGCGCCAGCGACGGTCTGCGCGGCGAGTTTTCTGGAAACCTCACGGCTCAGCCCCATGAGCACGCCGCCGTCGGCGAGCGCCTCGATGGCCGTAAAGATATAGGCCGGCCCGCTTCCGCTGACGCCGGTCAGCGCGTCGAAGAGCCCCTCGCGATCGAGCTCGACGGCCTCACCGACGCTCTCGAAAAGCTCACGCACGGCGGTCGTGTCGATGTCGGCGTCGGCCATATAGCCGGTGACGCCCTTGCCCACGAGTGCAGGCGTATTGGGCATCGCACGGACAACCGCGGGCGCATGCCCTGCATATTTGCGCAGCTTTGCCAGCGACAGGCCAGCGGCGACCGAGACGACCGTATCGCCGGCCTCCAGCGTGCCGGTGTGCTCGTCAATCGCGGCCTCGACGTCGTGGGGCTTGACGGCGATGATCCACATCCTCGCCCCTTCGTGCTCTTCCGGCAGAACCATGCGCGCGTCGAGTTCGTCGGCGAGCGCCTCGGCGCGCTCCGGATCGGCGTCGATGCAGACGAGTTGATCGCCGGCGATCTGTCCGGAGGCGACGAGTCCGCCGGCGAGCGCGCTGCCCATCCGACCGCAGCCGATGAGCACGACAATCTGGTCTTCGAGCGTCGAAATATGCTTAGTCGGTGCCATCAGTCGTAATGCCTCGCTCCAAAAAGTGCTGTACCTACGCGGACCATCGTCGCGCCCTCCTCGATGGCGACCTCGAAATCACCGCTCATGCCCATCGACAGATGCTCGAAGCTTTCGGCATCCTCCGGGGCGTGTTGTGCGAACCAGGTGCGAGCGTCGTTGAAGAGTTCACGCATGCGGCGAAAATGCGGCCTATTTTGCTCGGGATCGTCGACATAGGGCGGAATGGTCATCAGCCCGCGCACCCGAAGGCTCGGGTAATTGCGGGAGAGCTCGACCAGGTCGATGAGCCCGTCGGGGTCGACCCCGCTTTTGCTCTCTTGGTCGGCGATATTGACCTGCAGCAGCACGTCGACGCGGTCCTCGGAGCGCTTGTGCAGCTTCTTCATGACGCTCTTTCGGTCCACCGAGTGAATGAACGCCATGTCGTCGGCGATAAAGCGAGCCTTATTGGATTGCAGATGGCCGATGAAGTGCCAGACGATGTCGGCGGGCGCCTCGGGAGCCTTATCCTGCCACTCCTGTACATAGGACTCACCGAAGTGGCGCTGACCTTCGTTATACAGCGCCCACATGGCGTCGACTGGATGAGTTTTGCTCACCGCGATCAGGGTGACCGCGTCCTCGAGGCGCCCCGCCCTCTCGCAGGCATCGCTGATGCGCTCGCGAATGTGGGCGAGGTTGTGGCGCAACTCGTCGGGGTCGTATTGAGATGTGGTCGAATCTGCCATAGCGCTTCTTCGATGAACTGCGTATTTGGGGCGCTGCGTATTCGGATGACCGTTTATTTCGTTGCCGATCGCTCTCGGAACGGGAAGCCGGCGAGGCCGCCCAACTTCTCTAGCTCCTCGATGACCTCGCAGACCGGAAGGCCCACAATCGCAAAATGTGAGCCCTCGATGGATCGCACAAACGCGCTGGCCTGGTCCTGAATCCCGTAGCTTCCGGCCTTGTCGAACGGCTCGCCGGTGGCGACGTAGCGCTCGATATGCTCGTCGGAGAGCTCTCGAAATCGCACTCGCGCGTCGACCGAGCACACCGACGAGCGACCCGTGGAGCGCTCCAACCAGCAAAAGGCGGTGTCGACCACGTGCTCGCGGCCGGCCATGCGACGCAGCATCTCGGTGGCCTCGTCGGCATCGGCGGGCTTTTCGAGGACCTCGCCGTCCAAGATGACGATGGTGTCGGCGGCCAGAATCCACTCCGGGCGCTGTTTGTGGGTCTCGGGATCCCGTTCGAATTGCCCGCGCACGTCTTCGGCCTTCGCAAGCGCCAGTCGTCGCGTATAATCAGTCGCGGACTCGTCGGCTTCTTGCTCCTCGGGGATATTGCTGACCACGACCTCGGGTTCGAAGCCGAGCTGGCGCATCAGGCGGAAGCGCCTGGGTGAGCCGCTGGCTAAGATGATCGCACGATTGTCGTCTGTAACTCGTGTCATAGGGCCGATGGAGTGTTGCGCACGGTGTGCGCGTTTCGTTCGATGTAGACCGTAGGGTTGGATGATGAGTCTGTCAAAATTTCGTTTGTGGTGAGGCAGGGGTTCGGGGGTCCAGGGGTCCAGGGGTCCAGGGAACGGATGGCGCGGATGGCGCGGATGGCGCGGATGG
>CAYLTX010000169.1:0-14082 GCA_964386725.1 uncultured Bradymonadales bacterium | reverse complement strand
AACGTCGAACTGCATCGAGATCGGTGGCGAAGAGCCGCCGATTACCGTCGAGCGCGACCAACTCCACGTCATCGATACGGTCGTCCTGCCCGGCGAGAGTGACGATATCGAGTGTCCGGACGCACCGAGCGGGGACGACATTCCGGACAACTACTGCGGCGAATTGCTCATCGAGACCAACGCCAATAATGATTCGGGCGACGTCGAAAAAGGCAACCTGCGCATCTTCTTTACGTCCGTGGCCGGCAGCGGTGAGCTCTCGCTCGACCCGTCCAACCTGACCTTCAGCGGCGTCCAGCGAGGCCAGTCCGCCTCCCGCGACGTGACCATCAACAACGCTCACGCCGACGAGCCGCTCACGATCACCGACATGCGCTTTATCGAGTACCGGCAGCTCTTCGAGGTCGCCGGCGATTCGCTGCCCACCGAGATCCGAGCGGGCGCCTCGAAGACCTGGTCGGTTGACTTCACCGCGCCGGACACCGAGGAGTGGGAGAGCGAAGCCGACGCGCTCGGAACCGAGCTCGAGATCAGCTCTTCGGCGCGAAACGGCACCGTCCAGAACCTGCCGATCACCGTCTCCAAGCAGGTTGCTCTGCCCGCGATCGTGATCGAACCGAACGTGTTGCACTTCCACGAAAGCGACCAGCAGAGCTTTACGGTCAGCAATATGGGCGAGGCCCCGCTGACCATGCAGAGCCTGTCGCTGGACCCGTCGACGCTGAGCGATATCTACGAATTCTCCATCGAGGATGAGACCTTCGACTCGGCGATTCCGAGTGGCCACAAGGTGATCCGAGCCGGCGAATCGGTCGACATCGACGTCTCCTTCTCCGGTGCCGACCAGGATGCGACCATCGCCACCTTCGATATCGTGTACAATTATTATGTCGACGGCGACCGCTATACCGAGGAGGCCGGCGGGCTGCTGCTGGGCGACACCGGCGACGCCCCGGTTGGCTTCGCACATCCCGATACGTTCACGTTCAGCGCGGCCGACGGACACAGCGCCACGCGCCAGTTCGTAGTCCGCAACGTGGGCACCCAGCCGCTTGTGATCGACAACGCCACCTTCCGCTCCAACGCGGGCTCGGCCGACAACTTCAGCGTCACCGGTGCCGAAGGGACCATCGAGCCCGGCGCGCTCCGGCCAATGACCCTCGACTACACCGGCGACGGCGAGATGGACAACGTGCTGCTCGAGTTCAACTCCAACGGTGCAGGCTCGGGCTTCGACCTCTTCTTGACCAGCGACCCGAATGAGCAGCCCTCGGATATCGAGGCGCAGATCACCCCCGGCTTTGGCGACGACACCACCGATGTCGGCACCGACGCGAGCTTCAGCGCCCGTCAGTCCACCAACGTCGACCAAGACAACCTCGAGCGCGCCCATTGGGTGTTGCTCTCTCGTCCCGACGGCAGCGAAGCGTTCGTCGACAAGAGCGGCGCCGACATCTCGTTCGTACCCGACGTCGCAGGCACCTACGAGATCTCGGTGATCGTCCACAACGGCTCGGGCGTCGGCGCGCAGACGACCTACTCCTTCGAGGCGGTCGAGTAGAGAGTGAGGCTTGGGGCTTGGGGCTTGGGGAAAGGCAAACTCGAGCCCCACGCCCCACGCCCCACGCCCCACGCTCCACGCCCGCTTTAGTGCTCACCGAAGAGTGAGCCCTGGAGCGGGCCTTTTTTCGTCAGCCCCGCCGCCGTCCCCGCCCCTTGGCGGGCGTCGAGCCCCAGGCGGTTGCATTGGGTCTCGAAGAGCGAGGAGATGATCTTCCAGCGCGGGCCCTTTCCGACCATGCGCTGGCCGAAGTCGGCGTTGTTGAGCCCGCCGCTGCGCACATCGCGCACGGTGCTAAATATCTTGTCGGCGCGCTCGGGCAACTCCCGACGTACCCGCTCCTCGAAGACCGGCAAGACCTCGGCGGGCAGGCGAAGCAGGGTCATGAACGCACGCGTCGCCCCGCACGCGGCCGCCCGCTCGAGCACCGCCGGGATATCGCTGTCGTTGAGCCCCGGGATGACCGGAGCCAGCGCCACGCCGCACTCGACGCCGGCCTCGCTCAACACCTCGAGGGTGCGAAACCGCTGCGAGATCGCGCTGGCGTGAGGCTCGACCGCCCAGCCGAGCGCGTCGTCGGCGAACGGAATGCTCATGTAGACATGCACCCCGGCACGCTCGGCCAGGCTGGCTAATAGCTCGACATCTCGGCGGATCAACGAGCCCTTGGTGACGATCGCCACCGGATTTCCAATCGCCTCACAGACTTCCAAGCAGCCCCGGGTGAGCTCGTAGCTCGCCTCGAGCGGCTGGTAGCAATCAGTCACCCCCGAAAACACCACCGGCTCGCGCTCCCAACCGGGCTTCTCGAAGGCACGCCGCAACAGATCGGGGGCGTTCTTCTTGACCACGATCTTGCGCTCGAAGTCGGTGCCCGCGCCAAAGTCCAGGTATTGGTGGGTCGGCCGCGCATAACAATACGCGCACCCGTGGTAGCAGCCCCGGTAGGGATTGACGCTGAAGCCAAACGGGATATCCGGGCTGTCGTTCGTATTGAGGATCGAGCGGGCCCGCTCCTCGTAGACTTTCAGCTCCGCCTGGGGCGGCTCGCCGAGCCACTCGACCTGGTTGGTGGCCCAGGGGTTTGGGGGGTTGGAGATTGGTTTCATGGTTGGTTGGTGGGGGTAGTTGAACGTGGCAGGTGTCCGAGGCCCTCTGTGGGTGCGCCCAACCGGGAGCGCCTGCGGCGCGCCCGGTGGTGGCTTACCCACAGTTATGGTCTGGATCCCGCACGAAACCACATCGCGGGTCGACCGGGTCCAATATCACGTCACGGGCCGATCGGCGAGAGACGAACCGCCCGCAGGATAGCACGACCACGACACCAAACCATAACTGGGGGTAAGACTCGGCGCTTTTTGCCGAGGCGCACCCCCAGCGAGGGTCGCCGCTCGCGCATCCCCGATAGACCGTCCGTCCGCGCCGCCCAAGACACCTCAACAACCACCCGCAACGCCACCTTGACAACCAAAGCTGGTACCATATAGTGACGCGCCGATTTGACTGTTACCGAGATTGAACCCAGATCGACATATAAACAGACCAATGTCCGGCATTGGTCATCAACGGAGAAGGTATGGCAGACAAGGTCTATCGCAACGTGGGAGAGCTGTTCGACGAAGAACGGTTCGAACAGATCAATGAGTATCAAGAGTGGGATTCCCAGGAGATCGAGGATTCTCGGCGCAGGCTCGAAGAGTTGCTCGAGAAGCGCGAGACCCAGATCGAAGAGGGTCTCGAGGAAATGGAGACTCGGTATTTCTGGGTCAGCTACGTGCTTCGTGCGCTGGGCTTTTGCTATAGTGTCGCGGAGATGACCCCCGAGGCCACCGAAGCCGAGGAGCCGCGCCCGGACTTCACGCTTTTCGAGTCCGCCCAGAGCTTCCAGGCAGCCCTGCCCTATCGCGGCGAGCGCGAATTCTTCGTGCATGCCGCAGCGATTATGCGCGGCTTGGCGTGGGACGCCTCGCTCGACGAGATTCAGGAAGAAGAAGGCGTGATGAACCCGGCCTTCGAAATCGACCGCTTCATTCGCGCCACCGGCGTCGAGTGGGGAATCCTGACCAACGGTCGCACCTGGCGGCTGTTCCACCGGGACACGGTGGGCCTGATGGACACCTACTACGAGGTCGACCTGATCGCGGCGCTGGAAGCCGACGACACCGAGGCCTTCAAATATTTCTGGATGGTCTTCAGCCCCGAGGCGCTTTCTGGCCACGGAGAAGTCGAGCCGCTCGTGCATCGTATGTTGCACTAATACGTTGCACCGGGACGTTTATATTAAGGTAGGAGCGCCTCGTCGCGCCCGAAATAACCTGGCGCGGCGAAGCCTTCTATAGAAGACGATACTTTCGAGCCAACAGCTGTACATACAGATTACGAGGAGCACCCATGGCCAGAGACGAGTTAGGACCGATTGAGGTCGAAGTTAGAGATAATAATATCAATCGCGCGCTGAACCGACTCAAGCGCGAGATTGGCCGCGAAGGCATCAGCCGCGAGCTGAAGCGCCGTCGCTTCTACGAGAAGCCGAGCGTGGCCAAGCGTCGCAAGATGCGTGAAGCCGAGCGTCGTCGGCGCAAAGAAGAGCGTCGCCGCAAGCGCCGCAAGCGTCGTCGCCACTAGATCGACGCGCTTGTCAGCGCACCCAACGCAAAAGAGCCGGGCGTCATCAAATGACGCCCGGCTCTTTTGCGTTCTTGCTCGTCTATTTCATTGCGGTCTCGGCGACCGAGCGGCCGGCGGCTCGAGGAGCCGCCGGCCAGCGCCGATGCCGATCAGCCGCCGGCGCAGACTCCGCCGATGCCGCAATCACCCGAGCAGCACTGAGAATCCTCGGTGCATACCGTATCCAGCGGTCGGCACGGCGGCTGGCAGACGTTGTCGCGGCAATTGCCGTCACAACAGTCGCTGTCCTCGGTACACGCGCCTTCCTCGAAGACGCACTCCGCGCAACCCTCGTCGACTTCGCCATCGCAGTCGTTGTCTTGGCCGTCACAGACCTCCGGGGTGCATGTCTCACAGCCCTCGTCGATGCGACCGTCGCAGTTATTGTCCTTATAATCGCAGATCTCTTCGCTGATGTCGTCGCACTCGGTGGCACAGCCCAAGGTGATCTTGAGCGGGCTGGAGGCGTTGGGGTCGGCGTTGCGCAGCGTATCGCAGGAGTCGCCGTGCAGCGTCAGTGTCTCCGAGCTGCTGTCGTAGGTATACCCATTGCTGGCTCCCTCGCTGACTGGCGCGCCGTTGATCTCGACCCAGAGCTTGGAGGTATCTGCGTCCGCCGGCGGGTCGAGCGCATATGAGCAGGCGATGACTGAATCCGAAATGCCGCTCAGGACGTTGGCGAGTTGGGAGGCGTTGTCGGCGGTGTAGTTGGTGCTGGTGCCACCGGCTTGGGCCATGTCCTGCAGGTTGCTGGTATTCAACGCGAAGCCGACCACGTAGACCGGAATACCGTCCGAATATAGCTCGCCGGCTTGATCGACCGCATAGCCCTGTGAGCTCGGGCTGCAGCTATCATTGGGCGCGCCGTCGGTGATCAGCACCACGACCTTGGGGCGAACATCGTTGAGATCCTCGTCGGGATCGCCGGCCAGGCCGCTATCGCGCACCTGGTAGAGCGCGCCACCGGTGGGCGTGCTACCGTTGTCGGTGATGCCCGCATAAGAGCCGCGGATGGTCGCCGCGTCGTGCGAGCCAATCGACAGCACCTCCTGACCGGGGCTGGTGCACGAGGTCGAACCTCCGTTGGGATACGAGAGGATGCCGAAGCGGACCTCGTCGGCCAATTGGTTGGCGATGAGGTCCAGGCCGTCTTTGGCTCGCTCCATGCGCGTTTTACTCTGTCCGTCGGTCAGACCCATCGAGCCCGATTTGTCGAGGATGATATAGATATTGGGGTCGACCTCGGTGAAATCGCTCTCCAATTCGTCGCAGATATCGCCCACCGGTGTCTCGCTGCAGGCATCGCCGACACCGTCGCCGGTCGAGTCGGTTTGGTCGTAGTTGGCCACCGAGGGACAGTTGTCGCAGGCATCGCCCAGTTGATCGCCGTCGGTGTCGGTCTGATCGGGGTTCGCCACGTCCGGGCAATTATCGTCGACAGTCGCGACGCCGTCGCCGTCATGGTCTTTGGTCGCGTCGTAGGCCGGGCCGCCCTCGCAGGCGGACGGATCTTGGTCGGCGTTGGCGACATCCGGGCAATTGTCGCAGGGATTACCCACGCCATCACCGTCGTCGTCGAGCTGGTCCGGGTTGGCGTCGTTGGGGCAGTTGTCGAGTCGGTTGGGATGGCCGTCCCCATCGTCGTCCTCCCAGGGCTCGGAGGAGCTGCCTCCTCCGTCGGAGACGTCGCCGGCGTCAGAGTCGGGGTTATTATTGCCCCCTCCTCCTCCGTCGTCATCCCCATTATTCGAGGAGACGCACTCCCCGGAGACCGAACTGCGCTGCTCGCCAGGCGGACAGTCGTCGCCTGAGCCATGGAGCTCGTCGGTCCCGCATGCAGCGAGCGCACATAGAAACACTAACGCGATACTCGTCGACACGATCCGATTCATCTGCGACTCCCAATTTACCAGGTAGCTGCGTGTGATTTTCAGTTTAAGCACCTGCACCTCTCGCCCCAAATAAGCCGTGGCCCTTGGGCACAGAAAGTCTGTTTTTACTTTGCCTCTCGACCCCCGGAGAGACAACAATTGTAGCGACTTTGGTCCACCGACGAAAGCCCATCTCTTACGTTTGCCTACACCCTACTACAATGCCCGGCCGATTGCGAAAGCTCTGCGGTCGTCTCGGGTCATCGGCCGAGCCACACCAACGCCTCGTCGGGCAGGAGGACGTAGCCGCCCACTAGTAGCGCGCCGAGCACGACCGTATTGATCAGCGTTTGCCGATCGTGGCCGAAGGGTGCCTCGGTGTGGGCGCGCAAGAACCACAATAACAATAATCCGGCCGCGAAGTTAGCCCCGGTCCGAAGCATCTGCAATTCGACCACTGACCAGTCTCCGGCCAGACCAAAGGTCGCCGCCTGAATGACGCACCACACCGCCCCGCAGGCCCCCAAGGCAAAAATGAACGCGCGTAGGCGCAGCTTGCGTCCGAGCAGCATCAGCGTAACGACGAAGGTCACCGGCGGTCCGAGCAAAAAACCGGTATACAGCAACGTCAGCGGCGAGACCTCCGCCAGCGGCTCCTCGGGCACCTTCGAGCGCCGTCTGGTCTCCGGCTCGGGGTCCATGCCTGCGGCGCGGCGGGCGTCGGCCCACTCGCGTTCGAAGGCCAAATGGTCGTCTCCATCTGGGCTCGCCTGGGATTTACTGTCGGACATCTTCGCCTCGAAAACGGCTCACGTAGTTTGGAGCATCTTATCTCACAGCGGGGCAGAACGGAATCGGTGTCTGCGCGCCGCACGAGAAACCGATCGGCGCGACGTGCCGGCAGTCGAAACAGCATGCTTCCAACTTGACGATCCCCCCGTGTGCCACTATTGGATTCGGAGCGCCGAAGGCGCCACACGATAACGACCGCCGGCGGTGGATCGCGGCTGACCGCGCCCCACAATCGCATTCCAGAGCTGTTCCAGACGCAGGGTGTCGACGATGGCCAAGAAAGCCCCAGATACAGACGAACAACCGGAGACTGCTGCCGAGCAGGAAGCCGAGGAAAAGGAGCACGAGGACACGGAGGCCGAAATCCCCGTCCTCGACACCGAAATCGGCGAGCGCCTACTCGCGGAGCTCGGCGCAGACAGGCTCGTCGAACTCTACGAACAGATGGTGCTTATCCGTCGCTTCGAGGAGCAGGCCGGTCGCGCCTACCAGATGGGCAAGATCAAGGGGTTTTGCCACCTCTATATCGGCCAAGAGGCCGTCGGTGTGGGCTCGATCAACACCCTCGAAGAGCGCGACTATGTCGTGGCCGCCTACCGCGAGCACGGCCAAGCGCTGGCTCGTGGGCTCGATCCCAACGCCGTCATGGCCGAGCTCTTCGCCAAGGAGACGGGTGTCTCGGGCGGCAAGGGCGGCTCGATGCACCTATTCGACGTCGAAAAGAATTTCTACGGCGGTTGGGGCATCGTCGGCGGGCAGATTCCGACCGCCACCGGCGTTGCGTTTGCGGCAAAATACCGCGAGGAAGATGCCGTCTGCCTGTGCTTTATGGGCGACGGCACCGTCCCTCAAGGCGCCTTCCACGAGTCGCTCAACCTGGCGTCACTGTGGGACCTGCCCGTGGTCTATATCATCGAAAATAACCGCTACGGCATGGGCACGGCCGTCGAGCGCATCAGCGCGGAGACCGACCTGGCCAGCAAGGCGGACGGCTACAATATGGAGGGCGTCACCGTCGAAGATGCCCAAGACATCTTCAAGGTCTACGACGCCATCGACGAAGCGGTCAAACGCGCCCGTGAACAGCAGCGACCCACGCTCGTCGAGCTGCGCACCTATCGCTACCGCGGCCACTCGATGAGCGACCCGGCCACCTATCGCACCAAAGAAGAGCTCCAACGCGAGCAGCGCAAGGATCCCATCCAGCGCTTCACCCGCTGGCTGGTCGAAAACGAGGTGCGCACCGAAGCGCAGCTCAAAGAGATCGACGCCACCAACAAAGACCGCGCCAAGCAGGCGGTCAAATTGGCCGACGAGGCCGACTTCCCGCCGCTCGACGCGCTCGAAAAGGACGTCTACGTCGAATGGCCCGACCAAATCGATTGATCATGCCCGGATAACAACAGAACAAAGGCTATCCCATGCGGCAAATTGCATATAGAGAAGCGCTCAACGAAGCCATGGTCGAGGAGATGGAGCGCGACGAAGACGTGTTCCTGCTCGGCGAAGAAGTCGCCGAATATAACGGCGCGTATAAAGTCAGCGAGGGGATGCTCGACCAATTCGGGCCCAAGCGCGTCATCGACACCCCGATCGCCGAGCTCGGCTTTACCGGCCTCGGCATCGGCGCGGCGATGGCCGGGCTCAAGCCCATCGTCGAGATGATGACCTTCAACTTCGCCGTTTTGGCGCTCGACCAGGTCATCAACACCGCCGCCAAGATGCGCTATATGTCCAACGGCCAGCTCAGCTGCCCGGTGGTCATCCGCGGCGCCGGCGGCGCAGGTGGCGCGCTGGGCGCCCAACACTCCCAGTCGCTCGAGGGGCAATACGCCCATATCCCCGGCCTCAAGGTGATGATGCCGGCGACCCCGCGCGACGCCAAAGGCATGCTCAAGACCGCCATCCGCGACCCGGACCCGGTCATCTTCATCGAGGGAGAAATTCTGTACGGCCTTCAAGGTGAGGTGCCTGAAGACGAGTATACGATCCCGGTCGGCAAGGGCGATATCAAACGCGAGGGCGCCGACTGCACAATCATCACGTGGAGCCGCATGCTCCACATCAGTCTGCAGGCCGCCGAGAAACTCGCCGAGCAGGGAATCGACGTCGAGGTTGTCGATCTACGCAGCCTGCGTCCCTTCGACAAGGAGCTCATCCGAGAGTCTGTCAAGAAGACCAACCGCGCGGTCATCGTCGAAGAGAGTTGGCCGTGGGTCTCGGTCGGCGGCGCGGTCTCCGAGTGGATCGCTCGCGACCTCTTCGACTGGCTCGACGCACCGGTGGGCCGCGTCCACCAGCGCGACGTGCCGATGCCCTACGCTTATAACCTCGAAGACGCCTCGCTGCCGGGTACCGAGCAGATCATCGACGCGGTCAAAAAAGCAGCGTATGTGGCTCGATGAGCCCAAAATTACCACTGATGTTTAAGATAATTGATAACAAAAGAGGCACTCAATGGCCGAAGTAGTCACGATGCTGGCGCTCAGCCCGACCATGGACGAGGGCACCCTCGCCGAATGGGTCAAAAATGAGGGCGAAGAGATCGACGAAGGTGAGATCTTGGCCGAAGTCGAGACCGACAAGGCGACCATGGAGATGGAGTCGTTCTTCGAGGGCGTGCTCTTGAAACAATTGGTCTCGGTCGGCGATGCCGTGCCCGTAGGCGCTCCGATTGCGATCATCGGCGAGGAAGGCGAGGACATCTCCGGTGTGCTCGACGATCTCGAGGGCGGCGAGGCGGCGGCCGAAGAAGCCGGCGCCGAGGCTCCCGAGGTCGAGGCTCCCGAGGTCGAGCCGGCCGAGCAGGCCGAGGTCACCGAGCAGGAGGAAGCCCCCGCGCGCAAGCTCGTCGGCGGCGAGGTCGAAGAGGGCGAGCGCCCCTCGGGACGCCTCAAATCCAGCCCGCTGGCCCGACGTATGGCCGACGAAGAAGGGCTCGAGCTGGCACGTATCACCGGGTCCGGACCGGGCGGGCGGATCATCAAGCGCGATATCGAAGCCGCGCTCGAAGAGCGCCCCGAGAAGCCGGCGGCTGCACCTGCGGCTGCGCCCGCCCCTGCCGAGGCGCCGGATCTCCCTGCCGAAAAGATCCCGCTCAGCCAGATGCGAAAGACCATCGCGCGCCGACTCGGTGAAGTGTGGCAGTCGACGCCGCACTTTATGCTGACCATGGACATCGACATGGCCAAGGCCATGGCGCAGCGCAAAGAGATCAACGCCCAATTGAAGGCCGCCGAGATCGACGCCAAAGTGTCGGTCAACGACTTGATCGTCAAAGCCTGCGCGGTCGCTCTGCGCGAGTTCCCGGCCATGAACGTGGCCTTCCAGGGCGACCACCTGCTTCAATTCGAAGAGGTTCACGTCGGTGTGGCCGTCGCCATCGAAGAGGGCTTGATCACCCCGACGGTGCGAAACGCCGATATCAAAGGGCTTCGCCAGATCTCCGAGGACGTGCGCGAACTCGCCGGTCGCGCCCGCGAAAAGAAGCTCAAGCCCGAAGAATATACCGGGGGCACCTTCACGGTCAGCAACCTGGGCATGTTCGGCATCGAGCACTTCACCGCGATCATCAATCCGCCTCAGGCCGGCATCTTGGCCTGCGGCGCGGTCAAAAAGGTCCCGGTGGTCCAAGACGACGGCGAGTTAGGCGTCGGCACCCGCATGAAGGTGACGCTCTCCTGCGACCACCGCGCCGTCGACGGCGCCGTCGGCGCAGAATTTCTCACCCACGTGCAGCGCCTGCTCGAAAACCCCATGCTCTTGATGGTCTGATACTGCAGCGAGTTAGAAAGTCAGAGAGTGAGACAGTAAGAAACTGCAACGGCGAACGGCCGACCGAGAACGCTCGGTCGGCCGTTCGAGTATCTTACTCTCTTACTTTCTCACTGTCTCACTCTCTGCTGTTCACCGGCAGGTGGCGGCGGGGCATTGGCCGGCGATATCGCTCCACACGGGCATCTGCCGGGCCATGTCGAGGGCGGCGTCGCACTCGGCCTTGGCCAAGCGGCTGGCCTGGGCCTCGTCGTCGTGCACGCCCCAGCCGCAGATGACGTCATCTTTGGCGCGCTCACAATCTCCCTCGGCCGGGCAAACCCTCACACACGAAAAACACTGCAACGCGCTCGACTGCTCATCGTCGGACGACTCATCTTCGGAGGCGGTGGTCTTTTCATCCTCGCCGATGCGGCCAGTGGGCGCGGCGGCTTCGGCCGAGCCGGGCTCGCCGGTGACGAAGAACGGGTCTTCTTCGGCCGACGGAGGCTTACCGATAACCTCGTCGCCCTCGTCGCCCTCGTCGTCTGCGCCGGTTTGCGAAGTTGTCGAGCATGCGACGGTCATGGTCGTGAGCGTCAAGAACAGCACCACGAGGCGGCCCCCCCGCCCTATGAGTGCTTGGATGAACCGGTTCATCATTCGACCTCGGCGTCGCGAAACGCCCAAAGATGACTTGCTAGAAAATTGATGGCCATGCCAAAGGCGATGCCGGTGAGCACCGCCAGCGTCGGCCCGACGTCGATGGTGCCCATATGCTCGGCCGCCCACTGGGGCATCAGCCAAGACTCGGCGCTGAGTTCGAGCGGCAAATGCTCGAAGACAAACGTATTGGTCGCCGAGGCGACCAGAAGCTGGACACCGGCGGCGACCGATGCGCTCACATAATATTTGCTCAACCGGCCGAACCAATCGCGCCGGCTCCCCTTGATACGATCTCCCCAGGTCCACGCGTCGTTGAGCAAAAAATTCGTAAAGATGCTCACCACGATGCCGATCGCGTTGGCCAGCGTAAACTGCATCTTGGCCAACGCTGCGGGCATCTCGACGAAGCGAAAGAAGAATTCGAAGACCGCCAGGTTGACGACCACCCCGGAGACGCCGACCAGGCCAAATTTGACCAGCCGGATCACCCGGCCGGTGGTCAACCACGGAAGTCCGAATAAAACGGTAGACTCCGCCTCATCGACCTCCGACTCCTCGCGGACATCGGCGGCCGCTCTTGCGGCGGCGGGTTTAGGGCTGGGGGGATGTTTCGACAAAGACGGTCTGGTAATCGGCGTGGAATTGGAAGCCCACCTTGCGATAGACGCGGCGAGCGGCTTCGTTTTCCGCGTTTACATATAGCGTAATCCGCGGGAGGCCAGACTCGAACAAGTCTTCGCAGATGTCAAATAAGGCGCGTGTGGCAATGCCCTGCCCCCGAAAACGCGGCGGCGTATACACCCCCGAGACCTGGGTGCCGAGGCTCGATATCGCCGACAGATCGGCCTTGAAAATCAACCGGCGGTGCTCGTCGAACCAGCCGAAGCTCCGCTCGGCCAAGATGCGGTGGCGCACGTGGCGACGAAACGCCTCGGGGTGGGCCTGCAAGGGATCTTCGAGGGTCTCCTCGAGGTGCATGCGCGCGCTGGCCAAAAAGATGGGCTCGAGCTGCTCGATCTGGGCGCGCTGGACGCCGGTGCGCTCGTAGCGTGGGCGCCCGTCGGCATAGAGCTCGTCGTACCAGCGATCGCGCTCGAGCACGTAGAGTTCCTGGGCGCGGTTGAGACGTGCGCCTACCTCAAATTCGTCGCGCCGGCCGCGATAGGCCTGCCAGAAGGGCTCGACCGCAGCGCGCGCCGAGACGATATGCTCCAGGACGAGTTCGCGTTGGCGGTACCAGCGGGCCAGCGCCGCGGCGTGTTCGTCCGCGAGTGCGTGTACCAGCAAGAGCCGGTCGGTGATCACCAGCGACGCTGCCAGCATCCGTCCCGTCGGATCGAAGAGTCCTGCAAAGTGATACAGGCCGGGGCGCCCCTTCGAGCGGACCCCGTTATTCTCCAGCCAACACAATTGAAAGAGGTTCGCGGCCAGGTCGGCCGACAAGAAGGCCTGCAGCTGCTCGTGGTGCTCCTCGCCGAGCACCTGGGGAGCAGGCAGGGCGTGTGAACTCTGGAGTTGGAAGCTGGCCATCGGTTGCGTCGCCGGACGAGGGGGCACCAATTCGGGCACTGGAAAAATGTACGACGGGAAAGCTCACATGCAAGAGCCCGGCGCAAAAACGCCGGGCTCTCGGTGCTGAGTGGATGTGGCCTGTGGTCTAGAAGCTGCTCCCGAAGGGATCGGTGTCGTCATCCATGTCGCCGAGGTCGAGCTTCGGGGCCTTCTCCTTCTTCTTAGGCTTGGGCTTCGACGCGGTCGACTTCTTGCGCGCCGGGGCTCTCCTCCTGCGGACCTTGCGCTTGGGCTTGGGTTTCTCTTCCTCGGCTTCCTCTTCGTCGGGAAGCGGCGTAAAGCCCATGTCGACCAGCTTCGCCTCGGGCTCTTTGGGCTGGTAGACCGACTTATTATAGACCTTGCTGTCCACCTCGTAGGTGCCCACGGTCAACGCATAAGCAGCTCCGCCGCCGCCGAGCACCAGGACGAGGACGAGCCCCAAGATCAGGCCCGCCTTCGACGAGCTCTGCTCCGGCTCGACCTGCTGCTGGGCCTGTGCGGCCGCCGCCGGCTGAGGGGCGGGCGCATGCTGCCGAGCCTGCCGCGCCGCCTCGCGGCGCCGCTCCTCTTCGCGCCGGCGGACCTCTTCGGGATCTTCTTCGGGCTCGGGCTCCTCCCACTCGCCCTTTTCTTTGAGCTCCTCGATGCGCAGCGCCTCGGCGCGCTCGGCGCGACGTTTGTCGAGCTCGTCGAGTCGGTCCATCTCGGCGGTGATCCGCGCTTGGGCGTCAGCGCGTCGGCGCGCCTCTTCCTCCTGCTTCTGGCGCAGCTCTTCTTCTTCCTTGGCCTTGATCTCGGCCTCGATGCGCTCCTGCTCGGCCGCCGCCTCGTCTTCGGTCTCGCTGAGAATGCCAGCCAACAAATCATTGGCATCGTCGTCACTGGCCCAGTCGTCGCCTTTTCTATTTTTCGCCACGTTGAATCTCCTGCGGTTATGGCCTCGCCCAGACGATCTCTGGAGCGCCGGCCAGAACAGTTAGCGTGCTCCGAATGGGCGCGCGAACAAGCCTAGTATAGTGTGCGGGAGCCATTCCCACAACCACAGCCTCAACTCGCGGCGCCCTGCCCTATATGATTACCAACGAACCCATCTGCGTTTGGATCTAATTTCCCCAAGCCACCAGCCGTTGCCGTTGCTCTTCCCCAAGCCTCAAGCCCCAAGCCGTTGCCGTTGCCGTTGCTTTTCCCCAAGCCACAAGCCCCAAGCCGTTGCCGTTG
>CAYLTX010000168.1:0-14091 GCA_964386725.1 uncultured Bradymonadales bacterium | reverse complement strand
TGACCGCGGGTGACCGCCATCTCGATGGCCTCGAACATCGAGGCGCGGCTGCGGCAGATATCGCCGATAAAGCGCGACTCGCGCTCGTCGGGGCTGACCGAGTCGAAGGCCCCGCTTCGCACCAGCGCCTCGAGGGTGCGCTTGTTGATCGAGCCGTGGTCGACCCGCGCGCAGAAGTCGTACAGACTCTCGAAGGGCCCGCCCTCGTCGCGCGTGCCGATGATCGACTCGACCACCGCTTCGCCCACCCCCTTGATGGCGGCGAGTCCGAAGCGGATCTTTCCGTCGGAGACCGAGAAGTCCAGGTGGCTCTCGTTGACATCGGGGGGCAAGACCTCGATGCCCATATCCTTCGCCTCGTTGATGAAGCGAACGATCTTGTCGGAGTTGCTGCGGTCGGCCGTCATCAGAGCGGCCATGAACTCGACCGGGTAATGCGCCTTGAGATACGCCGTTTGGTAGGTGATCAGCGCGTAGGCCGCCGAGTGCGAGTTATGCACGATGAGGCCGTCGGCGACAAAATTATGGTCGACGTCGACGGTCAGGTCATAGGTCTTCTGCTTGCCATGCGGCTCGATGGAGACCACGCGGTCCCAGAAGACATCGGAGGTCGCGCTATTCTCGAGGCGCTTGGAGGCAAAGAAGGTAGCGAGCTTGGTGATGGTGCTGCGACGGAATCCCTTCTTGGGCCCAGCTGTCTTGCGCTGGAAGTCCTTGCAGCAGACCCCCGATTGTTCCTCGACGGCCCGCCAGGTTAACTCGGCGCGCTGGCGCTCTTCATTGACCCAGTGGCGCACGCCGAACGGGATCGTGTCCTTGCTCGTGCTGCCTTGTGTATTGCTCAAATAGTCTTCGAGCTGCGCGACCGCGTCTTCACGACTCGTGATATGAGGACCGATGACCTCTACGAACCGCTTGCGGCAGCCCGCACCCAACAGATGCACCGTGTAGCCGGTGCGAGTCCCGCCGCGGTATTTGAACTCTTTCTCGTGCACACCGCTGATGATCCCGAGGCGAAGCAAGAGCGTTTGCACGTCGTAGGCAAGCTGCTCTGACGACGTTGCGTAATACGGCTGAAATTGAGTCTTGTTACAAATGAAGCCGTCGCCAGCCCACAAGCGACCAAGCAATAGGGCGATGTCGGCATCACAAAGCTCGAAAGCCCCTTTGGGCACCGCCTTTTGAGAGGCGCCTTGTCCCCAAATGCCTAACTCGCGCGCCCATAGGTAGGCGCCAGCGTAACGATCCTGGTTGCCCGGCGCCTCGGGAGCATCGGCTGCGTTCCAGGGCACCTGTCCCGGCTGAAAGCGGGTGTCGCGACCGGTCGAGAGCACCACTTCCATGCGCCCGTCGTCGCGTCGATCGAGGCGCGCCACGGTGTTAGGAAATTGCTCTGCGGCCTCGATGAAGTCGTCGATGAGCGGCTGCGAGTTGTTGTAGAAATATAGACAACTCGGGTGGCTGGTGTTGCCCTCGGAGAGCAGGCCTCCTAGGACGATTAGCTCGTGGTCTGGCCAGCTTGCCTTGGTCTCCACGGGCAGGCGGCGCGGCACAGCAATTCGCGAGCCGACCTCGAGGTCCTCGAGGTTGACCCAACCGTCGAAGGTCAAGAGGGGGTGGTTTCCGGTAGCGGTGATTGCTTTGCCTTGAGCCGTGCGGAGCTCGAAGACCGGCTTGACGCCGTTGGTGACGACGTCGGTAACTTCTCGCACCTTTAGCTTTCGCGCCTCGTCGACGGCGTGGATGCGCCACGGGCGCCGATTCTCAAATAGATCCTGTACGGTGGTGCGCTCACCGGTCTCGGCATGAATGATCTCGGTGTCCCCAACGACACATTTGTTGAATCCATAACCCGAGAAGTAGGCCATCAGGTCGAAGATCTCCTCGGCTTTTTGGGCGTCGACGTCCTGCTCGACGGCGCCGTCGATGAAGATCTTCTTTTGCTTCTCCATCACCTTGGCCTTCTTCTTGCCCATCGCCCTCCGGAGAATATCCGCTTGTCCGAGCGAGTAGCCGGCCACGACCTGAGCGGTCTTCATGACCTGCTCCTGGTAGACCATGACGCCGTAGGTGGGCTTGAGGACCTCTTCGAGCCAGGGATGGGGGTACTCGACCTTTTTGCGGCCGTGCTTGCGGTCGATGAAGTCGTCGACCATGCCCGAGCCGAGCGGGCCGGGGCGGTAAAGCGCCACCGATGCGACAATATCCTCGAAGGTGTTGGGCTTGAGCTTCTTGAGCAACTCCTGGAAGCCCGAGGACTCCAGCTGGAAGACGCCGGTGGTGTCGCCCTTGCCGATCAGATCGAAGATCGACGGGTCGTCCATGGGGATGGCGTCGATGTCGAAGGGCTCCTCGCCGGCCTCTTCGCGCTGGGTGTTGACCAGCTTCAAGGCGGTCTCGATGACCGTAAGCGTCTTGAGGCCCAGAAAGTCGAATTTGACCAGGCCTGCTTCCTCGACCTCTTCCTTGGCAAATTGGGTGACCTTCTCGCCGTCGGAGCCGCGGCAAACCGGCACGAAGTCCCACAGCGGCGTCTCCGAGATGACCACACCGGCGGCGTGGATGCCCGCCTGGCGGTTCAGATTCTCCAGGGCGCGGGCGATGTCGAAGAGGTCGCGGACCCGGTCGTCATCGTCGTACATCTTGGCGAGCTGGGACTCCTTTTTGAGCGCCTCGTCCAGACTGATGCCCAGCTCGTCGGGGATCAGCTTGGCGATCTTGTCGGCCTCGCCGTACGAAAAATTCAGCGCCCGGGCCACGTCGCGGATGCACGCCTTGGCCTTGAGCTGGCCGTAGGTGATGATCATCCCGACGTTGTCGTGGCCGTATTTGTCGTGGACATAGTCGATGACCTCTCCGCGTCGATTCATGCAAAAATCGATGTCGAAGTCAGGCATCGAGACGCGCTCGGGGTTCAAAAACCGCTCGAAGAGCAGGTCGTAGGGCAGCGGGTCGATGTCGGTGATGCGCAGCGAGTAGGCCACCAGACTACCGGCGCCGGAGCCGCGGCCGGGGCCGACCGGGATCTGCTGGTCTTTGGACCACGCGATGAAGTCCCAGACGATCAAAAAGTAGCCCGGAAAGTCCATCTGCCGAATGATGCCGATCTCTTCTTGGAGCCGGGCTTCGTATTCGGCGCGGTCGTATTCTTTTCCGAGCTCGTCGAATTCGGCGAAGCGCTCCTCGAGGCCCTGCCGGGAGACGTGCTCGAAGTATTCGTGGATGCCGTCTTTATAGTCGGTGATGCCCTTTTCTTCGACGAACTCATCGGGGACGTCGTATTGGGGCAAGAAGATCTCGCCCAGCGGGATCTCCAGGTCGCACATCTCGGCGATCTTGACGGTATTGTCGCAGGCCTCGGGCACGTGCGAGAACGCCTCGCGCATCTCCTCGGGGCTGCGGATATACAGCTGGTCGACCCCGTGATCCATGAGGCGGTCGAGCTCGACGGTCTTGGCCAGCTGGATGGCCATCAGCACGCCGTGGGCGCGTGCGTCTTCCCGGGCGATATAGTGGCAGTCGTTGGTGGCCACCAGCGGGATGTCGAGCTCCTCGGAAAGCTCGATGAGCGCGTCGTTGCACTTTTGCTGCTCGGGGAAGGCGTTGTCCATCAGCTCGAGGTAGAAGTGATCCTCGTCGAAGATCTCACGGTAGGCCCCGGCGATCTCGCGCGCCTCGTCCATATCGCCGCGCAGGATCGCCTGGTTGATCTCGCCGCCCAGATCGCCCGACAGGCAGATGATCCCCTCGTGGTTGTCGGCCAGAATCTCGCGGTTGATCCGCGGCGTGCCCGTGCGCTCGAAGTAGCCCTCCAGCCAGCCCATCGAGTTGAGGTACATCAGGTTTTTGTACCCCTCGAGGTTCTTGGCCAACAGCGTCAGGTGATAGGTCTTCGGGTCGATCGACTCGCGAAAATCACCCTGCACAAGGTTCATCTCGCAGCCGATGATCGGCTTGACGCCGGCCTTCTGAGCAGCCTTCTGGAAGTCCACCGCCCCGTACATATTGCCGTGGTCGGTCATCGCCACGGTGTCCATGCCGTGGCCCTGGACCGTATCCATCAGGTCGGGCAGCTTGATGGCCCCGTCGAGGAGGCTGTACTGGGTGTGGACGTGCAGGTGTACGAAGTCGGCCATGGTTGGTTTTTTGGCTGCGGCGAGGGGGAAAGTTACGACGGGCGGATACTAGCTCTGATGAGGTGATGCGTCCATGCCGTCTGGTCCCCGACGACGTCCGAGTTGATTTCAGACCCCACGGCGTCTAAACCTCCGTAGAGAGCATCCGACCCACACCCGAGGCGAACGCCCGTGTCCTCTTTTCGTGACAGCATCCGAGACAGCAACGCCGGCGCATACCTGCTGCTGTTCTTGAGCTTTTTATTCTTCAACCTGGTCGGCGCCCTCTTTTTGCAGTGGGTCGGCTTTCATTGGACGACCATCGCCAGCGAGGTGTTCGGCATCCTGGGCGCGGCGGTGCTGTGGCATTGGGTGTTGGGCGACGCCGCCGCCAAGTGGCCGAGCTTTCGGCTGGGCGTCTCGCCGGTGGCGCTGTTGGTGGTGGTGGCCGCGGCCGTGTCGTTGGGGCTGTTGGCCAATACGCTGGCTTCGCTGCTCGTCGAGCTCAGCCCGACGATGCGCGGCATCGCCGAGAGTTATACCGAGCAGCTCCAAGAGTTGGTGCTCGGCGCCACCGGCCTCGAGCGCGTGCTCGGGCTCATCGGAGTGTGCGTGGCGGCGCCGCTTTGCGAGGAGGTGCTTTTCCGCGGCACGATCCTCCAGGAGCAACGCAAGCGCGAGGGTTTCTGGCTGGCCGCGATCGTCAACGGT
The DNA here is from genome assembly GCA_964386725.1 of uncultured Bradymonadales bacterium. GTDB lineage: Bacteria > Myxococcota_A > Bradymonadia > Bradymonadales > Bradymonadaceae > CAYLTX01. The sequence goes on along the minus strand of CAYLTX010000168.1, from coordinate 9,265 downwards.
GTGGCGTTCTCGCTGTTTCACCTCAACCCGGTCTCGGCGCCGGGTCTGGCGCTCATCGGCATCTTCTTGGCGTACGTGACTATCCGAAGCGGCAGCATCTGGCCGGCGATCGTCGGCCACGCGGCCATCAACACCACCAGCGCGCTTGTCTTGCCGGCGATCTATCCGGAGGCCGCCACCGCCGAGGTGCCCCTGGAGATCAGCGGTATTCTGGTCGCCATTGCCGCGCTGGGCGCGCTCTCGGCGCTTTTGTGGTGGCTGACCGCGCGCCTCATCCCGCAAGTCTCATCCGCCAATGCGCGATCAGCTGGAGATTAACCCGCGGGTCAGGCATGATGTGGCCCATCAGCGTTCATGGAGCGCCGGTATCCCTGCCGGCCGCCAGTTTATCGATTGATCTACGATGGCCACACGACTCATGAAAAATTTGCTGCGCTTCGCCGCTGTCGGCCTCTTTGTCCTGTTATTTAGCTGCGGACCGGACTTCGATCCGTATTGGAGGGTCAATAAATTTCGGCTGCTCGCCGTCAAGGCCGACCCGGTCGTCCTCGACGAGGGCGAGGTCGCCGAGCTCGAGGCGCTGACCCACGATCCGGCCGGAGAAGACGTCGAATATCGCTGGGAGTGGTGTCCGTTTCGGGTCTCGGTGCAGAATAAATACGAGTGCCCGGTCGACGCCGACCAGATCAACGAGATGGTCCAAGAACAAAGCGAGGAGGGCCAGCCCGTCGCGGAGCTCCCCGAAGACTTCTTTGAGCTGGGCGATGAGCCCACCGCCTCGTTTGCCTATCCCGGCAGTCGCGAGATGATCGGCGGTTTTTGCGACGCCATCGTCGAGACGATCCGCGACGCCGCCGATGACTCCAGGCTCGCCGAGCAGCTCCCGGGCATGGACTGCGAGCGCGGCTTCGAGGTCTCGGTGCGCCTGGTGGTGACCACCTCCGACGACGAGATCGTCGCCCGAAAGCGCATGGTTTTGGCGACGGGCGACGAGGCCCAGCCCAATCAAAATCCCGAGCTCGAGACCATCGAGATCAAGGTCGCCAAGGACGGCGACGTCGACAAGGTGCGCGATACGCTGGTTTGGGCCGACGAGGTCTCCTCGATCTCCGACGACGATTGGCACGAGATGCCCGCCGACGAGCCTACCCCGGTGGCGGCCAACATCCCCTTCGAGGTGCGCGCGATCGTCGAGCCCTCCAGCATCGACATCTGGCAGCCGCCGGCGCCCGAGGGCTCCGATCGCGAGCTATTGCCCCCGGAGTCCGAGGCCGTCCTCTTCCGGTGGTTCGTCTCTGCCGGCGGCCTCGACGACAGCCGCAGACTATACGTCGACGACCAGAACACGCTGCTCGAAGCCAGCGAGACCGAGTTCAATATCTCGTACGACTCGAGCCAGTCCGATTACGACGGTGACGGCGTCGCCAACGCCGACGACAATTGCGCCCCGCTGCATAACCCCGACCAGACCGACTCCGACGGCGACGGCATCGGCGACGGCTGCGAGGTCCATATATGGTCGGTCGCCCGCGACGGCCGGCTCGGCCTCGACTTTATCGAACGCAGCGTACGCGTGGTTGATTGGTAGGACTGCAGAAAGTGAGAAAGTAAGAAAGTGAGAGAGTTAGAAACTGCATAACGGCGCACGAGAACCCCCAAATGAACCGATTGATTTTCATCATTTTAGTGGCGCTCATGGCCTTCCCGACGGCCGTCTTCGCCCAGGGTGGCGGGACGGGCGGCGAGGCCTCCGAGGACGAGCGAAAGCAGCGCGTCACCAAGCGGCCCAAGCTCGTCGAGGGGGCCGAGGCCGAGTACACCGAGGAGGCCGTCGACAAGCGCGTCGAGGGCGTCGTCAAATTGCGACTGCTCATCGGTGCCACCGGCGAGGTCAAGAAGGTCGAGGTGCTCGAGGGGCTGGGCCACGGCCTCGACGATGCGGCCGTGGAGGCGGCCGAGCAATTCGTCTTCGAGCCCGCCGAGATCGACAACCAGCCGGCGGCGGTGACGCTGGACTTCGGGATCGAATTTTCGCTTCCGCTGATGCCGGCGACCTTCCGAGGCACCCTCGTCGAGGTGGAGAGCGAGCGCGCCCTCGAGGGCGCCAAGGTGGCCATCGAATATGTGGGCAAAGACTACGAGGAGGCGCCCCGGGCCACGACGACCACCGACGGCGACGGCGCGTTCTCGTTTAGTGAGGTGCCGCCCGGGCCGTATCGCGTCGATATCGAGCTCGCCGAATTCGACGACCGCACCGAGCAGGTCGAGCTGGGCTCGGACGAGACGGTCGAGGTGACCTACCGCTTCTCGAAGTCGCCGGTGAATCTGCGCGGCGAGGTGCGCGAGGCGGGCACGCGAAAACCGCTGGCCGGCGTGAGAGTGCGCTTGCTCGACAACGAAAGCGGCGCCGAGGTTCGCGAGACCTATAGCGACGCCGACGCCAAATACGCATTTCGGGGCCTCGAACCGAAGACCTATCAGCTCGTCTTCGACGCCGACGGCTACGAGCAGCTCGCCTTCGAAGAAGAGGTCGTCGAAGGCGAGGTCGCCACGGGCACCTATTATATCCAGGCGGAGTATTACGACGAGTTTACCGTCAAGACGACCGCCAAACGCGAGCAGCGAGATGTCAGCCGACAGCGCATCGAGCTCGAGGAGCTTCGCCGCGTGCCGGGCACCGGCGGCGACGTGGTGCGCGTGGTCCAAAATATGCCCGGCGTGGCGCGCCCGTCGTACGTCAGCGGAAACCTGGTCGTGCGCGGCGCCGCCCCCGAGGACACTCAGGTCTTCTTGCAGGGCGATTCGATCCCGCTGGTCTTTCACTTCCTGGGCGGGCCGGCCGTGATCAGCTCCGAGATGCTCGAGGCGGTCGACTTCTACCCCGGAAACTTCAGCGCCTACTACGGTCGGGCCACCGGCGGCATCGTCTCGCTGGATACGCGCTCGCCGCGCGACGACCGCTTCCACGGCTTCACCGAGATCGACCTCATCGACGCCACCGCCCAATTCGAGGGGCCGATCACCGAGGACGTCAGCTTCGCGTTGTCCGCCCGCCGCAGCTATATCGACACGGTCCTGCCCGTTCTCGCCCCCGACGAGCTCACCGACCAGGTCACCGTCTCGCCGCGGTACTATGATTATCAGGGTTGGCTGACCTGGCGGGCGGGCGACGAGCATAAATTGGAGTTTTTCCTATACGGCTCCGACGACGAGGTCGCGACGGTCTTCGACGACGACGAGCCGCGCGGAGACACCAACGTCCAGATTACCGGGGCCAGCTTTGGCCAGCTCTTCCACCGCGGGCAGATGCGCTGGGAGTGGCGCCCCGACGACGAGCCTATCAAGAGCGATCTGGTGGCCTCGTTCGGCCTGAACCGCGCGGCCTTCGAGGTGGCCGAGAACTTATACTTCTTCGCCGATTATTATCAGACTCAGATCCGCGAGGACCTGCGCATCCAGGCCACCGATGACTTCGAGCTGCGCCTGGGCGCCGACCTCCAATTTGGCAGCGTCAACTACGAGCTCGAGGTCCCCCGCCAGGACGAAGACCGCGGCAGCGACTGGGACGGCGACGGTGAGGGCCGCATCCCGCTGCCCAGCGAGGGCCTGGTCACCGACCGCACCACGCCTTTGCTGCAGCCGGCGTTTTATGTCGAGGGCACCTACGAGCCCTACGATGGCCTCAAACTGATCCCGGGGCTGCGCTTTGACTACTACGGCGCCATCAAGCGGCCGTCGACCTCGCCGCGCTTCGCCACGCGCTGGGATGTTGCCGACGCGCTGACCCTCAAGGGCGGCGTGGGCCTGTTCACCCAGCCGCCGCTGCCCAACGAAGCCGATCCGGCTTTCGGCAACCCGGACATCACCTTCGAAAAAGCCACCCACTACGCGGTCGGCGGCGAGTGGCGCATCCTCGACCACGTCGAGCTGGACACCACGCTGTTCTACCGAGACATGTTCGACCTGGTCGACACCACCTCCGACATCACCGAAAATAGCGAGACCGGCGAGGTCGAAAACGTCGTCTACGACAACTCCGGCGAGGGCCGCGCCTACGGCATGGAGGTCCTGCTGCGCCACTTCCCCGAGAACCGCTTCTTCGGCTGGCTCTCCTACACCTTGAGCCGCGCCGAGCGCTGGGATCCGGTCGCCGAAGAGTACGCCCCGTTCCGCTTCGACCAGACCCACATCCTGACGCTGGTCGCCGGCTATAACCTGCCCTGGAACCTCGACCTCTCCAGCCGGTTCCGACTGGTCACCGGCTCTCCGTACACCCCGGTGGCGGGCTCGGTATGGGACGCCGACGAGGACGATTACGAGCGCGTCTACGGGCCGCGGCTGTCCGCCCGAAATGACACCTTCCACCAACTGGACGTGCGCCTCGACAAAAAGTTCGTCTTCGACACCTATATCATCGGCGCCTATATCGAGGTCATCAACGCCTATAACGCGGTCAACGAAGAGGGCCGCCAGTACAACTACGATCACACCGAGTCGGCAGCCGTGCCGGGCTTGCCGATCATTCCGACGCTGGGTGTGAATGGGCGTTTCTAAGGCAGGGGTCCAGGGGTCCGGGGGTCCGCTCATGATTATACACGAGTGTATGTGAAGCCAATGAGGTCGGCTCGAGCCCGTGAACGTGCACGTGAACGTGCTCGTGAACCGTAGTTAAACCTGCAGAATGCCCACCATGACGAGGCTGCTTCGGTTGGGCAATATTGCCCGTTTCGAGCCTTTTCGCTGACTCCACCGAATGTGCAGGGGGTACAGCGGTTCACGTTCACGTGCACGTTCACGTTCACGGATTCGACAAAGTCATGCACGAGGGAACCAAAATCAGCACGAGAGCAGTCGCGCTGCTGGGATTGCTGTGCGTGCTGGCGGCATGCGGCGAGGGCTTCGAATCCTATTGGCAGGTCAATAAGTTTCGAATCTTGTCGGCCAAGGCCAGCCCCGTGACCCTGCACGCCGGGGAGCGCGCCACGGTGAAGGTGCTGGCGCATAATCCGTCGGGCGGGGAAGTTCAGTATCGCTGGGAGTGGTGCCCGTTCGGGACGTCGGCCCAGGATCGCTTTGCGTGTCCGGTGACCCCGGACGAGCTCGAGGCGATGGTGCGACGCTACGCGCCGGCCGCCGCGGCCGACCCAGACGAGCTCGCCTCGGTGGTGCCCGAGACCTTCGAGCTGGGTGAGGGCGCGACGCAGCTATTCGACTATCCGGGCAGTGAGGAGCAGGTCTACGCGCTGTGTCGCACGTTGCTTCGTGCGGCGAGCGAGGCCGACAAAAACTCCGAGCTCGGCGTGCGCGTGCCGGTCACCGATTGCTCGCGCGGCCACGAGGTGACGCTGCGGATCATCGCCACGGTCGACGGCGAAGAGCACGTCGCGCGCAAACGCCTGGTGTTGTCGACCGGCCCCGAGACCCCGGAAAACCACAATCCACGCATCCAGAATTTGATGATCCAGGTCGACCGGCCCCATCAGGTCGAGCAGGTGCGCGACCAACTCGACTGGGTCGCCGAGCAAGCAGGCACGGGATGGTACGACGCCAGCCTCTACTCGAGCTGGAAGCCCACGCCCATCGTGGCCAATATCGAGTTCAAATTTTGGACGCGCGTCGCCGGCCGAAGCCTCGATCGCTGGCAGCCGCCGGCGCCCGACGGCGGCGAGGAGCAACCCATCGAGCCCCGCAGCGAGGCGTTGACCTTCAGTTGGCTGGCGACTTCCGGCAGCCTCAACCCCTCCGAGAGCCTCTTTATCGACGGTCATACGACGCTGACCCGGGCCGGAAAGTCCGTCTTTCGCATCCGCTACCTGCCCCAGATCGACGACTACGACGACGACGGCGTGCCCAACGAGGAAGACAATTGCGCGCCGCTATTCAACCCCGATCAGCGCGACACCAACGCCGACGGCCTCGGCGACGCCTGCGACGTGTGGGTGTGGACGGTCGTGCGCGACGGCCGGCTCGGCGTGGACTGGAAACAGGCGCACCTGCGCCTCGTCGCCTGGGAATGAGGGTCAGGGGTTCAGGGGTCCGATGACAGGGGTTCAGGGGTCCGGGGGTCCAGGGGTCCAGGAGGAGGACGCGGAGCGGGGCTACTGATCACTTGCGAAGCACTGCTATGAAGTATTGGTCGACAATTTTTGCGTTTATTTTGCTCGCTCCGGCGCTGGTCTATGCCCAGCAGCCCGAGCGGCTGATGCCGGCGGAGCTGCACGGGGAGGTCGTCGAGGCGGCGTCCGGCCAGCCGCTGGCCGGGGTGCGTGTGGGCATCGAATACGTTGGCGAGTTGTACGAGGAGCCGCCCACAGCGGCGATGACCACCGGTGACGATGGCGCGTTTTCGTTTCAGAACGTGCCGCCCGGGCCGTATCGTGTCGAGCTCGAGGCGCCCGAATTTATCGAGCAGTCGGCCCGCGTCGACCTGGGCTCTGGCGAGTCCGTCGAGGCGATCTACCGTCTGGCGAAGCTGCCGATCAACCTGCGCGGGGAGGTGCGCGAGGCGGGCACGCGAAAGCCGCTGGCGGCGGTGCGGGTCAGCGTCAGCGACGCCGAATCCGGCGAGGTCGTGCGATCGGCCTATACCGATAGCCAGGCGGCGTTCTCGTTTCGGGGGCTCGAGGCGGGCACCTATCGCATCGCCATCGCCGCCGACGGCTACGAGACCCTCGAGGTCGACGAGGAGATCGTCGACGGCCAGGTCACCCGCGGCACGTTTTATCTGGAGGCCGAGTACTACGACGAGTTTACCGTCAAGACCACGGCCAAACGCGAGCAGACCGAGATCAGTCGCGAGCGTATCAGCCTCGACGAGCTCAAACGCATCCCGGGCAGCGGCGGCGACGTGGTGCGCGTGGTCCAGAATATGCCCGGCGTGGCGCGGCCGAGCTACACCTCCGGGTCGCTGATCGTGCGCGGGGCGGCGCCCCAGGACACGCAGGTCTTCTTGCAGGGCGACTCGATCCCGCTGGTCTACCACTTCCTGGGCGGACCGGCGGTGCTCAACTCCGAGATGATCGAGGCGGTCGACTTCTTCCCGGGCAACTTCAGCACCTACTACGGCCGGGCGACCGGCGGCATCGTCGAGCTCCAGACCCGCTCGCCGCGCGAGGACCGATTCCACGGCTTCACCGAGGTCGACGTCCTCGACGCGACCGTGCAGATCGAGGGGCCGATTGGCGAGGATTTCAGCTTCGCGCTGAGCGGCCGGCGAAGCTATATCGACACGATCCTTCCCTATGTTCTTCCCGAGGAGGCCAAGGAGAGCGTGACCGTCTCGCCGCGTTATTACGATTACCAGAGCTGGTTGACCTGGCGCGGGGCCGACGATCACACCGTCGAGCTATTCATCTACGGCTCCGACGACCAGGTGGCCACGCTCTTCGAGAGCAGCCAGCCGATCGGCACTCCCGAGGTGCAGATCACCGGCGTTGAATTCGAAAACTCCTTTCACCGCGGCCAGATTCGCTGGAAGTGGACGCCGAGCTCGGAGCCGGTCGAAAACGAGCTGATGATCTCGTTCGGCCGCAATCGCACCGGGTTTCGCGCGGCCGAAAACCTGCACTTCACCGGCGATTATTATCAGACGCAGATCCGCGAGGACTTCCAGGTGCGCGCCTCCGAGGAGTTTCGGTTCCGGGTGGGCGCCGACATGCAGATGGGCGTGGTCGACTACGGCTTGGAGCTGCCGCCGATGGTGCGTGACCGCGAGATCGAAGTCGCCGGCGGCCAGGACTCGCAGCTAAACTCCTACGAAGACGGCGTGATCGGCGAGGACCGGCTCGCGTTGATGCGGCCGGCGTTTTACGTCGAGGGCAGCTGGCGGCCGGTCGAGGCGCTCCAGCTGGTGCCCGGCGTGCGGCTCGACTATTTTGGCGATATCAAAGACATGTCGCTGTCGCCGCGTTTCAACGCCCGCTACAAGGCGCTCGACGGGCTGACCCTCGAGGGCGGCGTGGGCCTGTTCACCCAGCCGCCGCTGCCCGGCGAGGCCGACGACCAGCTCGGCAACACCGAGCTGACCTACGAGGAGGCCATCCACTACGCCCTCGGCGGGGAGTGGCAGATCTTGGAGCACGTCGAGCTCGACACCACATTTTTCTATCGGGACCTGTCGTCGTTGACCCACTCCACGTCCGACGTGCAGCTCGAGGCCGACGGCGACCGCGTCGAAGACCTCGTCTACGACAACGAGGGCGAGGGCCGCGCCTACGGGCTCGAGCTGCTGTTGCGCCACTATCCCGAGGACAAATTCTTCGGCTGGATCGCCTATACCCTCAGCCGCGCCGAGCGCTGGGACCCGCTCGAGCAGGTCTATCACCCCTTCGAATTCGACCAGACCCACATCCTGACCAGCGTCGCCGGCTATAACCTGCCCTGGGGCCTCGATCTATCCGCCCGATTCCGGCTGGTCACCGGTACGCCTTACACGCCTGTGGCCGGCTCGGTCTTCGACGCCGACAACGAGCAATACGTCAACGTCTACGGTCCGCGGCTGTCGGCCCGAAACGCCACCTTCCACCAGCTCGACGCCCGCCTCGACAAACGCTTCGTCTTCGACACCTTCATGCTCGGCGTCTACGTCGAGGTCCTCAACGCCTATAACGCCGTCAACGAGGAGGGCCGTCAGTACAGCTACGACGCCACCGAATCGGCGCCGGTCCCCGGCCTGCCGATCATCCCGACGTTGGGTATGAACGGTCGGTTTTGAACCATCCTTGCCGTATGCTCCAGTGCTCGCTAAAATCGATAACTACCTAATACACATCTTTGCCGTCACGACTTTGTTGTGGCTGCAACACATCGGCTGGCTCTGCGGGGACAGCCAAAGCTTGAGCGCGCCCATTGGGCGACTTGGATGTGCGTTTGGTGCGGGTCTGGTCGACTCGCGCGGCTCTCGGAGTGCGGGGGCTCGAATATGGTTGTGGATGATCAGCATCACTCAGGAGACTGCATCATGGCAGAGACGTACAACGGCAAAGTGAAGTGGTTCAGCGAAGAGAAGGGATATGGATTCATATCCCGTGACGACGGAGAGGACGTGTTTTTTCACTACTCCTCTCTGCAAGTAGATGGTTTCAAGACCATCGAGGATGAGCGAGCCGTGCAATTCGAGATCGAGGACGGCCCGAAGGGGCCGAAGGCGACCAACGTGCTTCCCACCTAAACTTTGACTTCACAATTCGAAACGACGCCGCCCGCAGCTTTGTCGCTGCGGGCGGCGTCGTTTCTTGCCTTTCCTGGACCCCTGGACCCCTGGACC
>CAYLTX010000167.1:0-14233 GCA_964386725.1 uncultured Bradymonadales bacterium | reverse complement strand
ACCCCCGGACCCCTGCCCCCTAGACTCTCCACCACGTCTTGCTTGCATCGAACTTTGATTGCGGGTACAACGTCGTGCCTGTTCAGGATGGAACGGACATCGCTGCGAATCATCACGCAAATTCAAGACTTTGTCAGAATTTGCTGCGATGTCGTTAAACTGCAAGTGAGGCGTTCGCTAAACCGTCGAGCGGTTGTGATTTTTCTGCGACTGCTGCCGGGAAGCCCCTTATTTGTTTGTGGGCCCATAAAAAGTCGTCGATATAGGTCAGTCTCGAGGATAGCGCAGATGACGAAACGGCAAGATGGACGGTCGAAGTTGACCACGAAACTAAGAAAGGGCGGGCTCGCCCTCGCAGCGCTCGGTATGACCGGTGCGCTGGGAATGGCCCTTACCGCCTGTGATACGGTCGCGGTGATTAGCTTTTCGGAGCGAAACTTCCGCAGCATCTACTCTTCAGGATTTACGCCGGTGCCTGCAGACGGCAACACCGATGACGTCATCGCCTCGTGCATGGGCGTCGACGCAACCGGGGCGTCGAGCGCGACCGCCGGAAAGATGAAGCTGCGCTTCGTGCTCACCGACAACGACAACAACCCGATTCGTGCCGGTGAGACCGTCGACAACCAGAGCGTCGAACTCGAGCGAAGCAACCTCGAATTCAGCGACTCCGCGCTCACCGAGGCTTCCTTGGGTCGGGTGTGTGTAGACGATACGGAATGCTCGGCCGACAACTACACTTGTGGGACCGCCCCGGGGCTGACCACCACAGATACCAATCTGGACGTGTGTCACCGGGCTGAGGCTGACGGGCTGGCGGTTGACTCGAGTATTGATTTCGTCGCCGACACCAATTTCCACCAAGTCTATGGAATGTTGGTCCAGAATAGCGGCAGCCTGCGTGGATATAACCCCCCGCAAGCAGGCGATAAAGCCTGGGATTCGGACGGCGACGGGACCACCGACGTACGACGTGACCCCGGCTTGGACACTTCGATCGCCAGTGACCCCGGCGGTGCGCGCAAAAACGCCGTCTCCGCGCTGCGTAGGCCCTGGGAGAATACGGCCAAGGTGGCCAGGGACGAGGGTGGGCGCAAGACCTACTTCGGCCTGTGGACCTTCGCCGGCACCACCGTCAACACCGTGGGCGACGAGAATGACGAGCTCGATTGGGTCCGCGACCCAGCCATCGTCGATACGCGAATTACTGATTATTATAATAGCGACCCCACCGAAAACCGGGCGAACGTCTACGAGGCTATCCAGCGGGTGATCAACGAGAAGTACAGCACCAACAACCTCGCCGGATATGTTGGAGACGGAGGCCAGGCCGACAAGATCGAAAAGATCCTCACCGTTTTCGTCGACGGTCCTGATGCGCTGCGCGCCGCCGACGATGAAATTAATAGCGTCGTTGAGACCGCTCGCGAGCACAACGTGCGTGTGTTCGTCGTCCATCTCGACTCGCGCATCGAAGAGCCCCTCAAAATTCGCGAAGATCCGCGCTATCACGAAAACCAGGACACGACCTGCACGGACGACTCCGAGTGCAAAAACTACGAGACCTGCCGCCGCCCGCGTGGTTACGCGGACAACGTCGGCGAGGAGACCGATTTTGGAGAGTCCGACACCTATTGCATGATCGACCGGGACATGCCCAACTGCGCGTCTGACGACGAAGACTGCATCAGCGACTATTGTCCCGATGAAGGCGCGGCAGATTATGCCGACTGTGTCGATGAGAATACGGCCGGCAGCGGACGCATCGGTCCCATTCAAGACTATGCGCTTCTCGGCTGCGCCACCGGGGGCGGCTATATGTATGTCCCCTCCCCGGAGGCGCTGACCCACAATATCGAGTGGACTCCGTACGCGCTCGAGGGACTGTGGGAGACCACGATCCACTCGGCTGAGACGATGCGCGGCAACGTGCCCGCCGACGAGCCACTGCTCGTTCATGGCAATATGTCGGTGTCCGTCTCGGGGACCGAAATGACCTACCCGTTCAACCAACTCGGTCAACCGCCGAGCGGCACCGGCAGCACCAGTGAGGACTTCGATACGCGCAGTGCCATCTTTACCCGAACCGAATAGTAAAGATGAACGACGGTAGGCAAATGGAAGGATTTTCGTTAGTTTTCAGGAAGTTACAGGAACTTCGGCGTAAGCAGGAGAACGTGGTGCAGTTTCACACCAATTCATCCAGACTCATCAGTCTGCTCGTCTTTGCGGCCCTTTTGGTCGGTCTCTCTCCGGCGATGGCCCAGGAGAGCGACGCAGCAGCCGACGGCAACGCCGAGGCAGCCGCCCAGGAGCAGAGCTCCGAGGAGGAGCAGCTCGATCCGGAAGATCCCGAATTTTGGGCGAAGAGTCGCGAGATCTACACCGTTCAGAAACGACCGTTTCTCAAAGAGGGCCGCTTCGCTGCGACGCTCTACGGTGGGATCATCCCGAATAATATCTTCGAGCAGTATTTCCCGGCGGGCCTTCGGCTCAACTACTATATTCTCGAGAATATCGGCCTCGAGCTGGCCGGCTCCTACGCCTTTAAGGCGTCGACCGGCCTCCAAGAGACCGTCAAAGAGGAGCAGGGAGTAGGCGCCGAGCAGATTCTCATCGGCGACACCCAGCTCTTCCACGGCAACTTCGGCGTGGTCTGGAGCCCGTTTTACGGCAAGACGTCCTTCTATTCATCGGTGCTCAACTACTTCGACCTATACCTCTTCGGCGGTATCGGCATGGTCGTGACCGAGACTCAAAACGATTTCAACACTCCACCGGACACCGGCGTCAAACCCGAAGGTGTGCTGGGTGCCGGTCTGGCGTTTTATCTGGGCGAGAATGCTTCGATTCGCATGGATTATCGCCAATTCGTCTTCCAGCAGGTCAACCCGCCCGGCGGCATCGCTCAGCCCTCTGAGGTTTCGTTGGGCTTCGGATGGTTCTTTTGATGACGCCGGCCGTCTTCTCACGATTGCTTCGCAAAGGATTCGCAGTCATGAATTCGCTCAACTCACTTCGTCGCTTCCTTCAGGACGGTAGAAGGCTACAGGGACTCGTCGCAGCGATTGTGGTCGCCTGCGTCACTGTGGTGGGGACCTCGGCATTTGCCCAGGAAAGCGCCTCGGAAAGCGAGCTCGAAGAAAAGCTCGAAAGCTACTGGTCGGTCGATCGGGAGTTGTCCTCCGTCGAGGACCGGCTTTATACGCGCGACGGCCGCTTCGCCGTCGGCCTCTATACCGGTCTGCTGTCCAGCGAGCCGTTCTTCTATTATTATCCGGTCGGCGGTCGGCTGTCGTATTTCTTCAGTGACCACCTCGGCGTAGAGGTCGAGGGCTCGTTTATGGACAGCGGCCTTCTGACCCACAACACCGAGTTGACCAATTTCTTCGAGGCCGACTCGGGCGGGTTCCGCAGCGATCTGGACACAGAAGATCGCTTCTTGTGGCGCGCCCACGCCATGGTCTCGTGGCACCCGTTATACGGGAAGCTGGCCTTCTTGCAGCGCAAGTTGGCACATTTTGACTTCAACCTGTCGGCCGGCCTCGGTTTGGTCGGCGTGGATCGTCCCAATGAGTTCCGCACCGAAATGAGCCAAGAACTCGCCCCCGAGGTCGTCCTCGGCGGCGGCGTTCAATTCTTCGCGACCTCGGACATCGTGGTGCGCCTCGAGGGCCGTGTCTACGGCTATCAGGGCGCGACGACACCGACCAATGAAGATAGTTTTTGGGACCAAGTACAAGTGCCCACCGAGTTTTTGCTCGGCGCCAGTTATATGTTCTAAGGATGACGCCGGCTGTTGATGCCGGCGCCTGTGATACTCGAGCGGTGCTCGTCGACTGAGGCGAGCCGCTGTACCCATACGCAACTCGGACATGATGTTTATGCGATCGGAGAACCATCAAGCCGAAAGTGGTCGACTCGCCCGGCGGCACCGTCGTTTCTTGCGACGTGTGCTCACGTGCCTCCTGGTGGCGGCGTTCTGGGCCGTACCGGTGAGCAGCGTCCACGCGCTCGATAAAGACCAGATCATTCAGATGAGCAAGCTCGGGATCGAATCCAAGAGCATTAAAAGCGCCATCGACGGGGACGACGACCTCGAACTCACACCCGAGGATCTCGGTGAGCTGCGCGCTGCCGGCGTCGACGAGGAGGTCATCGAATACCTCGACGCCACCGGCCACGTGGAGCGCGACGACGAGGAGGCCGCCGCAGACGCCGACGCCGACGCCGCGCCCGCCCCCGACGACGACGCAGGCCCGGCCCCCGTGCCGGTCCCCGGCGAGGAAGAGGACGACGAGACCTATACGGAAGAAGAGGTCGAAGAGCGCATCAAGCAGGCCGAGGCCGAAAAGCAACAGGCCGCCGAGGCCCAGCGCAAGATCGAGGCTGCCGCCCGAAAGCTTCCGGGCGCCAAGCGCGACTTGGACAGCGGCAACAATATGCAGGCCGCCAAGACCTATCTGGGTTTTTTGGCGCTCGACCCCGATCCGGAGTCCGATAGCGTCTACGAGGCGAACTTCGGCTTGGCGCGTGCCCTCTATAACGAGGGCATTTTGTCGGGCGCGGCGACCCCGCTGCTGCAGGTCATTATGGCCGGTGCCGAGCGACCCCACTTCAAGCAGGCCTTCTACATGCTCGAGAAGCTCACCCGGCGTATCGGCTATCAGCCGCCGGTGCTCGAGGAGATGACCAGTTTTTACGTCGGCGACATGAACGACGACTTCAAGAATGACTTCCACTATTACCTGGGCAAGTTCTTCTTCGACTACGGCCGCGGCGACCTCGCCGTGGAGTATCTCAACAAGGTCCAAAAGGGCGCCGAAGACTATCCCGAAGCGCTGTACCTCAAGGGCGCAGCCCAGCTCGAGCAGGAAGGCCAGACCGGCGATGCGCTCAAGAACTTCGAGGCCGCGATTGTCGCCGCTGAGCAAGAGCCCGGTGGCAACGAAGAGATCCTGCAGCTGGGCTACTTAGCCCTGGCGAGGGTCTTTTACGAGGTCGGTTATTACGATGTCGCGCTGTTCTACTACCAGAAGGTCCCGTCGCGCTCGGCCCGAAACGCCGAGGCGAGCTTCGAGACCGCCTGGACCTACTTCATGAAGAACGATTATAAGCGTGCCCTGGGCGCCTTCCACACCCTGCACAGCCCCTATTACGAAGACTGGTACTTCCCGGATCTGTATATCCTCGAGGCGACCGTCTATCTGAACCTGTGTCAATTCGACAAGAGCAAGGAAGCGCTGGCCAAATTCCAGCAGGACTATCTCGATCAGCAGCCCCGCCTGGAGGAGTTTCTCCAGGAGACCGCCGAGCCCAAGACTTTCTGGACGGCACTAACCGGAATCTACAGCAAAGATGCGCCCAAAGAGTCTGAGAAGTTGCCCAAGATGTTCGCCAACGCCGTGCTCGACGAGTTGTCCTTCTACAATATCTACGGCGTCATTCAGACGCTGCGCAGCGAGCGCGACGCGCTCGAGGCCAACGTGGGCTCGTTGGGCGAGTTCGGCGAGACCGTGCTCGAGCGGGTCAACGAGCAGTTGGACACCAAGATCGAAGAGGGCGGCATTCTCGTGCAGCAGAGGTTGACCGAGGTCAACGAAGAGCTGCGCGAGTGGGATGTCAGCGCCACGCAGATCTCCTTCGACATCGATAGTGAAGAGAAGAGCCAACTCGAGCGCCAGTTGCGCAACCAAGAGGTCACCGAAACCGGCCCGCAGCAGGGCACCACCCTGCTTATCGTGGCCGACGACTTCACTCCCTGGCCCTTCGAAGG
This sequence comes from uncultured Bradymonadales bacterium, assembly GCA_964386725.1. Classification (GTDB taxonomy): domain Bacteria; phylum Myxococcota_A; class Bradymonadia; order Bradymonadales; family Bradymonadaceae; genus CAYLTX01. The sequence continues at coordinate 8,457 of CAYLTX010000167.1, read as the reverse complement.
CGAGTACTGGGTCGACGAAGTCACCAATTACCGCAGTAAGCTGAGTTCCCACTGCGCCGCAGAGTGAGCAGTATAGATAATCGACGTTGGCCTGTGCGTAGGAGTACTTCGCCTCGTCATCGACCGAGTAGACAAGGCTCAAAGTGTATAGAGCGATGAATCAAACAACGTTTTTGAAGCGTACGTTCGCCGTCGCGTGTGTCCTGTTCATCAGCGGCTTGGTCGTTCCGGCCACCGCTCAGGACGTCTCCAAAGAGGACCGCGACGAGGCCACCACCAAAGAGACTCGCGATGAGGCCTCCCGGCGTATCGACGAGCAGTCCAAGCGGCTCGATCGCGAGACCGAAAAGGACGAAGAAGAGAAGCGTCCCGGCTATGACCGCGATCAATTCGAGGACGACCAGGAGGGGATGACGCCCGAGGAGATCGACGAGCTCAAGCGCAGGATCGAGGGCAAAAACCGCACGATGATCAAGAAGCTCGATCGGATCATCGAGAACGACCCCTACAACGACAAGAAGCCGGCCTGGCTATTCCAAAAGGCCGAGTTGCTCTGGCAGCTCCGCAATATGGAGTACCTGCGCGAGCGCGCTAAGTACAACCAGTGCGTCGACGCTGCCTCACAGGGCACGACCAGCGACTGTGAAGAGCCCGAGGCGGAGTATTCCGAGCCACAGGCGATCTACAAGGAGATTCTGACCGAGTTTCCCGACTACGATCGCCTCGACGAGGTCATCTTCCGGCTCGGCAGTGGCCTGATCGAAGCGGGCAAGGGCCCGCAAGCGGTCAGCTTCCTGCAGCGTCTGGTCAAGAACTATCCCAACTCCAAATACCTCGCCGACGCCCACCTGGCGCTGGCGGAATTCTTCTTTGAAAAAGAGATGCTCGGCGCCGCGCGGGACAATTATCAGGCCGTGCTCGAGCATGAAAACGACCCCAACTTCGACTTCGCGCTCTATAAGCTCGGCTGGGTCTACTATAACCAGGGCGAGTACCGCGACAGCATCAACACCTTCAAACGGGTCGTCGAACGCACCGACGAAAAACTCGGCTTCCAGAACCAGGCGATCAACGACTTGGTCGTGGCTTATTCGGAGGTCGACGACGGTTGGATCGAGATGCGCGACTACTTCCTCGAGAAGCGCGACCAAGAATTTACCTTCAAGAAGCTCGGCCAGATGGCCAGCCTCTATGAGGGCCAGGGCAAAGACGACCTGGCCATCGCCGTCTATGAGTACTTCATCGAGGAGCGGCCCAACCATCGGCGCATGCCTGAATGGATGGAGTCGATCATCGTCGCCAAAAAGAAGATCAACGACTTCGAGGATCTCGAAGAGACGATGAATACCTACGTGTCCTATCTGGACCCGGACGGCACTTGGGCGAAGACCAACTCCGACAACGAAGGTCCGCTGAACAACGCCGCGTTGCTCTCACAGGCCTCGCTGGCCTTCTTGGCCAACACCTACCATCGTCGCGCCCAAAAGCATGACGAGAAGCCGGCCTATAAGACGGCGATCAAGTATTATCGCGAATTCATCCGCCGTTTCCCGGATGCGCCGGCCTCGTTCGATATGAACTTCTTCGTGGCCGACATCTACCTGCTCGAGCTCGAAAACTACGAGCAGGCCGCGAGCTACTACCAGCGCGTCGTCGACCTATATAAAGAAGACAAAACTCCCAAGGACGCCGACCAAGAAGATATCGAGGCCATTGTTCAGGACTCCGCCTACGGCGTGGTCAACGCTTATAACGAGTTGGTCAAGACCAACCACGAAGACAGCGTCCTGGTCGAGATGGCCAATTACCAAGAGGAGCACGGCGACCGCGAGTTCAAGCGCGACAGCGTGGATACGAGCACTGAGAATAAGCCGAATCCGAAGGTCGACATCCCCAAATACGAGAAGGGTTTCGTGGAGGCCTCCGACCAATATTCGGAGATGTATCCCGAAGACAATATCACCCCGACCGTCGATTACGTCTCCGCCGAGGTTTACAAGGCGCGTGGCCACTACGATAAGTGCATCCCGCGCTATGAGAGCATCATCGAAAACGCCCCCAAGCACCGCTACGCAAGCTATGCGGGCGGCAGCCTTCTGGTGGCCAACTACGTGCTCAAGAATTGGAACGATGTCGAGAAGTGGGCGCGCTACATGATGGACAACGAGATCTTCCATGTGACCCCCAAGGAAGACCTCACCCAGGCGATTGCCCTGGCGATCAACGAGCGGGCCAAGGAGCTCAAGGCCGACGAGAAATTCGAGAAGGCCACCGCCGAGCTTCTGCGCCTCGCCGAAGAGTTCCCCGAGTCCGACCTCGCCCCCGGCGCGTTGTTCAACGCCGCGGCGATCTACGAGTCCGGCGAGCAGAACAACAAGGCCCTGGAGGTCTACCAGCGTGTGGTCGATGACTACCCCAAGAGCCTGCAGGCACCTGAAGCGCTCTTTGTCATGGGCGCCATCTACAAAACCCGGGCCGACTTCGAGACCGCGGCGGATTATTTCGCCAAGATGGGTTCGACGGACGAGTATGAGAACGAAGACGGCGACGAGGTCGAGTACAAGGACCACCCGCAGTCTGCCCAGGCCGTCTACAACGCCGGTTATCTGCTCGATAATATGGAGCAGTGGGACAAGGCCATCGACGCCTACGAAAAATACATCCGCCTGTACTCCGATGTCGAAGAGGAGCAGGAGCAGATCAAGAAGGTCAAGTTGGTCCTGCCGTATCTCGAGATGGAAAAAGATAGCTGGAACAAGGCGCTCGAGCGGTTCAAAGACTATGCCAAGCTCGACGACCTCGACCCCGAAGAGCACGTCATGCTCAACAGCGAGATGGGCCTGCTGGTCGAGAAGATCGAGGGGCGCAATTGGGAGAACGTCTCCAACGACTACTTCAATAAGTCGCTCGAGCTATGGAATGACCTCGAAGAAGACAAACAGAAGTACGCCACCGTCGCCTTCGCCGCGAAAGCTCGTTTCCATCAGGCCGAGCGGGTCTACGAAGAGTTCAAAAACGTCAAGTTTGCCTTCCCGATGAGCAAGCTCAAACAGAGCCTGCAGGAGAAGGGCGAGCTCGAGCAGGAGGCCGAGAAGATCTACCGCGAGATTATCGACATGGCTCGCGAGACCGGCTCCGAAGGCAGCAAGGTATGGTTGACCGCCAGCGCTTATCGCATCGGTCAGATGTACCGTGACTTCGCTCAGCAGCTCAACGATCTGCCGCTTCCCGAAGGACTGACCCCCGAGCAGGAAGACCAATATCGCTTCGCTCTCGAGGACCAGATCTTCCCGCTCGAAGAGCAGGCATTGGAGGCATTCCGCTACGCTCAAAGCCTGGCCATTCAGTACCAGGCCTATAATGAGTGGTCGAGCAAGTCGGCCAAGCAGATCAGCAGTATGGAAGGAGAGTCCTACCCGATCACCGAGCAGCAAGGCGTCGACGCCTCGCACGGCCGGATCAACTTCTTCATCCCCGAGCCCAACACCGACCTCGAGGCGATCGCCAAGCGGGCAGCCGAGCGCAAGCCGGTCGCACCCGAGCCCAAACCAGGCGACAAGCCCGGTGACAACCAGGGAGCTCCCGGCGAGTCGCCCGACGATCAGGCCGGCTCGGATTCCGAGGGCCCACAGGCGGGTAAATAATGTCGAAACACCAAGCGATGCGCGGCGCTTCGAGCGCCGCACCAAAGCACAGATCATTGCACCTGGGGAACTCACCCATGATGAAGTTGCTCAAAATGAAGAGTCGTTCGCTCCTAAGCTTGCTCGCGCTTGTCTTTGTCGCTGGCCAGATGGTCGCCTGCAGCAGCTCCAAGCCGAAGCCGGATGAAGGCGTCAAAGAGGTCAAGAAGGACCGCCTCGAAGAGATGTCCGAAGAGACGGGTATGAGCGTCGAGACGCTCGAGACCTTCCAGGAGGCGCTCAAAGAGCTTCAGACGGACAAGCCTGACAACGACAAGGTCGTGGCGTTGCTCGAGCAGGTCGTCGAGCAGGAACCGAATTTCGCCGAGGCGCATTATAACCTGGGCGTAGTCTACTCCAACCGGATGCGCTACGAGGACGCCGTCGAGCATCTGGAGACGGCTCGTGACATCGAGCCCGAGGAGCTCAATCACACTGTGGCGCTGGCCCAAGCCTATGCGGTCACCGAGCAGTACGGACGTGCGCTGACCCTCTTTGAAGAGGTTGTCGCCCGTCAGCCCAACAACCTAACCGCCAAGAATAACCTCGCCGTGCTCGCTCTCAAAGAGGGCGACGATGAGAAGGCTCTGAAGTTCGTCCGTGAGGTTTTGCGCGAGGACTACGAGAATGTCGGCGCGTTCAATACCCTCGGCCTGATTCAGAAAAAGCGTGAGAATATGTCGCTGGCCAAATTCGCCTTTGGTGAGGCGCTCGAGCTGTCCAAAGACGACCCCGACCCGGACGTGCATAATAACCTGGGTCTGGTGTTCATGATGGAGGACGATATTCCCAAGGCCGTAACGCAATTCGAGAAGGCCAACGAGGCCGACCCGAATTACCTGGAGAGCCGGCTTAATTTGGGCGCCATTCTTATCGAGTTTCTCGATTACGAGCGGGCCTCCGGCCAGTTCAGCGAAGCCGTGCGCATCGCACCCGGCCACTGCACCGCGCGTCTGGGTAAAGCGGCTGCAGACTTCGGCCTGGGAGCTTACGATTCCTCCCAAGAGGCCTATGCACAGTCGGCCGAGAACTTCGAGAAGTATATCGCCGAGTGCGATGCCGAACACATCTCCAGCCACGAGCGGCTGGCGGAGTTGTACCAGAGCAAGCTGGACGATCCGGAGAAGGCGATCGCGTATTACGAGAAGTTGACCGAGATGGTCGACGACGAGGACAAGAAGGCCCAGTACAGCTCGATGGCGAACTTCCTGTCCAGCCAACTCGAGTCCGCGAAGCAAAAAGAACCCGAGGAGCAAGCCGACGACCAGGTCGAAGAGGCCCCCGAGGAAAGCGCTGAGGAAAGCGCTGAGGAAAGCGAAGAGGAAAGCGAAGAGGACGTCCAGGAGTCCGAGACGGACGACGAGGACGACGCTGAGACCGCAGAGGCCGAGGAAACCGGTGACGAACAGTGACCGGAGTTGGCCGCGCGTTCGCACGCAAGGCTGGCCAACTTCAGTGTCGCGTTGACGCTACGTGTAAGGCTCTGGTATTTTCATCTAGCTCGATTATCGATCTGCAGGAGGCAACACCATGCGCAAAATCATCGGACTGCTTGTTGTTCTGGCTTTTGTGCTCACTAGCGCCAGCGTCTTTGCCCAAGATGGAGGCGACGAACGCTCCAAGTTCTATGACTTCGACGACATGCTCGTCGACGGTCAGTTGAAGACGCCGGACATGATAAAAATGGACGGAAAGGGAGAGGCTAAATTCGAGCGTCTGCTCGACATCAAAAAGAGCTTCATGCCCAAGATCAAAGAATCGACCGAAGAGGCGGCCCTTCAATAAGCCGCCAATGATTCACCCAACCCGCTTACGGGCCGATTGCCCGGGCGGGTTGAGCGTTCCAACCGATGCACGCCACCGTCCATCGTCGCAAGAATCCATACTCCGAACAGGAGTTTTTTCACGATGAAGATCGTTTGCGGGAGCTGTGGAGCCAAATACTCCATTGCCGACGAGAAGGTTCAAGGTAAAGTTTTCAAGATTCGCTGCAAGAAGTGCAGCAATGTGATCGTCGTCAAAGGAGATTCGCAGCAAGAGGACGCCCAACAGGCGGACTCTGCCTCCGACTCCACGATGAGCGGTGCATATGGTGGCACCTCGGGGGCGGCCGAATGGTATGTCGTGATTGACGGCGACCAGGCAGGTCCGATCACCCCCGAAGAGGTCGAGGCGTATTATACGTCCGGTCAGATCAGCGCCGAGACCTTCGCTTGGCGCGATGGGCTCGGAGACTGGGTCCCCGTGAGCGAGCTCGATGAGTTTGCTCACCTCGTCCAGCAAGACGCCGGGCCCAGCGAGGCGACGACCGTCGCTGATAGCGGGTTCGACAGCGGTGCTGCTCCCGAGGCGGACACCGGTGGCGATGGGTATAATGAAGACGCCACGACCGTGATGCCCGCGGACGACTTCCGTCAACAATTCGAAGAGAAGGACGCGGCCGCCGCCAGCGCGGCCGGAGCCGCCGACGCGGCCGCCGAGCCTGCCTATCAGGGCTTCGAGGGCGACGCCGCCGAGCAAAATGACGACTACGCCGCGGCGGGCTACGATGATGGTGGCGGCTACGACGATGGTGGCGGCTACGATGATGGTGGCGGCTACGACGCCGGCGGTGGCTACGACGATGGTGGCAGCTACGAAGACGAACCGTCCAACGACGGCATGTTTGCCTCCTTTGATTCAGAGGCTGACGGTGCTGATTCGGGCTATGATGGCTTCGGCGGCTTCGACGATGGCGGCGCTGCGGACGACGGACAGCAAAACGCCGCAGACGGCGGTATGCAGTCGGCCAACGACATGATCGGCCAACGAAGCGAGAACTCGGTGCTGTTTAGCCTGAGTAGCCTCGACTCGGTCGAGGCTGTCGGCGGCGGTAACGAGTCGGGTGGAGGCGGCGGTGTCGGCGCAGGTCAGTCCGACGCGGGCGGAGCTCCCAACACCGAGGGTTCCGGACTCATCGACATCCAGGCGCTCGCCTCGGCTCATAAGGTCATGAAGGGCCGCGATCAGGGTGGACCCGCCGGTGGCGGGCCCGACGCGCCCGACGACCCCTTTGGTGCGGGCACGATGAGTATGCCGGCGCTGATGCCGATGGGCAGCCATAAGAGCAATAAGGGGCTGATCATCGGTCTGTCGGTCGGTGGCTTCCTATTGGTCGCTGGACTGGCAACGGCGCTCGTCCTCGTGCTCAATAAAGACGACGGTGGCGAGCCAAAGGTCGTCGAAAAAGAAGTCCCTGTTGCGGCTGAAAAAGAAGAACAAGATCCGGCCGACGACGAGGACTCCAAGAAGGCCGAAGAAGAAGCTGCCAGTGCCGCTCAGGCAGCTAAAGAGGCCGATGAGCCCAAGGAAGACGACGAGGAAGAGGGCGATGAGAAAGAAGAAGAGGAGAAGGCTGAGAAGGAAGAGCAGAAAAAGAAAGAGAAGAAGGCCGTAGCCAAGAAGAAGACCCGCCGCAAACCGTCTAGTTCCTCGAACCGTGGTTCGTCGAGCGGTTCGTCGTCTAAAAAGACGGCAAAGAAGAACGACCTTTCGGACATCATCGGTAAGAAGAAGGAATCGGGCAGCGGCAGCTCCGGCGGAGGTTCCGCTCCGGCCGCCAACGTCCCCGACAAATTGTCCAAGAGCATGGTCAAGAGCACCGTGCGCAAGTACAACGGCCGCGTCAACAACTGCGCGTCGAATAACAATAAGAACAACCTGTTGGGCACGGTCTTCGTGCGCTACACGGTCAAGCCGTCGGGTCGGGTTAGCAGCGCGAGCGTGACCACCGGCAAGTTCAAGGGAACCGACGTCGGCAAGTGCGTCGAGGGCGTGGTCAGGCAGATGAAATTTCCGCAGACCAAAGACTCTCTGACGATTAACTACCCGTTCATCCTGAAGTAAGTATCGCCCGAACAACAAAAAGCCCCGCACTGTTCATTCAGTGCGGGGCTTTTTTGTGGGCGCCGGATTTGCTCACTCTTCGGTGGCCAGGAGGCGCTCGATGCGGTCCTTCTCGATCGCCACGCCGATTGTCGAGGCATCCGCGACGGTGACCCGCCCCGGGGGAAAGCCTTTGGGCTTGCGCACGTATTTGGCGCGTGTGTAGGTGACGTCGACCAGGGTGTCCTCTTTACCCCGCGAGAACCACGCGGCGAGGGTCGCGGCGTCGAGCAGGTCTTCTCCCTTGGGGCCGCCCTGATCTTTGCGCATCCGCAAGACGACGTGCGCGCCGGCCCAGTCCAGGGCGTGAAACCACATATCGCGGCCCCGGGCGACGCTGGTGCTGAGTGTGTCGTTGTCGGAGGCGCCGCGGCCGACCAGGATGCGCGTGCCCTGCTTGCTGCGGAACTCTCGGTAGGGCTTTCGCTGCTTTTTGCCAGCGCCGCGTCCACGTTGACGGGTGCGCTTTGGCGGCAGCAGTCCTGTCGACTCGAGGCGCTCGGCCAACGCCGCGAGCGCGTCGACGTCGTCTTCGAGTTCTTCGAATTCAGCCAACGCCGCTTCAATCTCGTCGCGCTGCTCGATTGACTCGAGGAGGCGCTCTTCGATCTTCTGGCGAGCGTCTTTGAGGCGATGGTATTCGTGGTAGTATTGTTCGATATTCTCCTGCAGGCTCAGCGACGGGTCGAGCGGGAGCTCCACCTCGGGCATGCCGTCGGCGTAGAAATCGGGCACCCTGGCCGATTCGGCGCCGCGCTCGACCTCCCCCCACGCCGACTGTAGTAACTCGCCGCGCCGCTTATACTCCTGGGCACTTTCAGCGCGGTCGAGATCTTCTTCGACATGGACG
>CAYLTX010000166.1:0-14337 GCA_964386725.1 uncultured Bradymonadales bacterium | reverse complement strand
CGCTTCCCATAATGAGGTTCACAAAAGAGGAAACCAGAATAAATGCAACCAGCAGGTACCACGAACATTTTCGGGCTCGAACAGTACGTTCACGGCCCTGACGCCGGCGATAGCCCGCCCGAGCCGGTTGGCGTCTGTCTCGGGTGGCGCGCCGGTATGTGCATCGATCCAATTGAGCGTGTTGGAGCCGGCCTTTCGCGCCGAATTGGAAGAAGATGCCTGGATCATGAGCCTGAGGTACTCCGGCACGCGAGCGCACAAGCACGCCGTCCTCGTTGTCGGTTGTTTCGACAAGGAGGACACGCTCGTTTCCACAGAGTCCATTTATCTGGTGCCCGGCCAATGGAAGCAGCTGGTGGTCGGTGGCCAAACCCCCTTCAGACGCGTCGATGGATGGCTGTTGTACGGCGGGATAGACGCAGATTCCGAGTATGCTGTCGCTGCCAGCCGTCACGACAATCACCTCGAAGAGGCGGGGACCATCGAGGTACTCGAAGCAGCCTATATTCCCTTCGAGCCGTTGGTTCGAGCGGCCGTCGAGGCACGCACCTGTGCAACGGAACAAAGCGTTTTTCGTCGCCGATACGAGGGAAAAGGGAAGCTCGCATTCCTTCCGAACCACGAGTACGAAATTGAGGTGACGACTCGAGTGTCCGGGCAGCATCCCACTGTCGATCAGGAGCGCGTCGATCTGAAGGAGTACGTTTACTTTCAAACCAAAGGCCTGACGGGTCTCAACGCGGTCGAACAGGTTGGTGACGAACTCCGACCCTATGTCGAGGCTCAGTACACCGGGGGGACGGGATATCTCTATCGCGAAGAGCCACTGGTCGTCTGCTTTAGCGAAGACTTCCACGTCGCCGTGCCGCTCGATGCGCGGACTGGACTTGCCGTCGCCGAAGATGGCGAATTACTCGAGCTCGAGTTGACGGTGTCCCCGGAAATCGATTCCGGAGAGGATTTTGCCACGGCAGTCAGCGAGGATTGGCTCGACCAGCATTCTCAAGCTCCGACCGCCAGCAATCCCGGGCTGGTTTCGTTGGCCTCAGGCACACAGATTTTCGCCAACCGCGGCCTCTCGACAGACCCGTACCTCGCCAGGCTCGCACGCCTCACCCAGCGTGAGACGTCGACCTGCCGACTCGACGATCCCCGCAACGTGATCCAACCATTGCTGATCGCCCGTCCGCCGACCGACGCTCCGGCCGACGGGGGCTGGCCATCGAGAGCACGCGTGGTTGGGGCTGTACGTGCAAAAAGCGACGTCTTTATTGACCGAGCCGAGTTTGCCGCCGCCGATCTCACTGCGCTCACGTTTGCGACCGATGGCCATGGCTCCGACTCCTCTGCGTGGAAGGTTCGGGACGCCGAGCTATTGCTTTCCAATCCACAACGGCGCCGGTTCGCTGTCTTTGGCACGTCAGACTGGGTGCACTTCGATGCGCTCGCTCGTCTTCGGCCAGATGGGGCCAGAGCGGGATTGGGCCTGGCGATTCGCGCAGCAAGTGGCGCGGTCTCCGCCGGACTGTTCGTGTCAATCGAAAGTAGGGGAGACGTGGCGGAGCTCGCCTTTTATGAGCGGAGTCGTGGAGAACAATTCTCCCGACGAGACTCAGCGGAGATTCCGGCAAGCGCTGACGGAGCCTATGCACTTCGAGTTCGCGCATTTGACGACCAGATCGTCGCGTCGGTCGGCGAGACCAGGATCAGCGTTCCGCGCGGTGATCACCGCACAGGACGGGTCTGCTTATTTGCCGAGGGGCAGGCAGCGTTCACGCGCCTTCAAGTTCATTCGCTGGAGATGTACCGGCTGTCTGCAAAGACGAGCCGGTACCGAAGCTTCAGCGAACACATCGACAGCTTTTCGGGCCAGGGGAATGAGATTCGCCTGCGGGATTTTGCTTCAAATCCGGCCGTCGACGTGGGGCAAGTCTGGACGAACACGAAGCAGCTCGTGCGTGATGTGATGACGCCCGAGGCGAGCGCAGGTGATCGCCAGCGGGTCTTCGAACAATGGGCCAGTAAGCTCAGCTTGCCCTGGCGAAACTCCGTGAAACGCGTCGAGCTGTCGAATGTCAGCGTTGGACAACAATATCAGCTCGTCCTCATTGAGAGTCCGGAGCCAATCGACTTCGCCACCGACGTCTCCGTCCTACTCGAGCAGCGGGTCGCAGCGGAGACTGCCGGGGACAGCGGAATGTCCGATTGGGTGGTCGACTTGGAGCTACTTCAGGAGTTGAAACGTCTGCTCAAATGGACGCAGATCGAAGCCGTCCTCGAAGATCTTCTGGGCGAAGGGGAGGGCGAGCCCGGACTGCTGGGTCCTGACTCCGCGGACCTCGAGACGTGGATGTCACCAGCGCGATTAGCTCCTGTCTTGACAGGGGCGTTCGACGGCGTTGCACCTCCGGCACGTGCGCCGACGCTCTCTGTCCATTCCACGAGACGCTCCCTCGATTCGATTCAGTGGATGGTAGAAGACCAGCTTGTTCGGCAACGCGACCTGGTTTTCTTCGAGGTCACCGATCGCGAATGCGGCAAGCAGCTCAAGATCATGCGCGGAACGACCGGGCGTGGTGCAGGTATCACCAAGGTTGCGGCCGATTCACTCCTCGAACTAGCCGTCGCGCCCGATGGTCGCTTCGCCCGAGCACCGGCAGGAGCCACCATCATCGTAGATCCTCTCGGGAGTGAAGTGATCGACTACATTCCGCCCAACTACCGATGGGAGGAGGTACCGACCACAATTCTTCAAGACGCGGATGCAACTCGCGCGATTCTGGTTCCGCTCGACGCAGCCAATCACCACCAGGGATTGGAACGTGGACGCTATCGCGCGACGTTTTCGATCGATCGCGAGCGCTACAAATCGCGATCGTCCTCCGCGACCCACAGCCGATACCAACAGGACGCCACGGTCGAGTGGGCGATTTGAACAAAGCCTTGAGGCTCACCCGCCGTCGAGATCGGAGGGCGACCCGCCTAGGGGATATATAGGTACTCGAGGTTGCCGTCTTTCCAGTCGTAGTGGCTTATGTGGGCGCCACCGTCGTTGTCGATGGCGAAGGAGGTTGACCACCCGACGTGCCACCGCGTGTCCGGGTGCTCGAGGGTCCAACTGTCTCCGCTCCAGCGTGCGTAGCCTAGGCCACCGTCTCCGCTCGAATATGTGATGCGGGGCTCACCTTGGCCATCGAGCTTCACGCAGCTAAAATTGCCTCCCGGCTCGTCCACAATTTCATTGTGCCAATTCGAGCCGTTCCGTCGGCTATAGCCGAGCTTATCGTTTGAGGTCGTGCCGATACGATACGAGAGGTGCGGATTGTCGTCTTCGTCCAGGGTAAGAAACAGGTCAGTGCCGGCATTTTGTGAGGCTACGACGGTTTCGGACTGCCACTGTTGGGAGGTCCATGTGACGTACCGTAAATCGTTGTTGTCCTCGTCGTAGTAGGCGATATGCGGTCTGTCCGAGCTGTCGATGGCAAGCGACAGTTCCCGGCCAACGGCACCGGAAGCCACGGCGGTTTCGACGTGCCACTGGGCGCCATCCCATCGAGCGTACTTGACGTCGTCGTTCGCCTGGTCGAAGTACGCGATATGAGGTCGCATTGCACTATCGACCGCGAGCGAGCTCATGCGTCCAACATTGTCAGACGAATCGACGACAGTGCTTTGAAAGCCTCCCGTGGTCTCGACCCCATAGCGCAGCGCCCGGTCTTCCTCGTCGTAATAACTCACGTGAGCCGTGCCTTCCTCGTCGATGTGAAGCGAAGGCTTTCCAGTCACCCTGCGCTGCGAATCGAGGGTGGTCACCAGCCATTGATCGCCGCGCCATTCAGCGTACTTGAGCTCGACCTCCGTCACGTCGACGTAAACGATATGAGGGTCATCGTCTGGATCGAGAGCGAGGACGGAGCCCCAGCCCACGTCGCCGTCGGTGTCCACGGAGCCATCCGGCGGCCGCGCACCATTTTCACAGCACCCACCAGGGCACGTCTCGAATCCCTCAGCACACTCGGTTGCAACACACCGACCTTCCGAACAGCCAAATTGAATCACGTTGGCTCCGTCGGGGCATTCAACACAATTTTCGTCGCACTCGCGGTAGCCGTCGCCACAGATGCACTGGTGAGTATCGGACAGACATGTCTGATTTGGCCCGCACTGCTCGTCGGCATCACAGCCAGACTCGCATCGGCCCGTGGTAGAGTTGCACCAGGTAAACCCGGTACAGCCGGACTGCTCACAGTCGACGTCTGCGACACATCTGCCGCGCTCACAGAGCTCGCCGTTGGCGCAGGTCTGTCCACAACTACCGCATGCCTCCGGATTCGTTTCTGGATCGACACATGAACCCTGGCATTGCAATGGACGCTCAGACGGGCACGTGAACGTGTCCCCATCGGTGTCGCGGCCTGTTTCGGTGTCCGCGCAATCAGACGCGGTGCAGGCAAGCTGATCCGAACAAGACGGATCGTTCGAGCAGTCCTGCGCGTCCGCGCTACACGCGGCCAGGGCGACTCCGAGACTCATCGCGCACACGATTTGCCAAACGCTGCGTCGGTAGTTGTCGGCCATGCCCCCTCCGTCGAAAAGTGTGGGTGTGCAGTCGGTAGACTGCCTTCGTCTGGACCCTAGCGAACGGTGATAGGTGTGTCAAAACGCCGTCTAAACGTCGATGAGGTGCTGCCTGACGAGCCTGACGACCACGAGCCCTTCGACTGGCCGCAACCAGCCGTCGGCGGTGCGAAATTGCCATTGTCCAAGCGGTCGGCCTGAGAGCGTGTGGTCGAGGTAGCGGAGCGCCAAGTCAGGGCTCTCTGGACGACACAAGAGCGTATCGTTGGTTCGACGGCGGCACTCCTGGTGATCGATTTGCGAGGAGGCCGCGGATCGGCCATACTCCATGACAGCGCGGACAATTTCGTGTGCGAGTTCGTCACAGGCGCCGATGTCAATCACCGGGGGGGCAGAAGCTTTCACCCGGCAGTTTCGGCGGGTGCTGAGAAGGCGGCGCTGAAACTCCGCGTCCCCTCCAACCACGCGCACTGAGCGCAGCTCGGAGAGCGTGAAATCTGGATCTGGCTGCGCCTCAGCGGCGTGCCACAAGCCGAGGCGGGTCGTGGGTGGAACCTGGCGTTTGTCAATTGGGGAGTTGTCCCCATGAGAGCACGGGCGCTGATGCGAAGGAAAGCCGCTCGCCGGATGACATGCTGTGGCGAGCGATAGCGTGGCGAGACTGCCGATGATGCCAATCATGGTCCTTAAGACACACCAAATTTGCCAGTTCTTGCTCATTGCAACCGTACTTTGTTGCGGGTGTCACGGGTTATTCTACGGCAGTATGTCGTACGCGCCGGACTCTGCTCGTGTCGAGCACACTCGCGACACGCTCGAGGCATCGACACTCCATGCTGACGAAATGCGACGAAAGGAGCAAGCTCGAGCAGGTGTTGCGATTGCAGTGGGGAGCTTCGAGATACTGATGGGGGGCCTGGGGCTTGCCGGCGCTGGTGCACTGCTCGTGGGTGACACCTCGAGCGGCGCCGGTGCGCAATATGATTCGTCGGCCGGTGGCGTTGGAGCCGCTGCCGGCAGCGACCTCGGCACCATTTTCCTCGCCGTTTTCGTCGGTCTGCTATCAACGGCCGCGCTTTCGAGCGGCTCGGCAGATCTCGCCTGCGGCGTCTATTCGAGGGCCCATGATGCCCCAGCGGTAGAGTGTCTTACCGATGAGGAGCGTCGCTGGCTCTACTTTCGTTCGCTTGGCATTCAGAAGAATTGCGAGGAAGTCGCTAGGCTGGACGAGCAGGAGGCTTGTCGAGCCCGCTAAGCCCTTGGTAAGAGCTTGCAGCAAGTGCTTTCTCGATGATATCCTCGCGTCCACACACTTTCTCCTACGAACCCATTCAGGGGACGTCGTCCGGTATGGAGGGCGACTACATCTCCGTCGTCTCATCATCAGGACGAGACCATGGCGAGCATTCAGAGTCCGTTTAGCGAACCTCTCGCTGACTGGCAATTTGCGCGGGCATCACTCGAGGTGCCCGTCGACTTGGTAGACGCCGCTTCCTTGCGCTTTTCGGGCCGAGAGCTTCCGGCAATCCGTGTCGACGGTGTTGTGGGTAATCAGACGGTGAAGGCTCCATTTGACGGACCCGCGCGCCTCGAGGAAGTCCAGAGCGGGGGACACATTGCTGAAGTGCAGTTCAACCCGTTCCGGTCCCCGGTTGCACGCCATATTCGCTTTGGTTGTCCGACGTTCTACTTATTTTTTCCGCCTGGAAGTCAGGTGAGCTCGTTCGCTCCCGACGGTGTCGTGTCGGCCGGCGATAATGTCGGCCCGGCGGTGACTGGTGTCACGGTCGCCTGGGCCGATCAGCACGGTATTGCCTTGCCGTGGGTCGACCGGCTCGCGCTGATGATCGCCGCACTCGAGGCGGCCGGTGAGTCGCCAGACGGTCTGGAGCAACTACGCTCGCATCTGGAGAGCGTGCTGGACCCGACTCTGTGGCTACTCGACCATTCTGGACAGCCGGTTTCACAGGCGGACCTCCACATCGTTATTCGAGACTCGGCCGGGACCCAACAGTCTGGTTTTGACCTCTCGCTGTCGCCCCAGGACAACGGTGATATCGCAGCCGGCGCCGCACGAGTCTCCGCGTCTGACTCGAGTGTGCCCGCAGACCTACGCGCGGCGATACCACCTGGAGGCGCGCTCGAAGTCCAGCAACCCTCTGGAAATCGCGACTACCTCTTTGTCGACCCGCGTACGGCGGAGCCCGGCACATCGACGTACGAGACCGAAGACGCGCATGCTGTTCTTCTCTGGTCTGATTTGCACGACTGGTTTGCGCCTCAGAGTGTGTCGTCGGGGCCCGACGGGCTGGCGCGGTTCACTCGCGGTAATGAGTTCCGCGGCTTAGTCGAGGGGCACGAGTACTTCGCAGATCTATTCGTAGAATTAGAACGCGCCGCTCAGGCGCCCGACGGGGGGGCGAACCTGGCCGGATGGTGGGTCGATGCCGAGTCGAATTTAATCGGTCGCCCCCCCGGAGATGACCCGAACTTTCCGAGGGACTTGCGCACGGCGCTCTCGCGAATCAACGACGCCGGCGGGTCGGCGAGCGTCCTCGGCAGCCGTTTTATCCAGCTCAGTGGCGGCGGCGACGCGGCTGCGATCGAACTGACCGCCTTGCTACTATTGTCCTCTGTCGGGTTTGTAACTCTGATGGACCATATCAGCCCGACTGGCTACGGACTCGCCACAAATCCAATCGGTATGGCTGTTGTCGCTGGCGCAGCCCTTGGCGTGGGTGGCTACGCGACCTACACGCTCATGAACAACGGCGAGAATGTGGAGCCGAACGAAGATGCCCTCGAGCTTCTTGAGCAGATCGGCGGTTCGGTATCCGCCAATTTCTCCGGCTATCCGGCTAGGTTTGCCGACAATCCGCTGGCGCCTCCGACCGATGCGGGGTTGTTCGACATCGTCCATGATGTGACGCAAAAACTAGGCGTCTACCATCAAAAATTCGCTATCGTGAAGAATGCGGAGGGTTGGACTGGATACTGCGGTGGGATTGACCTCAATCCCAACCGTTTGGACGATGAGCAGCACCTTGGCCCCTTCCCGTACCATGACGTCCAGGCAAGAATTGACGGTCCGGCGGTGCGCGATCTGGCGCTGAGTTTTGACCAACGATGGCAAGTAGAGACCGGGCAAGCGCCGGCGTTGGAGGCTCCTCTGGACGCTTCGACACTCCCCGCCACTGGCCAAAATGCAGTTCAGGTAGGACGAACCTATTTTCAACCGAGCAACTCCAACACAGGCTTGGATTTCGCGCCCCAAGGAGACGACACGATTGCACGCACCTTGATATCTGCCGTCGAGTCGGCGCAGCGGTATATCTACATCGAGGATCAGTATTTCTCTCCGCCAAAGTCGTTCCGGGACGCGGTCCTCCAAAAGGTACAAGACGGGGACGTCGCGCGGGTAATCTTCACGATACCTGCCAAGAATGACCAGTTGTTTGGCGACTTTGTTGGGGATACCTTCATCCAGGACCTCGTAACTGCAGACGATGATCGGGGTATCGTCAAGATCCGCTCGCCCCGGCGTCGTTATACCGTACCGGGCTCGCAAACAACCGACCCGCGGTTTGAAGCGCGCCTCTCCGACCTGACGACAAGTCGCGGCAAACTCTACCTGACTCAGTCTGCGACCTCGTCTGCGTCGACGGTGCACCTCGGTCCATCTGCTCGAATTCCCCCACCTCCATTTTGGATCGCGATCAATGGAGAACTGATGGTGGTCGCCGATGAGGACGTCGGCCAGGCCGCCTACCAGGTGCTGCGGGGTCCGCACGTTGGTTTCGAGGGCACGTCCGTCGGTCCCATGGAACGGGCGCACCCGGCGGGTTCACCGGCGCTCGTCGTCGAACTATCGAATATCTATGTGCATTCGAAGTTGATGTTGGTCGATGATGTTTTCGCCAGTGTGGGCTCCGCAAATCTAAACCGCCGAGGCTTTTACCATGACGGCGAGATAAATGTTTTCACGGTGCCGGAGACGCTTCGTGCGTCCCAAGACAATCCAGTTGCAACATTGCGCAAGCGATTGTGGGCACATTGGTTCGATCTTCCCTACCAAGTCGTCGAGCCGCTCCTGCGCGATCCGATCGAAGCGGCTGACCTGATGGACCGCACGTTCCTTCACGGAAATCGACTGATGCCGCACAAGTCCGGCCCGTCCTCCGATGCGCTGCGCTTTGCTCCTGGCAGTACCTTCGGGATGCTGGCGCTTCAGGCACTGGGCTATAGTGTCGTCATCACTCAGCGCGATCAATTCTTCGACGGGTTGGTCGATCCCACGAGTTCGCTGGACCCGAACGCGTGAGGCAAAGGGAGTGCCGAAGGCGCGAAGCGGCCACATCAATTTGATTAAGTTTTTGTGCCGCAATTGAGATCATCTCGCGGCAATTGGTTACAAGACGGTCCGCATGGTTCAGTCACAATCGCGTCACATGGAAAAATGCGGTTGCCGAGGAATCACGAAACCTCTACATTTATTTATAACTGTTGAGGCGCCATGACTGAACCGACCACCCAAAAGCAGCGTGTGCTCGAACTTGCCAGGGAGCGTGGCCTTCTGAGCCGCGCCGACCTACGGGAGGCCGACCTCCCCGAAGAGTATCTCTCTCGGCTGGAGAGCGAGGGCGAACTGACCGTACTCGCCCCGGGCGTGTACATGTCCCCGGAGCACGACGCCAGCGAATCGCTCGATCTGGCCATCGTCGCCAAGAAGGTGCCCCACTCGGTCGTCTTTGGCATCAGCGCCCTGCAGTTTCACGACCTGACGACTCAGATCGCTCACTCGGTCCACATCGCCATCGAACGCGGCAAGTGGGCGCCGAAACTCGACTGGCCGCCCATCGAAGTGTTCCACATCTCCGGCGACGCCTTCTCCGCCGGTATTGAAACCCACACCGTCGACGCGGACGTAGAGGTCCAGGTCTACTCTGTAGCGAAGACCATTGCGGATATCTTCAAGTTCAGGAACACGTTTGGTCTCGACGTCGCCATCGAGGCGCTCAAGGAGGGCTGGCGATACAAGCGATTTACGATGGACGAGATTTACGAATACGCCAAGATCTGCCGCGTACAGCGCGTGATGCGCCCGTACCTGGAGATGCTTCAATGACCAAGAATATGGCCGCATCGGTTCGCCAGCGCCTCCTCAACCTATCTCGGGAAACCGGCGAGCGATTCCAAAACCTGCTGACCCGCTACGGGATCGAGCGCCTCGTCTACCGCATCACCGAGAGTGGGCATTCGGACGATTTCATCCTCAAGGGTGCCAACCTATTTTACGTCTGGACTGGCCAACTACACCGACCGACACGAGACCTCGACCTGCTGCGCTTTGGCGATCCCGAACCAGCAACCGTCGCCAAGGTGTTCGCCGAAGTACTCGAGACCGAAGTCGTTGATGACGGCATCGAATTCGATGCCGAGTCCATCACTGCAGACTTCATCCGTGAGGACGAAATCTATGCCGGTGTGCGCATCAAGCTCTCGGCCGAACTCGCCGACGCAGTCATCCACATCCAAGTCGACGTCGGAATTGGAGACGAGGTCTATCCCGACGCCGACGACGTCGAATTTCCCACGCTTCTCGATCTCCCGACATCGCACATCCGAGCTTATCGATTCGAAACCGCCATCGCCGAGAAACTCGAAGCAATGGTCAAGCTCGGCATGAGCAACTCCCGGATGAAGGACTTCTACGACGTCTACGTGCTGGCCCGCGACTTCGAATTCGACGGTGCGGTTCTGCAGACGTCCATCCGGCGGACGTTTGAAAAGCGGGAGACTCCGCTCTCAGCGGGCCTCCCGGTGGCGTGAACGCAACAGTTCTCGGACGATGCCTCCAAGATTAAGCAATGGCGGGCGTTTCTTCGAAAATCGCAACTCGCCCCCCTGCCCCTCGCCGACGTTGTCGCGGAGATACGCGGCTTCCTCGAGCCGGTGTGGGTCGCCATTCAAGCTGAGACGGAGTTTGGCGGGACGTGGCATGCCGGTCAGTGGCGCTGACTTTAGGAATCGTCGTCATGACAGACAACTTCTAAAGTCTGGCTTTAGTTTTGCGTCGCTTCCATGACAATTTCTCAATCGGCACCCTCGACGGTAGCCGTCCAATTGAGGCAGGTCGAATCCCAAAACCTCTACACTTTCTCACAACTGCAGAGCAATCATGATCGACGAAGACATCCACGACGACGCTGGCGCACGCCGCATGCTCGACATTCTCACAGACTCCGAAGCCGATCCCGAACTTCGCGGCCAGGCTGCCATTAAACTCGGGCCGGGTCTGCAGCTATGCGACGAGCGCATCGACTGGGACGATCTCGACCTGTACTTCGGAAAGCCGACCTTCGAGAAGATCGACCAGACCTTCCGTCGACTCTACCACGACGCGTCGACGCCCAAGCTGGTGCGCCGGCGCATCCTGGAGGCCGCGGTGCGCGCCCCGCTGGACTGGCACGAAGGCGCCGTGCGCGCCGCTTGGGAGACCGATGACGACGACTGGCGCCAGACCGCCGTCTTCGGCATGGGCAATATCCCCGGCTTCGAAGATCAGCTCCTCGACATTGTGAAGCGCGACGACCTCTCCGAAGGCGTCCTGCGCGAGGCGGTCCGTGCCGCCGGCGCCCGCGAACTCGGCAAGGCCGAGCCCATCGTTCGCCGAGTCGCCCTCGACGAGAACCGCGAGTCCTACACCCGCCAACTCGCCATCGAGGCGCTCATCTGGTGCGGAAACGACCGGTCTGAGTGCGCCCTCTCGAAGCTGACCCGCCACTCCGATCCCGACATCGCCGACACCGCCGAGTGGGCGCTCGGCGAGTTCAGGATGTTTAGCCAGATGCCCGATGACCTGGCGGGATTTGACGATGATTTGTTTTGAGGTTCGCTGAGGTTGTTTCAGGAGGTAGCCTATGGGTCATTTCTGCTGGTGCTGCGAACGCGAGCGCAGACACGAAAAATTCACTGGCCGCGGCCACCGCGACCACATCTGTAAGGACTGCCAGAAGCTCCCCAAGAAGGAGCGAGAGATTCGGCAGGCCATCCGAAATATCGAACAGCTGTTCACCTGGGAGGGATTCGTCCGGAACGGACGTCGCAAGGAGCTGGACAAGTACCTCGAGCACCCCGATGAGCGTGTGCGCGAGTACGCTCAACAGGTCCAGGAGCGCGACCGCACGGAGCGTGAGTTGCAGCGGAAGATCCAACAGCAGGAAGAGGCCGAAATCGACAAGTGGGCCGCCGGATTCGACCCCGATCCAGCTGAAGATGAGTCCGCATCCTCATGGTCTCCACCCGATGACGACATCCCATTTTGAGAGCTCGCGCAGTGACAGCCGCTCAATCGCGGCGCAGACTACACTTGTTGTACTTGCGTCCGCTGCCACACGGACACGGATTGCTACGCCCGACGTCGCGGCCGGTGTCCTGATATGGCGCATGACCGCGGCCAAAGGTCCGGGTCAGTGTACCACGCGCCTAGTTCGTCGACGGAAGCCGACTGCTCACAGCTCCCAGGTACGATTCGCCAAGACCAGGTCGATGTGGTGGCGCACGACCGCGAGCACCTGCATTTCGAGCGTGCGCTCGCCGACCTCCGAAATCCGGTGGCGATACTGCACGGTGATCTGGGTCTTCTCGTCGTTGCTAAACTCCACCCGCTCGACATGGATGCGGTCTTGACCGATCGAGTCGCCGACGTGCTGTGCGATGGTTTCGAGTCTCGCCTCGTCCAACAGCCCCCACAGGCGCTGCTTCTTCTCGTCGACGCCCTTGAGGGTCACCGAGACTATTTGCCCCGTCGTCGGCTCCCCGCCCAGTCGCGTCCCGGGACCACCGAACTCGATTGGCTCGTACGGCGTCGGATGCTTCCGATCGTTGAATGGCTCGCACACCAAACGCACACAAACCGCATCGGAATGAAGATCTTCGTGAATCAGGCGGTCGAGACGCCCGCGCTCGTAGAGTGACCTGTAAGCAGCGGATGTCTCTTCGACCGAGGCATCAATATCGGTCGGAAGAAACCGCCTGGAAAAGGTAACCTCGTCGGCCGGCCCCGGCGACCAACTCAGACGGTGCCCCAAGAAGCTCAACAGGCTCTTCTCGACCTCGCCCAGCCCCCCGTAGAGCAAAAGGTGAAAGATCCGGTTATGAATCGCCTCGCGCAGCGCGAAGGTCTCCAGATCATCGAGCTCTTCGCTCTCGACATCGGCCTCCTGCGCCTTGGCCTCGACCTCATCGGCATCGCGCTCTGGAACCGTCGCGTCGAAAGCCGCCACATGCGGGTCGACGATATCCCACTCGCGACACCACCTTGCCAGTCCGAAGGTCCCCGACTCGAGGATGATGCCCCACTCGGAGTGGCTCGCCGCCTCTTGACCAGCGCCATGCAAGAAAGCAACGAGCGGAGCCAGGCGCCCCACCAAAAGCTGGGCCTTTGACTTGAGCTCCGTTCGATACCACGCGGTGGTATCTGGCTCATTTGCAAGATCAACGAGTGATGCAGCCACCTCCAGCGAGGTGAGCGTCTTCTCGGTCAGCCAAGCCTTTGGAGGGCCACCTTCAAATACAGACATCGCTTTGTTCTCCTGGACGAGCCTAATCCACCCGCTTCGTAGGCGTATGACGATCGAACACGCTCTCACCGCCGACTACTTCGGCTGGCCTGCTCGGTGTGAATGCGGCATGATAATCCCGTTTTGACCACCGAACAATCCCGGGGCGAGACATGGCCGACGAAACGATCTACTTTTTCCATCTGGAAGACCCGTACGGATGCCTGTCGAACGCTTCCCAGCACCAGATCTACCTCGACGGCACGTATTGGCAGACGGTCGAGCACTACTTCCAGACGTCGAAATTCGAGAACGCCAAGCTTCGAGATTCAGTCCACCGCGCCGAGACGCCTAAACAGGCACGGAGGCTCGGCAGGAAGCACAGGCGCAGCCAGCGCTCAGACTGGCACACGATCAAAGTCGACGTGATGCGAAAGGCGCTCGTCGCCAAGGCCGCGCAACTGCGGTCGACGCCGGCACTCAGCCCGCGCACGACCGCCTCCTCGCGCCACCCCAGCTCGTCCATGAGCTCTTCGACGCTCGCCGGTGCGCCGCGCCCGCTCAGGTGGCCGGCGATCGTATCGCTGCGCTCGCGAGCCAGCGCGTCCATGCTCGGCGAGTCGGCTCGAGTGCGCGCCGCCTGCCATAGCGCGACGCCTGCTGCGACCAATAAGCCGGGGACCGGGATTAACGGCACGACGCGCATCGCCCCGTAGGCCTCGCCGAGTCCCGCGCCGACTGCACCCAGTGCGATGGCGCCGGCTGCGGCGAGGAGCGCGGCGAGTAGGTAGGTCTTGCGCGACCAGTCGGGCAGACGCTCGATGAGCGAGGCGTCGTCCGACTCCGATTCAAACTCCGGCTGCCTCTGCACAGACTGCGCCTGCTCCTGGGCCGCCACGGCCGGCGCCGCGGACTCCCCAAAGGAAATCCCGCCTTCCGAATCCATCTCGATATCGCCGAGCTTCAGCTTCATCGTCGCGTCCTTCACAGAGTTCTGCGCTTGCGGACATACCGGTGCCTTTGGCGGGCCGGGTGCCGCTTCGAATCTTCTTTTCCCCCGCCACGCGTTTGTCGCGTATGGGTGCCGTGACGAGTTGTTTGGGACAGTATCGGTGGGGTTCTCGGGCGTCAAACGGATGCTCGCCGTATGACGATCAATGAGTTGAATTGGTGTTGTGTGGTGGGGGTTTTGTGGTTT
>CAYLTX010000165.1:0-14340 GCA_964386725.1 uncultured Bradymonadales bacterium | reverse complement strand
CGATACGCCCTAGACGACCTAATCAAGATCCGATATAAAAGGGACACAACCGCAAATCCCTGTTTTTTTATTACCCTTAAGGGGGACTGTGTATGGTGAATCGAAAATTATTGCTCGCGGTGTTGTCCGCATTGTCAGTCTCGTTAGCTGCCTGTGGAGGCGACGAGACCGGCGGCGGGAACAACTCGCTCGATGAGAATAACCAACAGGCCGACGCAGGTCCGGACGTCACCGATCCCGACGGCGGCACCGACGGCGGTCCCATTGGTGATCCTGATGGTGGTCCCGACACGGGCCCGGACACTGGCCCGGACACCGGTCCCGACGCGGACCCGCCCCCGGAGCCGGCGCCCACGTTCTACCAGTCGGCCTCCGCCGGCGGATCGGTCGAAGGTGGCGGCTACCGAATGGTCATCGGCGTGGGCGCTCCCGTGCCTCGCGGCGAGACCTCCGGCAGCGGCTATCGCATCCGGCTGGGACCGGTCAGCCCGTAGACGATGCCCTTCGCATCGCCAATCGGCTAGCAATACCACAAATTATTTAATTTAGAGATAGATGAGGATCGAGATGAAATTGACCAAGATGATTTTTGTAGCGGCGCTCGTCGCCCTGATCTTTCCGGCCACGGCTAGCGCCCAGGTGCCCGGAGACGTTCCCGTTCAAGCATTTTTGACCGATGACGCCGGCGTCCCCGTCGACGGCACGGTCACCGTCACCTTCTCCATTTACGATTCGGCCTCGGGCGGCACCGCCCTTCACACCGAAGAGCAAACCCTGGACGCCGACGCCGGCGCCTTCACCGCCTACCTGCAGCCGGACTTGGAGATCTTCGACACCCAAGAGGACCTCTACCTGGCCCTTGCAGTCGACGGTGGCGCCGAGATGTCCCCGCGGCTCAAACTAGCCACCGTTCCCTACGCAGCGATCGCCGGCAACGCCTCGACCCTGCAGGGTCAGACCGCCGACGACTTCGCCCCCTCGGACTATGCGCCGAGTTGGGACGATATCACCGACATGCCCGACGAGGTTGGCACCACCTATAGCGCCGGCTCCGGCGTCGAGATCGACAGCAACGACACCATCAGCCTGAACTCGAGCTGTGCGACCGGCCAACTCCTCAAATGGGACGGCTCCGATTGGACCTGCCAAGACGACGAAGACAGCACTCTGACCGCCGGCACCGGCCTCACCCTGAATAACGACGAGATCGCGGTCGACCCCTCCACCGTGCAGTCGCGGGTATCCGGCAGTTGCTCGACCGGCGAGTTTGTCATGGGCATCAATCAGGACGGCACCGTCGTTTGTGGCACCGACCAAGACACCGACACCAACACCACCTACAGCGCCGGCAGCGGCCTGGATCTGAGCAATGAGGAATTCTCGGTCGATACCAGCACCATCCAGTCGCGCGTGAGCGGAACCTGCGGCGCGGGTGAGTACGTCATGGAAGTCAACGCCGACGGCACCGTCGTGTGTGGCACCGACCAGGACACCGACACCACCTACGACGCCGGCACCGGCCTGATCCAAAACGGCACGACCTTCTCGGCCGACGACGGCTACCTCGACAGCAACTACCTGAGCACCAGCGGCGGCAGCGTCACCGGAACGGTGTCTGCCAACAGCTTCGAGTACAATAACGCTCAAAACCGAATTGCCGCCATCCCGGCGAGCACCTTCCAGCCGACCAGCTCCGAGATCTGGAAGCTATCCAACGTCGGCGGCCAATACGGCTACCGTACCGACGACGCCGGATCACTTTATCTCAACGCTCCGATCCAGATCCCGGACGGCGCGACCATCGATCGCGTCAGTTGCTACGGCTATGACGATGATAGCGCCGAGGACCAGCATCTGCGCATGCGCGTGACCGAGTCGAACCTCTGGAATCTTAGTTCGGGCAACTACTCGATCCTCTTCACCGAAGACCTCAACACCACGGGAGAGAGCACCGACCTGCAATATGTCACAAATAGCTCGATCAGCCAGACGGTCGACAACGACCGCAACGCCTACCAGATCTCGATTTGGTACGACACGGAGCCCTCGGATGACCTGCGTTTCTACGGCTGCAAGGTGTACTACCAGGTCGACACGCCTGCACCCTGAGCATCTTGATCTAATTTGAGCGACTCTTGGGGTCGCCACCAGCCGGGCGAGGGATTTCCCTCGCCCGGCTTCTTTTTTGGTTCCCGCCGCTCGAACACGTCGGGGGAGGCTCGATGCGCTCGGTTGTGACCGCTGCGATGCGTGCTTAGCTTCGCCCGAGAGACGAATTGTCCGAGTGTGCAGCCCCATTCCAACGGCTCAATGCACAAAAATTTGCCAACGAAGGGAACTCCATGAGTACCGACCGCCAGCCCCAACAGCGCCTTCGCCCGCACCCCGCCCAGCGTTTCGCCGAGCCCGAGCGCAAGCTCGACCTCGCCGATTGCTTCGAGGACCTGGTCGACGAGCCCCACGATGCGACCGAAGGCCACCGCCAGATCACTATCGCTCGCCACGGCTCGCAGACGCTGACCCTCTTTCACTTCACCGAGGGCAGCCGGCTCCCCGAGCATAAGGTCGACGGGGCGGTGACCATTCACGTGCTCGATGGCGAGCTCGAGGTCGAAACGGATGAGGAGGTCCACCGGCTCGAAGAGGGCCAGCTTCTGATGCTCGCGCCCGGCATCGAGCACGACGTGCGCGCTCGGGAAGAGTCACGCATGCTGCTCACCGTGCATCTGATGCGCCAAGACGAGCGAAGCAGCGTGTCCAAACCCGACTGATCACAGCCGGTAGCGCCCTCTCAGATATTGCTCGACTTGGGCGCGCTGGGCGTCGGAGAGCGCGTCGTCATAGACCATGATCTCGGCGAGGTCCGCCTCGAGCTGCTCCGAGCTGCAGCGCGCGCCTAGTTGTCCGAAGTGCCAATCGCCGCCGGTCGACACGGCCTCGGAGGCTTCCTGCTGGCCGTCGACGAAGACCTGGAGCTGCGAGCCCGACAGGACCACCGACAATAGTCTAAACTCGGTGGTCGGGCTCGACAGACTCACCGAAGTGTCCAACCCACTCTGTTCACCATAAAAATACAGGTCGGTGGACGTGCCGTCGTAGCGAAGCTGGTTATTGCCGCCGTCGCCGCAATTCGACAGGATCTGGCCGCGGTGGTCGGCGTCGGTATTCTTGGCGACCACAAAGATCGTCGCCTGGCCAACCGACACCGGCTCGCCCGAGTTCCTCATGTCTTGGCGGCCCGCAAAGCGCAGCACCGGGTGATCGTTGAGCGCCCCGGTGATGAAACCTGGCTGGTCCGAAAAAGAGCTTCCCGCGGCCACCTTAAAGCCGTTGCCGCTCAGGTCTTCCCAGGCCGTAGCAGTAGTTCCGCTTCGGCTGATGCCCGCGTCGGCGCGAAACCAGATACGCAATATACCGGGATCGAGCAGGTCGTCGGCCAGCCCGCTGTCATTGACGTACACGCGCACCTGGTCGGAGTTACCGTGGCAATCGGCCGAGACGTTGCTGATGCCGGTCGCGACGCCGCGCACCGCGCCGGTGGCGTCGACGCGCGCGACCGTGGGGTTCTGGCTGGACCATTCGATATTGCAGGGGGCCTCGGTACCGTCAGCTCGGCGCGCGGTCGCCTCCAATCCAAGCGACTCGCCAACGCCGAGCACCTTGTTGCCCGCCGGCGTCACCACGACCTCGGCGATCTCGCCAGGATCGACGCACGCGTCGCATTCGAGGGTCGAACCACAACCGTCGTCGACGCTGCCGCAGGCCGACAGCTCCTCACAGGTCAGCCGAACGCAGACATCGGCGTCTGCACGCGCGTCCAGGTCCACGTCCTGCTGAGAGTCCGTGTCATTGGCGTCGGTATCTTCGATCGGCGGCGTGTCGGCGTGATCGGTGTCCGGCGCTTCTGCGTCACTACCCAGCCCCGCGTCCGCGCCGGGCAATTCAGCCTGGGCGCACCCCCCCAATGGCAGAAGCAAGAGCGCGGCAAGCAGCAGCGATATGGCGACGAGGGCGCGCATGATCAGTACCAGATAAACCGGAGTGCCTTTCGAATATGGGCAGAGTGTATCCGAAGCGTGCTCCGAATCCCAACTCTATATCACTCTCGGAGAATGCTGCGCTCGAGCCAGGCGATCATCGCCTTGAGGGGTTCTTCCCAGCCGGCGTCGAGCATCATCGAGTGGCCCATGCCCACGAACATGCGGAGCCGGGCATTATAGGCGAGCGCGGTGCGCTCGACGTCTCGGGGCGGCACGAAGGCGTCGTCGCGGCTCCCAATGACGAAGACCGGCGCCTTCGACGGCCTCGGCGAACGTGGCAGCATCGCCTCGTATTGGTTGATCGGCGACGGCCGAGTCAGCCGGGCCAGGTAGCGCTGGGCGGTCGCAGAATCGAGTTCCTCCGAGAAGAAGTGCTCGCGCCGCCATTTCAACGGCTGCCCTGCCAGCCCGCGGGCGAAGTCTCCCGGAGCATATCTGAGCATGCGCCTCGCCACGCCCAGGCCGCCCTGGGCGGGGATCGGAGCCAGGAGGACAGCCGCGCGCGCCGCATATCGCTCGATGACGCGCATGACGACCAGCGCGCCGATGGAATGGCCGACGATCACCGGGGGCTCGTCGAGCCCGATGATTGCCTGCATCACGTCGTGCTCGTAGTCGCGAAGCGAGGCGAAGCGGTGCTCTTCGGGCCGACCGCTGCCGCCGTGGCCGCGCAGGCTCAACGCGTGGCACGGCCAGCCCTGCTCGGCCAGCGCGGGCATCCAATGCTCGTCGAAGGCCCAGGCCGCGTGGCCCAGCCCGTGGACGAATAAGATAGGCGGCTTGGCTGCGGGCTTTTCTCCAGAGGCGCCTGGTAGCCCATCTGGCAACCTGGAGATCACCTCGAGGTCGACCGGGTCGCTTGGAAACGCCCACTCCAGCCGGCGCATGACTCGCTCAGGTATGTCTGCTTTGCTGCGCTCTACCATGATCTCAGCGTCTCCCTGCCCGGGCCGCGGGCCTGGTCGAGCCCTTCGATCAGCTCGGCGATCTCTTCGATATAGGACATATGCTGGATCTCGACGAGGTGGCGCGTCGACTCCTTATACTCGACGCCGGCGCCCAGCGAGCGGTCGCTGTGGCGGCGAAAATACTCCAGCCATCCCTTGGCGACCGCCGGCTGCTCGCGCCCCAGGCGCATCAGCTTGGCCAACGCCACGCTCTGCCAATGCACCAGCTTGAACTGACCGCTGTCGGGCTGGATCAGGCCGATCACCGCCAGATTCGTATAGTCGGGATGGAAGGCGTGCAGATACAGCCGCGGCCGGCCGTCCTCCCAATTGAGCAAATCACGCTCGATGAAGGGAAACCGGATGAGATAGCCGGTGGCGTAGACGATCAGATCGACCTCCACGCTCGAGCCGTCTTTGAAGTGGACCGTGTGATCGTCGAAGCGCTCGACATTGGGCTTGGGCAACACCTCGCCGTGGCCGATATAATACAGCAGCAGACTGTTGACGATCGGGTGGGTCTCCAAGAAGCGATGGTCGGGCTCGGGAAGCCCCACCCGCTCGATATCCCCGCCGACCAGCCGCGCGGCCTTCTCGAGCAAAAACTGCACCGCGCGATGCGGAAGCGGCGCCGCCAGAAGCATATCGAAGATCTGGTCGGAGGGCTTTCCGAAGACGTATTTTGGCGAGTACCAATACGCGCGGCGGGTGCTGTGGTAACAGGTATCTGCGCGCTGGGCCGCCTCCACGGCGATGTCGCAGCCGGTATTGCCCGCGCCGACGACCAACACGCGTTTTCCGTCGAGCACGTCGGCGCTCTTATAGTCGGCCGAGTGCAACACCTCGCCGGCGAATTCGCCGGGGAAGCTCGGCGTCTTCGGGTACCAATTATGCCCGTTGGCGATGACCACGCCGCCGTAGCGGCGAGTCTCTGTCGTTGCGGGCTCGTCACCGACGGATTGCACCGTCACGTCCCAGCACAGCCCACCGTCGCAGGACTCGATGTGGGCGACCTCCTGCTCATACTCGATGCACTCATCCACACCGAAGTGGTTCGCGTAGCGCCTCAAATACGCCAAAATCTCGCTATGATGCGGGTAGTCCGGGAAGGCGTCGGGCATCGGGAAGTCGGGATATTGCGTAAACGGCTTCGACGAGATGGTATGCGTCGACTCGTAGACCCTGGAGTTGCCCTTGCCGAAGTTCCAGTTGCCCCCGAGGTCGTCGGTGCGCTCGATGACGTCGACTGCGAAGCCGTATTCGCGCAGATTCTTGGCCGTGGCCAAGCCCGAGCTGCCCGCCCCGACCACGCAGATGGTGTCGCGGCGCTCAGTGGGGCGTCGTTGTTGTGCGTCATCACCCATATTGCTCCGTGATCGCGAAGGTGCTCGCTCGCGTGGACAAGCTGCGGCTGACCAGACGGTCAATCGAAGCGAGTATAGCCACCAGATCACCAGTCGCAAAGCCCGAGCGACATGGACAACCGGTTCGGCATCGCCACGCACGGGCAGTCTAGCTCGATCGCGGCACGCGCTCGCTCTGCTCGCTCTTATTCTCTAAGATGCAAGCTGCCCGCTCTTGTTGTTTAAGATGCACGCCCCGCATCACACGGCGCTATTTGGGACTTTGATGGGGATGTCACACAACGTATCTCGCTCGATATTTTGGCGGTCGATCGTTCTGTTCGCGGCTGCGTTTGCGCTCTCTTGCTCCGACGGCGATCCGAATCCGACCCATTGCGCCGACGATCAAATTCGCAATGACGATGGCGAATGCGTCGCCTCGCATGAATGCACACCCCCATGTGTAAGAGGCGAGTGCGATGACGCCGGCGAGTGCGTCAATCCCGACGACTGCACGAGTCCCGAGGCGCGCTGCCTGGAGGGTTTCTTATGCCATGAAGGCACCTGCGAGCGCGACCTCTGCGCCGCCGGCCAAGTGGAGTGCGACCGCGGCGTATGCGCGCCTCAAAGCGGGGATTGCATCGACGCCGATTCATGCACCGAGTCGGCCCAATGTCTGAGCGGCAAGCGCTGTCTCGACGCCAGCTGCACTCCGGACGACCAACTCTGCGGCGACGGCGGTTGCCCGGGCGACCAAATCTGCGACTTCGACGAGCAGGCGCTCTCGGCCGAATGCATCGAACCGACACCCTGCTCGACCTCCGTCGATTGTCTCGACGGCCGTGTATGCGCCGGGCGACATTGCCTCAGCGCCCCGACCTGCGAGCCCGACGCCCTCGAGCCGAATGATACGGCCGCCGAGGCTGCTGTCTTCGAGAACCTGGCCCACGTCGGAGCGCTCTCGGCGACGCTGTGCGCCGAGGACCGCGATGTCTACACCCTCGAGGTGCCGCGCATCAGGGATGCGGTGCAGCGGCGTGATATCCATGTCGCGCTCGACTTTCCGCCCCGCGAGGTCGGCCTCGGCGATATCGAGGTCGAGCTCATCGACCCCGATGGGCAGAGTCTCGCCGACGAACGCACCGTCGACGGACATCTCGACTTCACCTACAGCCTCGGACTGCAAGACGAGGGCAGCTTCCGAATCGTCGTCGACGCCGCCGAGCCCATCGCCGAAAGCGGTCTTCACTACACTCTTTTTGCGGCCGTGCAGCCGCGCTCGACGGGCGAGCGCTGCGACGGGGCCACCGTGATCGAGGCCGGACAAACCGTCACCGGAGACACCTCCCAGTCCAGCCTCGGGCCGCCCCATAGCCGCTGTACGGTCGAGTCGTCGGGCGGCGTCGACGTCTATGCCGTCGACATCGCCGAGAAGACGCGCCTGACGGCCCAGCTCACCGCCTCTGCGGGTGGCCGCTTCGCCCTGGCTTTTCGCTCGGAGTGCAGACGCGCCGACACCGAGGCGGCCTGCTCGGTGATCGAAGCACCGTCCCAGCACACCCTCGAGAGCCAATTGGTCGAGCCCGGCCGCTACTTTCTGCTCGTCCAGAGCCCGACACGAGACGACCAAGGCAGCTATACGTTGAGCCTGTCCTCGTCGTCGGCGCGATGCACGGCGGCCGACGATAGCTGCACGGATACCGGCACCGCGCAATTCTGCAATAGCGACGGCAGCAACCTCGAGACACGAGTGTGTGACGACGTCTGCCAGCCGCATACCGGCCGCTGCGCGCCACGCCCCGCCGAGACCTGCCAGAGCGCGCCATCGGTCACCGAGACCTCGACCTTCGACATCGATTGGTCCACGCTCGACGGCGACTACGAAATTCACGACGAGGCGTGCGTTCCGGTTTTCGGCGGCTCGACGCAGACCGACGGTGCCGACGCCGCCTATCGCATCGCGCTGCCCCCGGATCACGCGATGCACGCCGAGCTGCGGGCCGATGACCCGCGAGATGTCGCGCTGTACTTACTCTCAGATTGCATCGATCCCGACCGGCGCTGCATCGACGGCGCCAATGAGGACTCCGAGGGCCCCGAGGAGCTCACCCATTGGAGCGGCGAGGACGCCCCGGAGACGCTCTACCTTGTCGCCGACTCCATCGCCGATACGCGCGGCCAGGCCGAATTGGACATCACCATCGCGCCGGTTATCTGCGACTCCTGGGAGGCTCGATGCGACGGCGACGATCTGCAAAAGTGCAACACGCTCAAAACCGGCTTCGAGACCATCGCGACCTGCGAATTTGGCTGCGCCGACACCGCTTGCAGCCCGCCGCCGGGCGACCGGTGCGACCGCCCGCATCCGCTGGGCGACGGCGACAGTCACACCGGCGACTTCGACACCTACTCGTCCCGATATGACAGCAACTTGGGCGCCTGCTCGGACGGTCTGCCCGCCGACGACTCGCTGCACGAGGGGCCGGATGCGTTCTTCTCGGTCCAACTCGACAAGGGCGACATGCTCGAGGCGACACTGACCACCGACGCCGAACACGCCAGCCTCTATGTGGTCGAGGACTGCACCGATGCTCTCTACGACGAGTGCCTGTGGGGAGCAGACGACACCGATGCGCTCGACTTCTGGGCGCCGCGCACCGGCCGGTATTTGCTGGTCGTCGACACCGCCGAGGCCGCCGCCACCGGCACCTTCGAGATCGCCGTCGACATCGCGCCGGACGCGGCCGTCTGTCAGCCCGGCGGCGCGCATTGCGACGCCTCGACCGGCGAGTTGGTCCAATGCAACTCGGACGGCAGCAGCGAGCGGTATCGCTACGCCTGCCAGGCCGGATGCAGCGACGGCCTCTGCTCCCTGCCCTCCCAATCTCACAATACATGCCAGGACGCGCTCGACCTGAGCGGCGGGGCTCGCCTGATCGACAATCTGAATAATTATACCAATGATTTTCAGAGTACCCCTCTGGAGGATGGCCCCGACGCGGTCTACCGCTTCGACCTGGCCGCCGACGACGTACTCGACATCTCGCTCGAGACGTCTGCCTTCAACGCTACGATGTACCTGGTCAGCGATTGTGGCGACCTACCGGATGATTACATCTCGAGCGACAGGTTTTATGCCTCTTTGGATGAGCCGCATTTTCGCTACCACGCCGACAGCGCCGAGACCGTCTATCTGATCGTCGACTCCGGCGCATCGTTCTATCCGCAGGATCGAGAATTCCTGCTCGACGCGCGCGTCCAGGCTTCGAATTGCTCGAGCGGCGACTTCGTCTGCGACGGCTCGAGCGAGCTTCTGCAGTGCAACCAGGGGCTCTTCGACGCCTATCCGTGTGGTCCCGGCGGCTGCGCCGACGACAAATGCGTCACGCCCACCGGCGACATCTGCTACGACGCCATCGAAGCCGCCGACGGCGACCGATTCACCGGCACCTTCGAGGGCACCGACGACCTCACAATCGCCCCGACCCAGGCCGGCGAGTGCCTCTCATCCGGCACCAGCGGACAGGGTTATGACACCTTCTACCGCGTCGATTTGCAGCCCGGCGACCTGCTCGAGGTCACGCTTCAAAACGCCGGGACGCGCTCGGACCTGTATTTCGTCGAGGATTGCAACGACGGCGATAGCTGTACGCCCGGCCTGGTCGGCGGCACCTTTGCGGGAAGCGGCACTGCGCACTACTATTCCGAAGACGGCGGGCCCGTCTACGCGGTCGTCGACGGGCTCGCCAACAGCAACCTGCACACCGGCTTCGAGGTCGAATTCGACGTCACCTCGGGGGCGGCGTGCCGGCCATCGAAGGCCTTTTGCCAGGACGCGACCACCGTGGCGATGTGCAACGACGACGGCACCGCGGTCGCCTCCAGTACGAGCTGCCCGGGCCAATGCGCCCGCGGCGGCTGCATCGCCGACCCGACCCAATCCAATAGCTGCGCCACCGCTCCGTTGGTAGACGACGGCTTTTCAACCTTCCTCGACTTCGGCGATTTCGCCGACAATTTTTCGACGCCTGATGCGTCTTGTACCACCGACGAATTCGACGGCAACGACGCCTTCTACAGGATCGACGTCGACGCCGACGAGGTGCTGCACGTGCGCGCTACCGGCCTGGGCCGTGACCCGGCCATCACCGTCATCGAGGACTGCGCATCGGCCGAGGCGAGTTGCGTGGCGGGCAGCTACTTCGATCAATTCGTCGAAGGACGCGACGTCTTCTATGCGCCCTCGGCCTCCACCACGCTCACCGTCGTCGTCGACGGCGGCAGCCCGGCCGCGATCTCCATGGAGACGCTGCCCACCCAGTGCAGCCCCGGCGCTCGCCAATGCAGCGCCGACGGAAGCGCCGTCGAGATCTGCAGCGACTACCGGCGTTGGCGCACGGTTCCGTGCCTGTCGGGCTGTGCGCAGGGCTCTTGTACTTACGAGAGCGGCGAGTATTGCGAAGACGCCATCGAGCTCAACAACTCACAGACGGTCTTCGCCGATCTGGGCGAGTTTAGCGATGATATCCGAGTCTCCAATGAGGCGTGTGGCATCACCTACCGGTCGGGCCGCGAGGTCGTGTACGCGGTGCCGCTGGCCGCCGGTCAGGTTTTGAGCGCCCGACTCATCGGCCAATACAAAAACCTCTATTTGCTCGACGATTGCGACCAGCACCCCGGCCGTTCGTGTGTCGAAAAGGCCGGCGATGACCAGACGGTACAGGTCATGGCCGACCAATCGCAGACCTACTATGTCGTCGTCGAGCGCAGTTATGAAAACAGCAACGACCGAATCGGCGTCGAATTCGACATCACCTCCGCCGCCGCCTGCCCGCCCGGCAGCCGCTCTTGCGATGCGGCGACCTCCACGCTGGAGTTCTGCGCCGACGACGGCTCGGGCGTAATCCGCACCGAGACTTGCCCGCTGGGCTGCGACGGCGATCTATGCGCGGCACCATCGACGCCGAATTCTCAATGCGCGGACGCGCTCGACGTCGGAGATGGCATCGTGATTCGCGATGATCTCTCGCGCTTTAGCGCCGACTTCGACCCTGCAGGCTCGTGCGGTGTCAGCGACGCGGACGGCTCGGATGCCGTTTACGCGGTCGACCTGCAGGCCGGCGAGGCCGTCGAGGCAACCCTGAGGAGTCTGGCCAACTATTCGGCATTGCCTCGACTATTCATCGCCACCGACTGCAGCGACGTGACGAGCTCGTGTGTGGCGGGCGCCGAGCCCGGCGACGGGGTTGCCCGCGCGGGGTATCTGGCCAGCAGCGATGAGACCGTCTACATCGTGGCCGACTACAACACCTCGTATAGCCGGTTCGACTACGAACTCGACATCGACGTGCGTGCCTCCGAATGCACACCGGGCGCATCGAGCTGCCCGGACGCCTCGACCGCCCAGGCCTGCACCGCCTGGGGGCTGTACGCCACCGAATCGTGCCGCTTCGGCTGCAGCGCCGGACGCTGTAACCCGCCGGCCGACGACACCTGCTCGGGCGCCACGATGGTCCCGCGCGACGACTCGATCCAAACCCACACGATCGCCATGGACGACTATGCCGACGATTATAATCCGATCCTGGGCTCCGGTGGCGAGTGTGTCAGGCGCGATTTGGGCGGGACCGACGCGGTCTTCGAACTCAGCGTCCAGGCCGGCGACCTATTCAGCGCGAGCTGGCCAGCCGGGGCCGGCGTCACCGGCTGGCTGGCCTCGGACTGCCCGCAGCCACACGATCACTGCGTCGCCACTCACGACAATACCGGCGCCTTCGAGCATGTCTTCGAGACCAGCGGCACCTATTGGTTCATCCTGGACAACAGCTTATCCTCGCCGCCGTCCAAGCCCTTCGAGCTCGATTTGAGGCTCGCGCCCCAAACCTGCGTGCCGGGCACACGGAGCTGCAGCACGGACTCCCCGCTGCTCAGCTACTGCGACGGCCTCGGCACAGAGTGGAAGGACTACGCCTGCGACGGCGGTTGCGACGACTCCGGCGCGGTCGCAAAGTGCAACGAGCCGCGCGGTGAGCGCTGCGTGGACGCCATCGACGCCACCGGAGGCGGGCTATTCGAGGTGAAGCTCGCCGGCTTCGACAGCAACCTCGGCTCGACCGGGATCCCCTGCGCGACCCGCTCGTCCACATATTCGGCGCCGGGGGGCGACGCATTCTATCGCGTCGACCTCCAGGCCGGCGACCGCCTCGACGCCACGGTCACCCCGCATGCCAACGGCGAGGCGATCATCTACCTGCTCGACGACTGCATGATCGGCGACCCTCAACTCGACGACCATTGTCAAGCAGGCGCTCAAAGCCAGGGACAGGGCACGCCCGCCACCCTCGATTGGACGGCGCCTTCGGACACCAGCGTCTATCTGGTGGTCGACACCGAGGACGAGGTCCCGGCTGACACGCCCTGGACGCTCGACCTTCAGGTCCAGTGACGAGCAATGAAGATGGTTTCGAAATTGCGGTGCTCGGAAGGCTGTTGTACGAAGTGACGTAGCCGATGCCTCAGCCCGGCCGAGTCTCCAGGAGCCCGCCATCGCCGCCCGAAACGACATACCGAGCCAATGCCCCGACTGCGGGGGAGAGCATGTGCGCAAGAAGCGGTCGTTTTTTGGGGTGATCTTCGGCTGGTTGTTGATCATGGTGGGCTTTTTGGCCTTCTTTCCCACCCTCGGGGTGAGCTTTATCGCGGCGGTTTTCGGGGTCTTTTTGATGGTCCCCCGGCACCGCTGCTCCGATTGCGGCTGGAACCGGCGCACGCACTAAATAGAAATGCGCAGATTATTTGGCTTACGGATGGTTTGCGCAGTGCCGGCTATAATTGATGACCGGCAGCGAGAGAGTAAGAAAGTTAGAAAGTAAGAAAGTTAGATACGGCAACCCGCTCGAGGCCGGCTTGGTTGTTTGGAGCTTTGTTCTCACTCTCTCACTGGCTTACTTTCTCACTCTCTTAACCGTGAGTGCTTATCGAAGGCTGATGCGGCCGGGAGCCGAAAAACCTCCGCGAATGCACTAAATCAGCGAATGTGGCTCTCGATATAGGTGACCAGATCCCCGACGGTTTCAATCTGGTCGAGGTCGGTCTCCGGCACCGCCATCTCGAATCGCTCGCCGACCTGCTCGGCGACCTCCCAGATCCCCGCAGAGTCCATCCCCATATCCTGGCGAAGCCGCGTCTTCTGATCGAGCTCCTCCGGATCGAATTTGGAGACCCGGTCGAGCAGAATATCAGCCACTTCCATGCGCACTTCTTGGCTACTCACAAATCCTCCTGCGTAAGTAAATACGGCGAGCATACGACACTCGCCCAAATCCAAAGCAAAACACGATCGGCGGCATTACCAGCGCTCCCGGTGTACAAAGCCCTCCTCGACGGGCTAGAATACCGACGTCGTCATAACAATCTGGGCCAAACCAGCTTCCCGCGGCCTCAGCCGCACACCCACCGGAGCCAACCATGTCTGATCAGCTCAAATATCAACTCGACGAGCAGGAAATCCCGACGTCCTGGTATAATATCGCCGCCGATCTGCCCGAGCCGCCCCCGGCGGTGCTCAACCCGGGGACCGGAGAGCCCATCGGGCCCGCAGATCTCGCGCCGCTCTTTCCGATGGCGCTCATCGAGCAAGAGGTGTCCACCGAGCGTGAGGTCGCCATCCCCAAAGCGGTCCGCGACGTCTACCGTATGTGGCGCCCCACCCCGTTGTACCGGGCGCGAAACCTCGAGCGCCGACTCGATACACCGGCCCGCATCTTCTACAAATATGAGGGCACAAGCCCCACCGGCAGCCACAAGCCGAACACCTCGGTCGCCCAGGCCTTTTATAATAAGCAAGCCGGCATCAAACGTATCACCACCGAGACCGGCGCCGGCCAATGGGGCTCGTCGCTGGCGTTCGCAGGGGCGCTGTTCGACATCGACATCAAAGTCTTCATGGTGCGGGTGAGCTACGACCAAAAGCCGTACCGAAAGGCCATGATGGAAGCCTACGGCGCGGAG
>CAYLTX010000164.1:0-14386 GCA_964386725.1 uncultured Bradymonadales bacterium | reverse complement strand
ATCTGGCTGGTCGTGGGCGGCGCGCTCGGATTGTTCTGGCGTCGACGGTCCGCGACCGGCAAGGCCGCGGCTGTGGTCGTGCTCAGCGCGTTCGCGCTCCTGGGTTGCGAGCGGCCGAATACGGCGACCGACGAGGCCGCGACGAGCCAGGAGCCCGAGGCCACCGCCCACACATCGATGGCCGTCGAGCCGGCTTCTGCCGGTCCTTATGACGACCACGAGGTGCTGGCCATCCACGGCAAGTGGCGAGTGGTTGGCGAGGCCGTGGCCCAGCCTGCGCGCAGTGATGGGCCGCTTCGGTATCGGCCGGTATTGCT
Source organism: uncultured Bradymonadales bacterium (assembly GCA_964386725.1). Classification (GTDB taxonomy): domain Bacteria; phylum Myxococcota_A; class Bradymonadia; order Bradymonadales; family Bradymonadaceae; genus CAYLTX01. Next base: position 14,069 of record CAYLTX010000164.1, on the reverse strand, counting down.
CGTCGACGGTGAGTCCGTCGAGTGGTCGCTCGAGCGCGAGCTCATCAGCGAGGCGAGGCTCGTCGGCGAGGCTCCGACGCTGGTCGCGCTTGGAGTCGACGGTACGCTCGTCGGGATGTCGCTGGACGGCTCCAACAAGACCCACAAGCCAGTAGTCATCGACCACGAGGTCAGCTCGCAGGTCAGCGCGGCGGCCGACGGTTGCTGCGTCGCCTATATCCGCGAGCACACCGGTGGCCAGACCCTCCACGTCCACGACCTACAAAATGGCGAGTTGGGCCAGGTCGAGCTCGGCCACGCGTTGGGCTGGGCTCCGGCAGTCTCACCGGGCGGCGAGGAGGTCGCCTGGACGGCCTCGCCGCACGGCTTCCCGTCGATGGCGGTCGCCGACACCGATGCTAAAGATGGCGAGCCGCGCCTGATCGTCAACGGCGAGCAGGACCGTACGGCCGACGAGCTCGATCCCACCCCCAATGGCGCTCACGCGCCGATCTGGACGCCCGACGGTATCGCGCTCCAGACCGACGACACGTTGTGGCTGCTCGACGAGCAAGGCACGTTCGTTGGCTCGGCCGACGCATCGGGCGGGATGTTCTGGGATGGGGCGCGCGGCGAACTCGTCGACGCCCGAGGAGAGGCGATCGTCTGGGCGCCGCTGGAGGACTGAGGTTGGGGAGGTGACGCGGCTTTAGACCAGGTCGCCGCGAACCAGCGCTTCGATCGTTTTTACGTCGTCGACCAGCGTCAGCACGATCAGCTTGGAGTTCTTGGGCAGCTCATAATCAGGGCCCGGGTTGAAGACATACTCGCCGTCGTCGCCGCGATGGACCGCGATGATCAACGCGTCGGTATGTCTTCGAATCTGGGTGTCCCGAATTCTACGGCCGATGAGCGGGCTATCATCGGGAACCGGGATCTCCTCGACGCGTCGGTAATGGTTTTGATCCCGCATCATCAGGTCGAGGAAGGTGGTCACCTCCGGGCGGATGGCCTCGGCGGCCATGCGCATGCCGCCGAGCACGTTGGTGTAGATGACGCTGGTCGCCCCGGCCATCTTGAACTTCTGCTCGGCCTGCGGGTGCTCCCCCTTGGCGACGATGCGAAGCTCCGGGTTGATGCTGCGCGCCGTGATCGTCACGAAGAGATTGTCGCGGTCATTGCCCAGCGAGACCACCAGCCCTTTGGCGCGCTCGATGCCGGCTTCTTGCAGGAGTTCGTCGTGGGTGGCGTCGCCGACGACATAGAGAAAATCGTGGTCTAACTCGCTGAGCTCGTGGTCGATCCGGTCGCGGTCGCGCTCGATGATGACGCAGCGCTGATTGCTCTTGAGGACCTCACGCAGCACATGCGAGCCGGTCGAACCGATGCCGGCGATGATAAAGTGGTTTTGGAGTTTATCGATCTCACGGTCCATACGTCTCTTCCAGATCAGGTCGCGAAGTTCACCTTCGATGATGAACGCGGTCAACGCCGAGGCAAAATACAGCATGATTCCCATGCCCGAGACGATCAAGACCATCGTAAAGACTTGCAAAGCCGGGTCATGAGAGACCGGAATCGTCTCGCCGTAGCCCACCGTCGTCAGCGTGATGGCGGTCATGAACGCGCTGTCGATGACGCCATACTCCCCCCCGGCCGCCCACCAGTAGCCGAGCGTACCGATCAGAAAGACCCCGACCAGCAGGCCGCCGGCGCGAAGAAGCCGCACAAAGCCACTGTCGGCGGCGGTGCGCCCCTTCAAGTCACGCAGATTTTCGAAGAGATCGGACACGGCGCAGCTGCTATTCAACCTCAGTGGGGAGTCGATGGTCAGTACGGTGGGTATAGCCCACAGGGGGCGCGAATTCAATTTCGCACTCACAGCCGGTCTCGCACAGAACCCGATCCTCCTGTTGCCAACCGGCCCGTTGTTGTTTAGGATTCAGTCGGTTAGTTAGTAAACACTTACTTATTCGACGCTTATTTAGTCGGGACACCGCAACGAAGAGGACGACGCATGGAAAAGAAATATCCCCAGTTCACTGAAGAACACGAAATGTTCCGCAAGCAGGTGCGCAACTTCGCCGAGAAGGAGTTGGCCCCGCACGCCGACGAGTGGGAGCGCGAGCGCCACTTCCCCGACGAGCTCTTCAAGAAGATGGGCGAGCTGGGCTTTTTGGGCGCGCGTTATCCGGTCGAGGTCGGCGGCTCCGGCGGCGATATCTGGCATACGGCCGTGTTCTGCGAGGAGATGCCCCGCTGCAATATGGCCGGCCTGACCCTGGCGATGCTCGTCCAGAGCAATATGGCCACCCCGATCATCGACGAGATTGGTACAGACGAGCAGAAGGAAGAATTCCTGGCGCCGGCCATCCGCGGCGAGAAGATCGCCGCCCTGGGCGTCTCCGAGCCGGGCGCCGGCAGCGATGTCGCCGGCATGACGACGGTGGCCAAAAAAGATGGCGACGATTACGTCATCAGCGGCCAGAAGACCTGGATCACCAACGGGACCCGTGCAGACTTCATCACGCTGGCTGCGCGCACCGATCTGGACAATCGCTACGGCGGCATCAGCCTGTTTCTCTTCCCGACCGACACCCCCGGCTTCGAGGTCGGCGGCAAGCTCGAGAAGATCGGAAACCGCACCTCGGACACCGCCGAGCTGTTCTTCGACGAGTGCCGCATCCCCAGCCGCTACTTGCTCGGAAACGAGGGTCACGGCTTCTACTATATCATGCAGAACTTCCAGGGAGAGCGGCTGGTCGGCGCGCTGTCGGCGGTCGCCGGCGCCCAGCTCATCCTCGACAAGACCAAGGAGTACTGCAAAGAGCGAAACGCCTTCGGCAAGTCGATCATGGGCTTCCAGGTCACTCGCCACAAGATCGTCGACATGGAGACCGAGCTGGAGGCCACCCGCCAGCTGACCTACCACGCCGCAGATATGTTCGAGCGCGGCCTGCCCGCCCAGCGCGAGATCTCGATGGCCAAGCTCAAGGCCGGTGAGGTCGCCATGGACGTCATGGACCAGTGCCTGCAGTTGCACGGCGGCATGGGCTACGTCGAAGAGGGCCCGGTCGCCCGCGCCTGGCGCGACACCCGCCTGATCAGCATCGGCGGCGGCACGTCGGAGATTATGAAGGAGATTATTACGAAGGCGATCGGGCTTTGAGGTTGGTGGTTGTGCGAGGCACCCCTCCGTCGCGCCTTCGGCGCGCCACCTCCCCAGGGTCTTCGACCTGGGGAGGAACCTTCCGCTAGATCGCACAGTGGTTGCTTTCTGAACAACAACAACCCACCAACGTCCGAACAATCCGAAAGTTCCTCCCCATGGCGGCGTTCAGCCGCCATGGGGAGGTGCCGAGCATAGCGAGGCGGAGGGGCACCACAACAACCTACTACGCCGATCCTTCCTTCCGCGCCGCAACCAACTGCTTATACGTCAGAATCGGATTCCTCGCCGCTTTCGTCTCGTCCAGACGCGTCCGGAACGCGTTGTACGGCGCATGTTTGAGCATCTCGGGTTGTTCTTCGGCCTCGTCCAAGATCGTCCGCATCGTGTCCACAAATGCGTCCAAAGTCGCGCGTGACTCGGTCTCGGTGGGCTCGACCATCAACGCGCCGTGGATGTTTAGCGGGAAGTAGACCGTCGGCGGGTGGAAGCCGTAGTCGATGAGTCGCTTGGCGACGTCGAGGGTCTCGACGCCGCGCTCTTTGAGCGTGGCGTCGCTGAAGACGACCTCGTGCATGCACACCCCCGGGAAGCCGACCTCGAGGAGGTCGTTGAGCTCGGTGCGCAAGTAGTTTGCGTTGAGCACGGCCAGCTCGCTGAGCCGCTCGAGCCGGTGGCCGTATTCGGCCAGATAGGTGTAGCCGCGCACGTATACCAAGAAGTTCCCCCAGAAGGCCTTGAGCTTTCCGACCGTCTCGGGGTGCTCGAAGTCGAGGAAAAACTCGGGGCCTTCTTCGGTCTCGTCGCGCCTCGCGACGCGCGGTACGGGCAAAAACGGCTCGAGCGCGTCGCTCACGCAGATGGGGCCGGCGCCCGGACCGCCGCCGCCGTGGGGCGTCGAGAAGGTCTTGTGCACGTTGAAGTGCATCACGTCGATGCCGAAGTCGCCCGGGCGCGCCTTGCCGAGAATGGCGTTCATATTGGCGCCGTCCATATAGACCAGCCCGCCGCCCTCGTGGACGATATTGCAGATGGTGCCGATATGTTTCTCGAATAGCCCCATCGTGCTCGGATTGGTGATCATCAGGCCGGCGACGGTCTCGTCCATGACCTCGGCGACCGCCTCGGGGTGGAGCAGGCCGTCCTCGGCGCATTTGACCTCAATAACGCTCATGCCGTTGAACGCAGCCGAGGCGGGGTTGGTGCCGTGGGCCGACTCGGGCACGATGATCTTGGTGCGCTTCGAGTCGCCATTGGCCCGGTGATACGCCGCGATGCACATCAGTCCGGTCAACTCGCCCTGAGCGCCGGCCGCCGGCTGCAGCGAGCAATGCGGCAGCCCGGAGATTTCGGTGAGGAATCCCTGCAATTTATGCAGCAACTCCAGCGCGCCCTGGCACCACTCATCGGGCAGATACGGGTGCAGGTTCGCAAAGCCGGGCAGTCGGGCGATCCCCTCGTTAATCTTCGGGTTATACTTCATCGTGCACGAGCCCAGCGGATAAAACCCGGTGTCGATCGAGTAATTCCACTGGCTCATACGCGTATAATGGCGCACCGCCTCCGGCTCGCTGACCTCGGGGAGCTCGGCCTTCTCCGAGCGCACCAGGTCCTCGTCCCACGCCTCGCTCGGCTCCACACGCGGCACATCCCAATCGTCCGCATGCAGCGAGAACCCCACCCGGCCGGGCTGGCTTCGCTCGAAGATGAGCGGCTCCTCGAATTTAATGCCCTGCGAGACATGCTCTGCGGGGGTTGTGCGCGGGTTCTCGGCAAAGGAGTCAGTGCCAAGCGTCGAACGGTGAGGGGTCTTTGGCGTGTCGCTCACGGCTTACCTCGGGGACTGTGGCGGAAGGCGCGTTTTACGCGGCTTCTCTATATGGATTTTGTGGCGAGTTGGCAACCGGGGTTGGTACTGCAAGAAAGTGAGAAAGTCAGAGAGTGAGAGAGTTAGATACAGCAAAAACCGCAACCGCCCGCCACCGCTCGGTATGCCAAGTTTTCCATCTTACTTTCTCACTGTCTCACTCTCTTACTCTCTCGGAGCCGTGACGCATTGCGTCAACCACGCAACGCCTGTAATGTCAGACACATCAGCATACTTAGCACACCAAGGCAGTCCCGGAGCGACGGAATGCGAAACCTGATCACCAACGGCCTCAAGCGCCTGGTCAAAAACGAAGCCAAATACCCCCGGGGAGAGCGCCACGCTCATATCTTGGCGGTTGCTACGGTCAAGGGCGGGGTGGGCAAGACGACCACCGCGGTCAACCTGGCGGCGGGGCTGGCCAAATTCGAGGATGCGCGTGTGCTGCTCATCGATCTGGACGCTCAGGGGCACTGCACGACCAGTCTTTCGGCGCATATCTCCTCGCAGCGCAAAAAGCCGGTCAGCGAGGTGTTGTTGAGCGACGAGCCGCTCGAGCTTTTGGATTCGCGGGTGCCCTCGGGCATCGACGGGCTCGACGTGACGCCGGCCGATCGTGGTTTGGCGGAGGCCGAGGGGCGCATTGCCCAGAAGATCGGCAAGGAGTCTCTGCTTCGCGACGCGCTCGAGATCACGCGCACGCATTACGACTATATCATCATCGACTCGCCGCCCAATAAGGGCAATCTCACCCTCAACGCGCTGGTCGCCGCCGACAAGGTGCTGATCCCCACGGACCTGTCCGCGTTGTCGGTGCAGGGCGCTGACGAACTCATCGGCACGGTGGTCACCGTCAACGAGCGGCTCGGCCACGAGCTCGACGTGCTCGGCGTGGTGCTCACCCGCGTGGACGGACGCACCGCCTCCATCAACGAGCAGGTCCTCGCTCAGATAGAGGACGCCTGGAGCGGATTGCTGATGGACACCCGCGTGGGCATCAACACCGCGCTGGCCAAGGCGCAACTCGAAGGCAAGCCGATCTTCGAATTCGATCCCGACAGCCGCGGCGCCAGCCACTACGAGGCGCTCACCCGTGAAGTCGCCCGCAAGCTCTAAAGGAGCGACGCTGTCCCCAAGCCTCGAGCCCCGAGCCTCAAACCTGCAGTTACCGTTTGAATTCTAAATAATAGCTCATTATACTATCGCACGTTATACTACATTAGCCGGTGTGTCTTTGTTCGCGCCGTTCCCATACGCAAGATTTTGGTTCCAAGAGAGGTTTTCCCCATGGGTATAAGACAATTGTCAGAGGCTCGAGCATTTTCGACCTGTTTATATGTGGCTGCGGTGTTCGTGCTGACCGTCGGCCTCGCGGCTTGTGGGTCTGAAGACACCAGCTCTGCTCAGTCCTGCGAGTTCGACAGCGACTGTGAGATCGGCACGGTGTGCAACTACCAAGACCAATGCATCTCGGCGCCGTGCGAGAATTGTGAGGACGACCCCAGCCGTATCTGCCTGGTCAATGACGAAAACCCCGACGGGGTGTGCTCGCGGCCGGAGTGTAGCAGCGATAGCGACTGCGACACGGACGCCGGCGAGATGTGCAGTGACGGGGTGTGCACGACCGATGGTGGCGGTGGAGAGGACTGCACCAGCGACTCCGATTGCGGAGACGGCGAGGAGTGCAACCTGGCCAACGAATGCGTCCCCAGCGAAGACGAAGAAGGTTGCACGGTCAACGACGACTGTGACGACGGCGAGTATTGCGACCCGGATACCAACGAGTGCGAAATCGGCGAGTGCGCCAACTCCATCGACTGCGAGACCGACGAGATTTGCGACGAGAATAACCAATGTGTCGTCGACGGCGGCGAAGAAGACTGCACCGTCGACTCCGATTGTAACGACGGTGAGGTCTGCAACGACAATAACCAATGCGAAGCCGACCAGTCCTCGGCGTGCGACCCGGAATGTACCGGCTCCGAAGTCTGCGACACGACCACCGGCGAGTGCATCGAGAATGACTGCCCGCCCGGCACGCCCAGCCCCGACGACTGCGCCTCGGACCCGGAGTACAACAAATTCGACGCCGAGGGCTGCTTCTGCGCCCAATGCCTCGACGACAGCGATTGCGACACCGCCGCCGGCGAGACCTGCAACTCCAACGGCGAATGCTTCGCCTGCGCCCCGGAGAATGAGTGCGACCCCGGCGACGGCGGAAACGCATGCTCGCAGGAAGACTTCTATTGCGTCTCGAATTGCTGCGTCGAATGCCTGGGCAATTCCGACTGTCCGAGCGACCAAGTCTGCGTCGACGGCTCCTGTGGCGAGGCCCCGGACTGCTCGGTCGACCCGAACGTATGCACCGGCAATACCGTCTGTGACCCGGATACCAACACATGCGTGCCGCCCCAAACGGGCACGGATTGCTCCAACGATCCCAACGCATGCCCGGACGGCACGTTCTGTGATACGACCACCGGCGAGTGCCAGGACCTGACCGGTGGTGGTGGTGGCTCCATGACATGCGACCCGGCGTGTCCTTCTCCCTCCACGTGTCAGTTCGGTCTGTGCATCGGCTGTGGAAGTATGTTCGGTACCGAAGGATGTCCGCAGGGGCAAATGTGCTTGGCCGACGTTTGCGTTTCGTTCTAAACCAGTCCACGCCAACCCAAAAAAGCCCCGGCTCGAGTAACCGAGCCGGGGCTTTTTGATGCGTGTTGGAGCAAAATGCTTACTCGGCGATGAGTGGCACGCCGCCAAGCCCAGCGACGATCACCTCGCAGGGGCCACCGTCGGTGTCCAGGCTGACACCGCCCAGACTGGCCGGCAGTAGCGCCGTTTCGCCAAATGCGAGGTCGACCTCGACGCCGTCTGCGGCGAGGCGCACGTTGCCGCGGGCCGCAAAGACGACCTGTGGGCCGGCGTCGCTCACCTTCCACGCCATACTCCGAGTGGGGCGAACTCTCTCGATGCGATACGCGTCGGTGTCGACGAGCACGTCGACCGCGTCGTTGGCCCGACTCGTGCGGCTGTCGAGCTTGGCGGGCGCATGCGCGTCGAAATTCGACACGCGCATGGCGTCTTCGAGGTGCAGCTCGCGCGGGTTTCCGTCCATGCCCGGGCGGTTGTAATCGTAGACGCGGTAGGTGGTGTCGGAGGGCTGCTGGATCTCGAGCAGGCACACGCCCTTGCAGATGGCGTGGATGGTCCCGGGGGTGACGCGGATGATATCACCGGCCTCCACAGAGACGCGCCTGAGCACCTGGTCGGCGCGGTTCTCCTCGACCGCCATACGGAAGTCGGCCGGCGTCGTCGCGTCCTCGAAGCCGTGCAGAATGCAGCCGCCGTCGTCGGCGTCGAGGATGAGCCAGCACTCGTCTTTAGAGTCGGCGTCGAGGCCGAGCCGTGCGATATCATCCTCGCCCGGGTGGACCTGCACGCTCAGATCGTCCTGGGCGTCGAGCACTTTGACCAGCAGCGGAAACCGCCCGTCGGCCGAGCCGGCCGTGAGCGCGTCGCCCCACAATTCATCACCCCACAACGCATTGCCCCAAAGCTCACAGGCATCGAGCAGGCTCTTTCCGGCCAGCGGCCCGTTGACGATGGTCGATTGACCCTCGGGCAGGTCTGAGATCTCCCATGCCTCACCGAAGGGCCCGTCGGCGGGCAATTCTTTTCCAAAAACGGTCGATAATTTGCGCCCACCCCAGACCTTCGGTCGAAGGTACGGGCGCATTTTTAATATGTACGGTTTCATCGGTTACTGCTTATGTGGTTGTTGGGTCATGGAGTCACTGAAGCATTGGATCATGGAAGCACTGAATCATGGAATCATGGAATCATGGAATCATGGAACATTGCTTCGTGGAGTCGTGGAAGAGCACATTGAGCAGCTTGGAATGACTGAGCTAGCCGACTGCGGCAGTCTGCGCCGCTCGAGCCATCCATGATGGGCGCGGCTGTTTCCACGGCCTCAAGGGCGCTCCATGTGCTCTACCACGCCTCCATGGATCCAACGGTTCCACGTTTCCACGTTTCCACGCCTCCACGCCTCAAAGTAACTGCGTCGGCGGCTCTTCCTCTTGATCGGGGCTCAACGCATTATCGATCGCCTCTTGAATCTCCGGATCATCGGAGAGTTCGGCCATCATCTGTGCCTTCTGAATCTGGTCTTGGAAGGTCTCCATATCTCCCTGTTGCTGGGCGATGATACCCAGGTACAGGTGGGCGAGGGCGGCGACGTCAAACCGCTTGAAGCTGATCGCGTAGCCGATCGCCTCGGTGAGCGCGCTTCGCGCCTGGGCGCCCTTGCCGATCTTGAGCATGAAGCCACCCAGGCCGAGCAGGTTCTCGGCGGCCCCGCCGAAGTCGCCCATGGCGACCTGCGACTCGACCGCGTTGGTCAGCACGCGGCTGGCCGCGCCCAGGTACGGCCCGGGCTTCTCCAAAAACTCCGGGTTTGTGTAGAGCACGCTCATCCGGGAGTAGATCTCGGCCAGTGAGCGGTAGTCGTTGAGCTCTCGCTCGAGTTCCTGGGCTTCTTCGGCCTTATTATAGGCTTCCTGCGGGTTGCCGCGGCTGAGTTCTGCGAGAAAGGCGAAGTAGGCCGCGCGGGCCTGGCCGGAGAGGTTCTTCTGCTTGCCGTAGAGCCGCTCGGCCTCGAGAAACGCAACCAGCGCCTGCGTATAGTCCTCGGTGCCCATGGCATACAGCCCCTGATAGAGGCGCGTCGACGCCACCTGACCGGGCTTGTCGTCGTCGGTATTGTCGATGATGAAGTCGAGCAAGTCGCGTCGGGCCTCGGTCTCCTCGGTGGGCACGCTCCAATAGATGCCCGAGATATGCGAGACCAGCTCGCCGTCGCAGCCCTCGGGGCAGGCTTCTTGGAGCTGTTCGACGACCTCGAGCGCATCCTCGGTGCGCTCGTCGGCCATGAGCATCTCGGCGTACATCGCCAACGCCGAACGCCAGGAGGTGCCCGGCTTGTCCTGCTCGCGCGCCTCTAAATAACGCCGCGCCGTGGAGATGGCGCGCGCGGGCAGATCGAGGAAGTCATAGAGGCGGACGCGCGTGCCGAGCGCGTTGAGCCACGCCTGGCGATCGTCTTTTTGGGTGGCGACCGTCTCGTCCTCGAGCACCAGCCACAGCGACTCGCGGTAATTGCCCAGCGCGCCCCAGCGCATCGCGAATTGGTCGCGTGCGTGCCAGCGAAGCGGGCCCTCGAGCTTGGGGTCGCCGAGCATGCGGTGGAGCTGGACGAGCGCCTCGGAGGTCTGGCCGCGGTAGACGAGCATGCCCGCCCACACCGTGGCCACGAAGCTCTCGACGCGGTCGGCGTCGGGGCTGTCGGCCGGGCCCAGGTCGACGCCGCGCTCGGGCGGGGCGGCGACCATGCCCGGGCCGGCGGCGGCGCCGGCGCCGGTATAATTGCCGATGAGACGACGCTCTCCGTCGATCTCGACGACGGACAGCCCGATGACCATTTGGGGGCCCTCGCGCGGCTCGACCTCATCGGAGACATCGTAGAAGTCCTCGGCGGTCGCATCGAGCGCGGCGTCGGTCGCCTCGACGCTGACGTGCGGCTCGGTGACGCTCTCCAGATAGGTCTCCATCGCCGCGACGAGCGCGCTCTGGACGCTCTCGTCGCCGTCGGTGACCGTCGCCACCTGGATGACGCCTTCTCGCGGCGCGGCGCCGAAGGTGTGCTCCAGGAATACAGCTTCATCGCCCTCACGCGCATTTTGGACGCCGGGATGCCGGTTGCTGGCTCCCCATCGCACGCAGGTGGCCGATGCGTCCTGGACTTCTTGGACCATGCATACGCCGGCGAGTCGGCGGCTGAGCTGCATGTCGATCGGCTCGACTTGGTCGGCCTCGCCTTCGTCGGCGGCCGAAGCGGAGAGCGGATCGTGCAGCAGCGCGTAGAAGTCGCCTGCGCGCACGCCCTGGTCGGTTCCGATGGACAGCTCGATATTGCGCGACGGGGACTCGGCCACCGAGGTGATCTGAGCGCGGCCCTTGCCGAGGTTGTCGGCGATGGGCTCGGTCTCCCAGGCGACCTCGAGGCCGTCGGCCTCGGCGTCGGGCACCGTGTAGCTCAGGTGGACCAGCCCCACGCCGTCTCCGTAAGTCTGAACCAGCCGTCCGCTGACCAGGGTGGGGCGCGAGACATCGCGCACCGGCCACTCGCCGCTGTAGCGGCCCAAAAACGGCGTGCCGAGTTCCACGTCCTCGTCCATGCCCACCACGTAGACGAAGCCGTCGCTGCCGGCCCGCAACAAGGCCGCGGGGGCCTCGGTGTTCAGGTCGCTGGGGGGCTCATCGGGCAGCGCGTCTGGCGTCGGCCATAGATCGGCACGCGTCTGACTGGTGGTTCCACACCCGAAGGAGACGAGCATGCTTAGCAGGAGAGCAGCGAATATCGATATTTTAGCAGCGTATGTCATCAATGCTCCGTGAGGAATGACGGAGGAATAAGTCGCTCACGAGTGTAAACACGACCTCGGTGTGACGAAAGCTCACCCGGCCAAGCGTGCGCGAGACGGTTGTGATTTGCAACCCGCTACACTAAGAACGCATCCTACTTGAAGAGGGTGCAAAATACAGCCACTCCGGCCCCGCACTATTTGAGTACGCACCAGCCCCCACAGCAGGGAACGTAGTATGTCGCGTGAGATGGATGAGAATCTGGTCCCGATCGAAAGCACCGACCAGCTGGTCGATTATTTTCGCGGCGGAGAGAAGGCCGCCTCCGAACGAGGCGTGGGCACCGAGCACGAAAAACTCGTATTCCGACGCTCGGATTACGAGATGGTCTCTTATGACGAGACCGGTGGTATCGGCGACGTCCTGCAGACGCTGGTCGACGACCACGGATGGAAGCCCAGCTACGACCGCGAGAATATCGTCGCCCTCGGAAAGGATGCCAGGGCCGTAACCCTCGAGCCGGGCGGCCAGGTCGAGCTGTCGGGTGCGGTGACCAAGACGATCTTCGAGACCGCCGACGAACTCGACGCCCATATCGCGTTGATGAAGTCGGTCATCGATGATCGCTTCACGATGACCTGTTGGGGGCTCAATCCCTTCTTCGAGCCGCCCGACGTGCCGTGGATGCCCAAGTCGCGCTACGGCGTGATGCGCAACTATCTGCCCAAGCGCGGTAACCTCGCCCACTGGATGATGAAGCTGACCTGCACCGTGCAGGCCAACTTCGACTATATGAGCGAGGCCGACGCCGCCGACATGATGCGCACCTCGCTGCTCATCTCGCCGATCGTCTCGGCGCTGTTCGCCAATAGCCCCATCCGGGCCGGCGAAGACAGCGGGATGCAGACCTACCGCGGCTATCTGTGGACGCGCACCGACCCGGATCGCACCGGCTGGCCCGAATTTATGTACGCCGACGACTGGGGCTACGGCGACTACCTCGAGTATATCCTCGACGTGCCGATGTTCTTCATCCAGCGCCGCGGCGACTATATCAACAAGGCCGGAGACTCGTTCCGCGACTTTATCGAAAACGGCCACGACGGCTTCGAGGCGACCATCGGCGACTTCGAGCTGCACCTGTCCACCGCGTTCCCGGAGATCCGGCTGAAGCGCTTCATCGAGGTTCGCGGCGCCGACGGCGGCCCACGCGACCACATGCTGGCCGTACCCGCGCTGTGGAAGGGCCTCGTCTATCACCAGCCCACCCGCGACGCCGCCCGCGCGCTGCTCGAGGACATGAGCCCCGAGCGCCACGCCCAGCTGTTCATGGACGCCTACAAAGACGGCCTCGACGCCCGCACCGACCACGCCAGCGTCCAGGAACTCGCCCAAGAACTCGTCGAGCTGGCCGGCCAGGGCCTCGACGCGCTCGCTGAAGAGGCCGGGCACGCTTCCGAGCGCGAGTTTTTGGAGCCCGTGCGTGAGATTGCGGATACCGGGGTGACGTTGGCGGATCGGTTGCGCGCCGATTGGCAGAAGTTTGGTGGGGATCGGGAGAAGCTTGTGGAGGAGTGGGCGCTTTGAAGGTGGTTCGAGGGTGTGTGGTATTGCGCGGAAGCCCCAAAGAAACCCCTTTCCACAACCCACCACCCCCGCTATCGTCATACCCACCGGCATTAGCCGGCCTAAGCCACCCAAAACACTCCACAATCCCGAAGTCACCGTGAGATTTGCTTTTCTACTAGGCGCACTCTTCGCCTTTTTCGCCCCACCCGCCACCGCCCAAATCCTCCCCGCCGAGCAATCCAGCACCTACCGCGAGGCCCGCACGCTCCTCGACGAGGACTCCCACCGGGCCCACCAGCGCGCCTACAAGCTCGCCACGGGGCTCGAGGAGTTGGAGTTCGCCGACGATCGGCGCCTGCAGCTGGTCGCCGAGGCGGCCGAGCGGACCGGGCGTGTCGACGAGGCGATCGCGGCGCTAGCAAAGTTTGGCGAGGCCGCAGATCGGCCCATCGACGGGCTATATGCCTACGTCGAGCGCGGTGAGTTGTTGTTGCTGCAGGGCAGGCTCGAGGAGTGCGGGGAGTTGGTGGCGGCGCTGCGCGAGTACGCCAGCTCCTTCGATGAGAAATCCACCGAGGCGCGCTTTTTGATGGCCAGGCGGTGGCGGCTCGAGCATGACCTGGTGGTCGCCAGATCTGACAAGCCGCGCCCGGAGCAGGCCGTGGCGGCTGCCAGACGGCTGCTGGTCAGGTATCCCGCCGAGGCGGCCGCTCAGCGCGACGGGCTGGTCATCTCGGTCGACGACCTCGACGCCTCTGAGCGCTTCGAGCGCGCTCGCGGGTTGTACGACGGCTGGGCCTACCGACAGGCGCGCGAGGAATTCGAGGCGCTCACCAATAACAAGCGCTACGCTGGAAAGGCGCGCTGGTACCTGGGCCATCTGGCGCTCAATAAGCTCCGAGACCGCCCCGAGGAGGCCGAAAAGCTCTTCGCTAAACTCGCCGAGGAGGGCCCTCACGCCGAGGCGTCTCTTTACCAGGTCGCCCGCGCGCAGATGCGCCAGGAGCGCTACGAGGACGCCCTCGACACGCTCGATGCCTATAAAAAGAGCTACCC
>CAYLTX010000163.1:0-14606 GCA_964386725.1 uncultured Bradymonadales bacterium | reverse complement strand
CGAGAGCATGCTGAATCTAGCCGTACCGACCGATCCCGAATGGTTCGAGCGCATCGAGCCACACCTGGACACCATTCTCATCGACCACACCCACCTCGAGAAGCGTGCGGCGTCGACCGCGTTGAGCATGGTGTTTCGCTATACGGGGCGCCCCAATCTTCCCGAGACGCTCAGCCCGGTGGTGCGCGAGGAGATGGAGCATTTCGAGCAGATGCTCGACATTCTCGACAAACGCGGCGTCGAACTCGTGCGGCTCGACCCGGCGCCGTACGCCAAGAAGCTGGTCAAGAACGTGCGAAACCAGGAGCCCGATATCCTTCTGGACAAGCTCCTGGTCGCCGCGCTGATCGAAGCGCGAAGCTCCGAGCGCTTTAAAATTCTGTCCGAGCAGCTCAGCGACGAGGCGCTGGCCGCCTATTATCGACAGCTCTTCGAGTCCGAGGCGCGTCACTACACCGTCTACACCGACCTCGCCCGGCAGTTCTTCCCGGAGGCGGAGGTCAAAGCCCGCCTCGAGGAGATGGCCGCCGCCGAGGTCGAGGCACTGGAGGCCTCGGCCGGTCTGCCCCGGCTACACTCCTGGTAGCGGCCGGACGCGGGTTTATTCGTCGTCTTCGGGCATCGAGAACTGGTAACGCGAGCCGTTTTTATAGGCTTTGTCGACCTGCGTCTTGAAGATCGTGTAGGTGAAGTCGGCAAACGACGACTTGATCTGGAAGAAGGCCGGCTTGTCCTTCTCGTCGACGATGGTGCCGGAGACGACGTGACCCGAGGCGAGCACGATCTGGTCCTTGTCGCCCAGGCCCGAGGGCTTGGAGCCGTCGGCCCAGGCAATCGAATTCACCGCATTGGTGGGAATCGCGCGCGCCTCGCCGTAGCGCACGACCACATAAAAGTCTGCGTTTTCGCCCACGACCGTGCCGCGCAGCGTGGTCCCGTCAGCCATCTCGAGTTCGTCGGCGTCGGGCTTCTCACAATCCGGGCAGACATCTTCGACGTCGGTAAAAGGCTCGTAGTCGGCCGCGACTACGGCGGTCGAGACCCCCATCATCAATACGGCCGTCACACAGGCTGCCATCCACTGCTTCGTTCTCATCATCTACTCCTCGAGGGAACCGTCACAACTTTCTAGAAATCAGCATACACGGAATTGGGCCGTCGGCCAAAACCACCCGGCGGCCGCCGACGGTGTGCTACTTTTTGCGGAACAACCCGCGCACCGCTCGCACCGCTTCGGGAAGCGCCAGCGGCACCGCCGCCGCGCTGGTCACCGCGTTGAGCGCGTTAAAGACATCGAGGCTGCCTTCGTCCAGATCTTTGACGATCTGACGGCCGGCGGCGACCGCCCGCAGGGCCAAAAACCCCGCGCTGGCCACCGACACCCAGGGATTCTCGTCGGCGCGACGCCGCCCGCCGATGCCGGTCAGCGCGATCGCCGCGGCATGCGCCGAGGTCTCGGCGACTCCGCCGTCGATCGACTCCGGCTTGGGCTCGAGGGTCGTCTCCCACCGGCGCTCATTGTCCTCGAGCAGGTAGCGCGCCGTGGGCAGCGCAGACAAATACTCGCGGCCGTACAACACGCGGGCGCCCGAGCCGAGCATACCCAACACCGACAGCCCCTGGATGGTGCGCCTGCGGCGCAGGTCTCCGAGATGCTCGTGCTCTCTTTCGATCTCGGTCAGCTGCCGGCTGACCGCCTCGTGGTCAATCATGACGCTCATAGTCGTTCCTTACTATACGGCTCTGCTAACTCACCTCAATTCAGCGCGACTCACCGGTCGAGCGCTTCAGACGCTCATCGAGCTGGTTCTGGCGCTCGTCGGCCTGCTCCTGCATCTGCTCTTTCATCTCGCCCAGGTTGTCGTTGACCTTCCCGACGCCGCCCCGGGTCACATTCGGCGCCTCCCCGGCCTCCGAGGCGTCCACATCAGCCTGGCCGGACGCACCGGCCTGATACTGCTGGCCGACCTGCACGCACATCTCACTGCCGAAGACCAACCCGGCCACCAGCAGCCCCAGCGATCCCGCCAGAACCAAGACTTTGACGCGCATTGTCGCCTCCGAGAGGAGCTACACAGGCACAAATTCGATCAACGCCTCCCAGTATAAGGTATCTGCCGGTGATGAACAGAGACTTCACCGATTGTCCGGAAGCCTTCCCGATGAGCGGAGCCGATAGGCGTAGCGTCGCGCCCTGTGGTTCGAGGGCGCCTTTGTACCCTCACGTGACCGAAACGTGATCGAGGGAACGTGGCGTTTAGGCTCAAGAAACGAAATCGGGCCATGACACGCTCCCGTTCAATTGACGGGAGCGTGTCATGGCCCGATTTCAAAAAAGTACCGGAGGTGGGAATCGAACCCACACGACCGTGAGGCCATCGGATTTTGAATCCGACGCGTCTACCGTTCCGCCACTCCGGCTTACTCAGATGGATAGCCTCGAAATAGGTTATCCGTCTGAAGGTTTGGCTTTGTTAGTCTAGATTCGGCGCCCGGTCAAGTCAGCTATTGCAGCCGAAGGTGCCATTGTGAGGTAGGTTGCGTTGTCAAGACGGACTGTCAGTGTAGTCGACTAACATCATTCTTTCAACCTTCCAATAAAAACTCAGACACAGAAATTTATTCCCGCAGTCAACGAACACCTTAGGTGAGCCCCTGTGCCAGCATCTCCCACATCCAACGCCCGTTGAGTACCCCGGTGTCGGGATCCGGGCTGCCGGTATCGAGTTCGAATTGCACGCTCTGTGACGATCCTTCGATGATTGCTGCGCATAATCCGGTGGCTGGCTCGAACTCGACCTCGTCGGCGACATCCGAAGGCGTGTACCGGGGCGTGGGCGGCTCGAGGATGTCCAGCTCCGACTCGTAGGTGCGATACAGATGCCAGACGAGATCGGCGCGCTCTCCGCGGGTGATTTGGCTGTCGATGCCCAGCCGCTCGAGCTCGTCGCTGGCCAGGCCGAGCTCCCATCCGAGGCTGTCGGCCCCCAGGCAGCGCTCGACTCTAGCGCCGAGGCCGCCGTCGGTGCCACCGACGATGCGCTCCATGAGCCGGTGGGCGAGCTTTTGTTGCTGTTGGGCGCCGTCACTCACTTCGGTGATCGGACACCGATCGTAGGCGCCCAGGCTGGCATAGGGGTGCAAGAGGCAACGCTCGGCGGCGAGCGCGAGCAACGTGAACGCGCCGTCGGCGCGATACGGCACGATCGCGTGCGCCTTCAGGCCGCGCCCGCCAAGGACGCGCCAGACACCCTCGGCGAAGACCGGCAGCCCGCCGCGGCCCAGCAAGAACAACCCGACTCGCTCGGCGTCGCCGTCGGACTCAGCCTGCGCCGCCTCGAGCTCGGCTTCGAGCACCGAGACGAACGCGCGTGCGCCCTCCTCTGCCAGGTCGACCGTATTGTCTCCCTGCCAACTCGCAGCGATGACGATAACCGGCATTCCGAGCTCCTCGCTCAGCCGTGCGATCAATTGCGCGCGCTCCACGGAGTCTCCTGGGTCGTTGTGACCGCTCATTGCTTGGGAGCAAATTCAACCCGCCGATTCTTGGCGTGGTCAGAGGACGTGGTCCCGTACGCCTGCGGCTTTTCCTCGCCGTAGGACAACAGCCCGATGCGATCGGCGTCGATGCCAAATTGGACCAGATACTTTTTGACCCGCATCGCGCGGCTCTCACCCAAGGACAGGTTGTACTCGGGCGTGCCGCGCTCGTCGGTATGCCCCTCGAGGATCATGTCGGCGTCGGGATGGGCCTCCATCCAACGGACGTTCTCCTCGAGCGCAGAGCGCGCATCACTGCTCAACTCGGCGCTGTCGTAGCCGAAGTAGACGGTCTGGAGGTTGAGGTTCTCGGCATCATCAGCCCCGTGCTCGGGGCCGGACGCTTCGTCGTCGTCCGACTGGGCGTCCGCGTCGGCGACGGTATCCTTCTTATTGCAGTCTTCCCAATTCGCCTCGCCCTCGGCCTTGGCTTGCTCGGCGAGCTTCTTGGCGGCGAGCGCCTTGCGCTCGGCGGCGTCGTACTCCTCCTGCTCGATGAGCGCGTCGGCCTCCTCGAGCAACCGCTGGGCGGCCTTGTATTTGTCGCTCGCGCAGTCTTTGACCCCACGCGCGTCGAGCAAGGCTTGTTCGGCGTCGGTCATCGCCTTATCCGGCGCCTTCGGACAGCCGGTGAGCACCACCAGCGCGGCGAGCGCCCCCAGCAATTTGATCCAGCGCATGGTCTTCCAACGAAAATTCTGCATGACGCCCTCCATAGCGTTGCCATTTCGAGCGCCTCAGCGCTCCCCATTGCTCAGCGTTCCCAACTCGGGGATTGGTAGCCCGATCCCTCGGTGATCGCGTTCTGAATCTCGCCATCGGCGGTCATCACCCAGATCCGTTTGCCCTTGCCGCCGCGATCGCTCGTAAACGCCACATAGCGCCCGTCTGGGCTGAAGCTCGGGTCGGAGTTATTGCCTTGGTCCTGGGTGAGTCGCTCGATATTGCCGTCGAGATCGACGGTGAAGATGTCGAAGGCGTTTCGCTCGTCGCGCGCCGAAAACGCAATCACGTCGCCCTCGGGCGACCAGCTTGGCTGAGTGTTGTAGCTTCCCTGGTAGGTCAGCCGCTTCTGATCGCTGCCGTCGGCCCCCATCACGTAGATCTGCGGTCCACCCGAGCGTCCCGAGACGAACGCGATCTGTTTACAATCCGGGCTCCAGGTGGGGCTGGTGTCGATCGCCCAGTGATCGGTGAGTCGCTTCTCGATCGCTCCGCTCTCCGAATCGATGAGGTAGATGTCGGTATTCTCCCCGCCCTTCGATAGAGTGAGGGCCAACTTACCGCCGCAATAGGCCGCTCCGGTATTCTGGCCGGGCTTCGACGACAGCTTCGTGCTCTTGCCGTCTTTAT
The DNA here is from genome assembly GCA_964386725.1 of uncultured Bradymonadales bacterium. Lineage (GTDB taxonomy): Bacteria > Myxococcota_A > Bradymonadia > Bradymonadales > Bradymonadaceae > CAYLTX01. The sequence continues at coordinate 9,713 of CAYLTX010000163.1, read as the reverse complement.
AGACCCACAGGTCGGGGTTTCCGGCCCGGTAGCTCGTATAATAGATGGCGCCGTTGCCAAACGACGGCACCATATTGATGGAACCATCCTTGCTGATGCGGGTCTTGCGCGAGCCGTCCATCTGCATGACGTGGACCTGCTTGGCGCCGCCGACCTTCTGGATATAGGCCATGCGCGTGCCGAAGATGCCCTCCGTGCCCGTATAATATTTGATGACGGCGTTGGCGAAGGCGTGGACCTCGGCGACGTAGCCGTCCTCGGTGGTCGCGCCGGGCTCCCAGTCGAGGTCGATCTGCTGGCCACCCTCGACGTTAAAGAGGCGAAGGTCGAGGACGACTGAATCACCGGTAGTGCGCACCGAGCTCTTGATCAGCGCCTGGGCGCTGGTCTCGAACCAGTTCTGGAAGTTGATGGACGACGCCCCCATCCCCTCCTCGGAGGGGTCGAAGAAGTAGCTATCGTCGGGCAAGACTTTGAACCAGCCGGACAGCTCCATGTCGCGTCGGAGTGTCTTCTGGACGGTCTCGGCGATCTCTTCGGTGTCGCCGCCGGGCTCGAGTGTGTCGGGGATGGCCATGGGCGTCAGGTCGCGCCCGGCGCTGCCCTTGATGTCGATGTCGATGCCACGCTGGGACGGCTGCTCTTCGTCGGCGGCGGCTTGGTCGCCACCGTCTTGGGCGAGAGCCGTCGAACCGGTGCAAAACAACAGCGCAAAAAGGATCGCCACTGATAAGTTGAGCACGCGTCTACCGAAAAATGCTTCGACCATCTCTTCGCTCCTAGCAATTACTTACAGCTTGCTGCTTCCGTCAGATGCGTCTGTTCACGATCAGCCGTCGGGGTCCCAACTTCTGAGATTCAAGCCCTGCCGGCGCACTTCGCTGCGTACCTGGGCGTCGTCGGGCATCGGCAACGTGCGCCCACCGTGGCTGACCTGGAAGCGCTTCAAGACCCGCTCGATGCTGGCGTTGAACTGATTATTGGGGCTCTTCTGGCGGAATTTGTAGTCGATGACATGCCCCTCCTCCGACAGCCGCACGTAGACCACAACCTTGCCGGTCAGCTCATTTATTTCGGCGTCGCTGAGCGATTTTGGCAGGCGCCAATACTTGGCGACGCTCTTCATCAGCTGCGCCTGGTAGGTATTCATCATATTAGCCAGCGCCTTGTCCGAGACGGTCCCCCCGGCCACGCCGTCCGGGTCACCCTCGGGGGTGTCGGTATTGGTCGGCCGATTCGGGTTATTCAGGTCGTCGAGGTTGTCGAGCAGCTGCTTTTTGCGGTCGGGCTGAGGCGGCTTGGGCTCTTCTTTTTTCTCTTCTTTCTCCGGCTCGGGCTCGGGCTCGGGCTTGTCTTCGGGCTCGGCCAGGTTGACGGTATCCTCCTCGACCGGCGCGGGGGCGGGATTGGCCTTGCGGGGCAACTGCTGGGGCGGCTTCTCTTCGCCCAGAGCCAAGAGCTCGACGTCCTCGAACTCGAGCATCTGCGGGGGCTCCTCTTCGACCTCACCGCCATATAGCGCGCTCCAGACCACGAAGCCGACCACCAACACGTGCAAGAACAACGAAGTCCCCACGCCCGCGACCTTCAAGGCGATACTCGGCTGTCGGGCGCTACGCGGCCCCCGGTGGCTCGGATCGAGTTGCAGCTGCATCTTGCTCACTGTTGCGGCTCGAGATTACAGTCGTCGAATGCGTCTAACTGGTCCAGCAGGTTCAACGGGCTCGGTGTCAAAGAGATTCAACCCCCCGTCTTATTCGCCCTGGCCCTGCCCGTCTTCCTGTTGCAAATACTCGGGGTTGGTGACCATGCCCAGCCGACTGATGCCGGCCTGTTTGATGCGCGCCATCGTCCCCACCACGAAACCGTAGGGGATCTCGGTGTCGGCCAGCAGGTATAGCTCGCCCTGCTCTTTGAGTTTCTGGTTATTGCCGAGCTTTTGCTCGACGACGTCGAAACACTCCTCGAAGCGAGCCGGATCGGTCCCCTCGCGGTGCTCGTGGCAGTCGACGAGCACTTCCTCGCCGATGCGCACCTTCAGGTCACGGGTGACCTCCAGGATCATCTTGTCGGTATCTTCGGGGTTGATCACGTTTGGGTTGTCCCGGGTGACCGGCAGGTCGAGGTCGACCTTTCGCTTCTCGTCGTCCTTCTGGTCGATCATCGGCGCGGTCACCATGAAGATGACCAGAAGAACCAGCATCACGTCGACCAGCGGGGTCACGTTGATTTCGGAGAGAACCGTCCCTCCTCCTCCGCTATTCATTGCCATCGCGTCGCTCCATGAGGTGTCGTATGAGCGCGTGTCGAATCAGCCAGCGCCGCTGCAATCCCTGCTCGTCTCAGTCAAAGAAGTGGCGCTTGACGATATTCAAGAAGTCGCTGGAGAAATTCTCCATCTCGGCGCCCAACACTTTGATCTTATTGACGTATAGGTTGTAGAAGACGACGGCGGGGATCGCCGCAAATAGACCCGCGGCGGTGACGATGAGCGCCTCGGCGATAGGCCCGGCGACCACGTCGAGGCCGGCGGCACCCTCGGCCTGGATGTTGACGAAGGCGGCCATGATGCCCCAGACGGTGCCAAAGAGCCCGATAAACGGCGACGTCGAGCCGACCGTAGCCAGAAACGGCACCATCGACTCGAGCTGGGTCATCTCCGTCGAGGTGGCGCGCCTGAGCGAGCGGTCGACGTTCTCGATGCCGCTCAGGTGGACCTTCATGGCCTCGCCGGTCTCGGGTGTCTCGCGGTTTTTGAGCTTGGAGAGCTCGATATAGCCGGCCTTGAAGACCTGGCTTACCGGAGCGTTGGCGTATTCTTCGGCGGATTGGTAAATGGCATCGAGGCGCTTGGACTGCCAGAAGACGTCCAAAAATTGAAGCGACTCGTTCTGCACTCGGCGCAGGTAAAACCACTTATAGCCGATGATATACCAGGAGACGATGCTCAAGACGGCCAGAAGAATCAGCACGCCCAGCACCACGCCGCTGGTATCCATGAGAATCTCGAAAATCCCCTTGGGCTGGTTGGCCGCCTCGGCCTGTGCCGTCACCAGGTTGACCCACATTGCGTCCCACATCAGATGCGTTCCTCGGTCGATGATTCGCGAATCAAATATTCGTCGCTATAGCCTGTGCACGTCGCTGAAGTCAGCGCCGGTCGCACCAGCGAGTGTCGCATACTTTGATGGAGCGTTCTAACAAAACTCCGGCGCACAGCGAAGCACTCGTCGACGAGCTGCCCGAGGTGGTAGATGCCGACGCCCCGGCGATCTATTCCACGGCGCTCATCTGCTTGGGCTCGGCAAGCCGCGCTCACTCCCAGAACCACACGCGCAACCCGCCGCTGACTCCGACCCCGCCTCCGGCCTCGGCGCGTACGACCAGGTCGAGCCTGTCGGCGCTTCGATACAGAAACTCCAGCGACGCCACCCCCAGCCCAGCCGGCGCGCTCTGTAGGAAGTCACCGTCGCCATGCTCCCATCCGGCCCGCGCGTTGAGCCCTTCGGTCAGGTTGAAGTGCAGGAACATCTCCAGCGGCACGTAGCTGCGCGAGAGCGTCTGCTCGAAGCCGCCGCCGCCGTCGATCGGCAGCGCGTACCAATGGCGCCCAAACCCCGCGGACATGCCCACGGCCAGGTTGCGAAGCTGGCTGATCCAAGACCCCAGACCCAATGAGACCCCTGCGCGGCCGCGGGCGGCGAGGCGTTGGAAGCCCCCCGAGCCTCGATACCGGAAGAATTCGCCGTCGGCTTCGACAAACGCAAAGGTATGCTCTCCCGGGCCGCGCCACGGCCTGGCGCCGAGCGTGGCGCCGTAAATCGACGTGTCGAGGTAGACGTCTTGGTCGGTGCGAACCCCCAGATAGCCCCAGCCCATATCAAAACGAGTGTCGGCGGTGAGCACCTGCAGGTTCTCGGTGCCATAGCCGTCCAATTCGAGGTAGGAGTATTCGGCGCCCACCGAGATCCCTCGGGTGCGTCGGGTGTTGGACGCCACGCCGATATCGGTGTTGTGGATGGTCCCGATGACGTCGAGTAGATACGACAGCCCGAACAGGCCCAGGCCGGCGTAAATCGCCGGGCCGGCATAGACGCGTGAGGCCGGCGAGCCGTCCGACAGCCCCTCCCATAAGAAGGCGCTGCCGATGAGGCCGATCGAGACGCCCTGAGCCGCCATCAACATGCCGGCGGTGCGTCTCTCATCGAGATACCAATGGCCCACGCCATGGGCGAGGACGCCGGCGGTCGCTGCCAAAAAGGTCGCCGAGGTGCGCGTGGACTCGTCGCGCTCGGCGCCAAAGACAAAGCCCGAGGCGCGCGCTTCCTCGCGACTCATCTGCGACAGCGGCTTGCCGTCGATACGTCGTTGCCGGCGATCGCCATCGTCGTCGCCCGAGCGTTGCTCGACTTCGTCGTCGGGCAACTCGAAGAGTTCCGATTCATCGAGCTCTTCGACGTCCTCGCTTTCCTGGGCCGCTAACGGCGCACAGATAAGCTGGAGCGCGAGCACACACGCCGCCGCCGCGACGACTCCGCGGCGCTCCGGCGCCCAAAGCGAGGTGGGCCGACCGGGGTTCATCTAGCGTTCGCCTCGGTTTCGGGATCGGCACTGGCACCTTGCTCGGCCGCCGACTCGTCTTCGGCGCGGCGCACCGCAGGCGCGCTAAACGGGAGCATCTCGAAGCCCTCGGCGCTCGGAGTGACAAATCGCAGGGCCCTGGCCGGCTCGCCCTCGGCGGTCATCTGTGCGCGCCCGGTGACTCCGTGGTGCTGGTCGCCGGCCAGAAGTGCATCGCGTATCGCTTCGGGTCGGCGCATCCCGCGCTCGAGCATCAGCGAGCGAAGCCAATTGACCGTATCGTAGCTAAACGCCTCGAAGTTCTCCGGCTGTCGACCGTAGATCGCCTCGAAGCGGTCGACGAATTGACGCACGCGCCCCTCGCTGACCGCCGACGAGAACCACACCGGAATGGTCGCCCCCTCGACATAACTGGCCGCCTGGCGAATCAGCACCGGGTGCTCCCACAGGCTGGTGCCCAGGTAGTGCACCAGCGTTCGCCGGGTGCGTGACGGCGGCTTTTTGTCCGCGGCGAGCCCCCAGATATTTTCATTGGCGAAGAATGCGCTCAGCTCGGCGACCTTCTCGGCCGAGTCGGGCACGAAGACCGCTTCCGGGTTGGACCGAGCCAGCTTTTTTGCCACCTGCGCAAAATCCGTCCGGGTTCGGTCGTAGGGAATCTCGGCGACGATGCGGCCTCCCAGCGAGCGAAACTCGTCGGCAAACGCCGCCGACGTCGCGTCGCCATAACCGACGTCCGGATAGACGATCGCGGCTTTGCGGTCGCCAATCTCGTTGAAGGCGATGCGCGCGGCGGCGCGCGATTCGGCGGCCGCGTCGATAAAGTTTCGGAAGACAAACGGCGCGCGCTGCTCTTGTTCGTCGCCCTGCTCTTCAGGATCTCTATCCATCTGATCGCGCCGCGCGGTGCCAGAAGCCGACTCGGTGGTCAGGGTGATAAGCGGGATTTCGTATTGGTCGGCGAGTGGCGCGAATTTGCGCGCCCGGCGCACGTCGAGCGGCCCGACGATGGCGAGCACGTCCTGGTCGACGAGCGCTTCGAAGGCCTCGGTCGGGTCGGCCTGAGAGTCCTGAAATACCAGCGTCACCTCGGGGTGGCCGACGTCGTGAAATGAGCGCATCGCCACGAGCGCGCCGGCCATGGCGCGTTGTCCGATCGACTTATGAGAGCCGGTAAGCGGCAGCATGATGCCGATTGCAAGCCGCTTGGGGCCGCCCGCAGCGGCCAGTCGCATCGACAACTCGGCGGCACGCTCGGCGGCACCAACGTCGACCAAATCCGGCGCAATGCGGTTGAAGAGGTCCTCGAGCGCCGGCCGCGACGACTCCGAGACGCCCTCGTCGAGGCGCGCGCTGAGCACGCCCCAGCCGGCCGCGGCCCGCAACAGCGGAAGATCGGAGGCCAGAAAATCCTGCAGATCGACCTCGTCGACATCTTCCCGGCTGGCGTCGAAAGCACGCTGGCGGGCCAGCGCCACGACACTTCGCAGCCCCTCGGGGGCGGCCTCGCCGCGCTCTCCGGTCAGCTCCTTGGGCGGCGCTTCGCGATCGACGGTTTCGCTCGTTCGCGCGCCCCCTCGAGCCTCGGCCTCGCGGTCGAGTTCCGCTGAGGCGATATGCTCGTGCAGCCGCGCCGCCGTCTCGAGGACCTCGGCGTAGCGGCCGGCCCGATAGAAACTCTCGGTGAGCATCACCCAAATGGCCGCACGATCGCGCACCAGCACCACGTCGCTGAGCGACGAGCCGGGATAATCAGCCAGTGACGAGAGCGCATCATCAGTCGCGCCGCCCACCGACAACGCCAGCGCATAGTAGGCCTTCGCCGCATAGCGCACACGCCGGTCGACGTCGTCGGTATCCGCAAGGGGAGCCAATAGCTGCGCGGCTTCTCGCCAGCGTCGCTCCTCGGAGCGAGCCTCGGCGTCGGCCGGCTGCGTCAAGTCGACATCCTCGAGGAGCGTGCGCGCCAGATAGAGCTCGGCGACCTCGGCGACGGGATCGCTGCTGTGCTCGGCCTGCAGCAGCCGAAACGCCTCGCGCGCCTCGTCGTATTGCCCGTCGTCCAGAAGTTGCTTCGCACGTTCGAACTGGCGCTGGGCGTCTTCGCTCTTCGCGGTGATGGGCGGCTGGCGCTCGAGATCGTCAGCGTCGCTCTTTCCCTTACCCGTCTTGCAGGCGCTGAGCATGAGCCCCAGCGCCAGGAGCATGGGAATCAACCAGCGCGCCCGGATTGGCCTTTGGATGAACATCGACATCAATCACTCGCCGTGTGGAAATCAGCTCCCGCGGTCATGCGAGACTCGCAGGCAGTATAAGCTAACACGGCGAGGTCGCAATTAATGCGGTGCCCATCAGATTCAGTGGGAGTTTGGGAGTTAACAACTCTTCTGGAAACAGCCGCGCTCGGAGGCCTCGGCCAGCGTATCGGTGATGCTCTCGGTGAGCGGCTCGACCCAATTGGTGAGATCGGAGTCGTCGGCCGGGGCCGGGATCTCGCGCCAGGCAAAATTCTGGCGCTCACTACAACCCGACCACAGTGAATACCCCCATCGTTCCGGCGAGCTGCTCTGCCAGACGTCGATATACAGGTGGTCGAGTTCGCAGTGCAGGTGGTTGGATGGCTCGAGGACTTCGGCGTCGTAGGCGACCGAAGCGTCGTAGTCGAAGTCCGATCGGGCCATGATCTGTTGGGCGAAGGACTCGGAAATCACCTCGAGCAGCATCTCGTCGGGGCCGTCTCCATCGCGCGGCAGGCCGACATCTTTAAAAGTCACCGTGTCGAATTCGCCGCCTCCGAGCGCAACGACAAACGGAGAGTGGAAGTATTTGTCGTCCTGAGAGCCCTTCTTATCGGACTCCTCAGATTTATCTGCGCTCGAGAGCGACGCCGAGCCGCTCGGTGGCGAGCGATGCGTGGTGGCTCGATCACCGCGACAAGACGCGCTCGAGAACACAACTAACAAGCCCAACAAGGCAAAGAGCGCCGCTGAGCGGCGCAGCGTGGACTGCGTGAGGTTGGGAAATAGTCTGCTGATCATAATGCCGGCCGCTCGAAAACTACGAGTGCAACTTGTATCGAGTATGCTCGTCGCAATGATATACCAATGTCCGCTGCTGTTTCCAATATAACGAATATAAGCAGGAAAACTTCCCATGGGACTGCTGCCCGATTTTTCCAAACGAAGCGAGCGCCTCGAGCTGATGGACGACCTGTCTATCCAGGGAGACGAACTCGAGGAGACGCTCGACCAGCTCGAGTGTATCAACGCGCTGACCCGGGGCCCGGCGATCAGTATCGCGGGGATCGAATCGCTTCTGCCCTCGGGCATCGACGAGCTGTCGGTGCTCGACGTGGGCAGCGGTGCGGGCGACATCCCCCGGCGCGTGGTCGATTGGGCGGACTCGCGCGACTTATCAGTGTCGATCAAGGGCATCGATCTGAGCCGCACGACGGTGCAGATTGCGAGGGCTCGCGCTCAAAAGGCCCGTGAGCGCGCCGCTCACACCACCCGGCAGGAGCGCATGGAGTTCGAGCTCAAAAACCTTTTCGAGATCCCGGACACTGACAGCTACGACATCGTCCACGCTTCGCTCGTGCTCCACCACTTTCCCGGTGAGGAAGCCGCCGAGGCGCTCGCCAAGATGCACCGCCTGAGCCGCTACGGCGTCGTCATCAACGATCTGCAGCGCCATCCCCTCCCCTGGCTGGGCCTGCGGTTCGGGCTGCCGGTATTCACCCGAAACCGCCTCATCCAAAACGACGGCCCCCTTTCCGTGCTGCGCGGCTTCACTCGCCGCGAGCTGCTCGACCTGGGCCGGCGCGCCGGCATCAAGACGCCCAGTGTCGCCTGGGAGTTTCCGTTTCGATGGCTGATGACCTGCCCGGTGTGAGCCGCCGCGAGCTACCGGTGCGGGACCTTCTAGCTCCATAAAGTTCAGTGGGAGCAAGAGCGCAGACTATGTATATTGGGGCGAACCAACGTCTATCGGCTGCGGGTGAGAGCGGCCCAATAATTTCGACGAATGCCCCCACTTATCACGATGATGTATCGAACGCTGTTTACTCGGCTGCTCTTGGCAGCGCTTCTCGTCCTGGGCGCCTGCAGCGACGCCGACTCTCCCGCCAACAACGCGCCATCCAATCACTCCGCAGCCGATGCGAGCGTGGACGCGGTCTCCGACGTCTACGCCGACGCGTCCGACGCAGGGGACGCGGACGGCGCCGACACGTCCAACGCCGACACGTCCGACGCCGACACGTCCGACGCCGACACGTCCGACGCGTACAACTCCGATGCCGGAGACACGACCGACGACGCGACCTCCGATGAGGTCCCGCTGGCCGGCTTCGGTGATATCACGGGCGAGTGCGGCGTGCTCGACGACGAGCTGACCACCGACGACTCGTATTATATCGTCAACCACATCGATTTTGGCGACGATCCCTACGACGACAGCGACGAGTCACTGCTGACGGAGGGCGGCCGCGAGATCCTGGCCGACGGAAACGCCGGTGGAAGCTCGGTCCTGTCGGAGGTCTTCGCCTACGAGGTGCTCGAGCGCTGCGAGTTGGCGACGTTTCTCAAGTCCGAAACCGAAATCGCCTACACCACCTCCGACAGCAAGCTCACCGACATGTTGGTGGACATCGACACGCTCAAAATCGGCGTCAGCGTCACCCGAGCTGTGGGCTGGCCCCGTGATGACCCCTACACGGTCGACCAGGCCCAGGCCCTGCTCGAGGACAAGCTTCTCGACATCCAAGACAGCACCGCCAACGTCGCCGCCGAGGACGCCTGGAAAAAGCAGATCCTGCACGTCATCGCCTACGAGGATCAACACGCCGCCTCGCTCGAGACCGCCTACGGCCAACTCGACGCCAGCGTCACGGCCGACTCCGTCGTCTTCGTGACGGTCAGCGACGGCGACGACGCCTTTTTGTACTGAGCCTACCCCTGCCCCCCAGAAATCTCAAAATGAGAACACATGGGCCCCAGGGACGATGTCATCCAGTTCTCATGCGCCTCTGAACACGATCTCGCCGCCGAGCTCCGTCGCCGCGAAACAAGATTTTCAAAAAAAAGTACGCAACGATTCGGGCCATTTTGCCGAAAACCATAGTGAGGGCCGTA
>CAYLTX010000162.1:0-14691 GCA_964386725.1 uncultured Bradymonadales bacterium | reverse complement strand
TCCATTCTGGACCCTCGCCCACATGTTCGACGGCGGTGCTCTGCCGCCGGAAACGCCGTGGATCGTTTCCGTGGTGCCGGCGGCAGCCGGCATCGTGCTGGCGTTGAACCTGCCGGGCATCGCCGGGGAACTGCGCAACGTGCGCGTGGCCAGGCCGGCGCGAATCATCGCCGCTTTGACATAGGCCCAGCAACGCCCCGAGCTCCAACCGCCGCGCCCATCGGTGCATCGCGCAGCGCCGCCGCCGTTTCCGACGCTCGAGCATGTGCCGCCTTCGTCGCCGAGGGTCGTGCCCATCGCCGAATCGATATCGGAACCGGAGCCAGAGTCGTCCTGCTCGACGTTGATCTCGATGGTGTCGGTGGCCAGAACATTACCGCTGGCGTCCAAGCCGCGCGCCTCGAGGACGCGCCGACCCGTATTATCGAACTCGTATTCGTGGGGGAAGTTCGGCGCCTGCGGTGCAATCCCCATCGACCAATCGTCGGCGAGGTACTCGACCTCGGCGATGTCCGAGGAGGCATCCACCTCGAATTCGACCAGCGGGTTGTGGGTGCTGTCGTGCTCCGGCTTGGTAAAGCGCACATACGACGGGCTGACCGTCACCGCGGCGTTGCCGCTGACGTCGTCGTTGAGCACGCGCCAACTCGAGCCGTCTTCGCTGACGGAGACCTCGGCGGTGCCGCTCATCAGGCAATCGGATAGCCCGCTGTGATAGTCGCCCTGGACGATATGCAGGGTATCGTCCTGGCTCATGCTCTGGTCGAATTTGAGCACGATCTCGCCGCCGGTGGTGATGCCGGCCACGGTACTCTGGCGGTTGTCACAGCTATCGTTATCCGGTGCACCCACGGCGTTGTCGGCGTTGGAGACCCCGCTCGAGGAGACCACGCTGCTGGCGAGGTGGGTGGACCCGCTCGAGGAGCCGCTGTGGGCTTCGAAGAAGACGCTGTCGAGTTCGAAGCCGTCGATGATGTCGTCGTCGCCCAGTGGCGTGTCGCTGATCGCCTTGATGCGCACGTATTGATAGGCCGGCGCAGTCGACGGATCGTCGGGGTCGGTCGCGTCGTCGCAATCCTCGTCGGCCTCGCCGTTTGCGTGTCGGATGATCCGGTCGATCTTGCTGTACAGGTGGTTGCCCGGGCACGCCGTCGAGCCCACGTCGCGGTGGCCGCCCACGGTGCTCGAGCTCACGTCGATGCCGTATTGGTCGCCGAGGTGGCGAATCAGCTTTCCGGCCGATTCGAGCTGGGATTCGTCGGGCTGGGCGTCCTGATAATTGCCCAAAAACGCGATGCCGATATTGCCGTGATTCTGACCGCCGGCGTGCGCTCCCTGCCGGTCGACCGGATTACCCGCGTAGATCTTACCGTCCTGATCGATGAGGTAATGATAGCCGATATCCGACCAGCCCTTACCCATGTGGAAGTTCTGGATATTCTTGACGGTCCGCTTGGGGGTCGAGTCGTCATTGGCGGTAACCGTATGGTGGATGGTGAACCGGTCCGGGTCGTGCTGGCGGCGGTTGGCCGTCGGTGCGCGAGCGCCCCATCCCGAGCGCGGGATGATATGGGGTGCGCTCGAGGAGCTGTCGCATGTGCCGGCCGAGTCGCCGCCGTCGGCGACCGGTCCGCTGCCGCTGTCGGCCGGGTCGCCGCTGGTGTCCACGCAGGCGCCCGTCAGTTGCGTGACGCGAATATCGTCGCCGTAAAAGAAGCGCAGAATGCGCTCGGCGCTCCAGCCTTTTTGGGCCAGGCACTTCGCGCCGTTTTGCGACATCGCGCCGCGGTTGGCCGGGCTGCCGCTCCAACCCAGCGACGTGGGATGCACTCGTGCTCCGGTATGCCCCTCGTTATAGGTGACATATTGCTGGGTATCCGCGCCCCCCGACGCCCTGCAGCTATTCGAGTCGACCGCCGTCGAGCCGGCCACATAAAACGGCGCGGTCAGCTTACCGCCGTGGGTCAGCACCTGGCCGGCAGTCTCGCGCACGGCCCGCTTGGCGTTTTCGGTGGGGGCACGGCCGCAATCATAAGCCTGGTCACTGACCGTCGGCGCCAGCGGGCGCTGCTCGACGTCGGTGATATATTTGGCGTAGCCGCGAGCCGCGATGGCCTGCGCCTTGAGCGTCTCCAGAGGAGCGCCCGCATGCTCACAGGTGACCACCTGGGCCAGATACTCCTCTTCGACGTCGAGCGTGCCGTGCCCTTCGATCTCGACCTGACAAAATTCGCTCAGCTGCCCCCGGCGCGTCTCGTACTCCTCGTCGTACGGGTCTTCGAGCGGCTGGTCGTCGTACATACCGCAGCCGCTGATGACGGCCGCTCCGACGACGACAAATATCCAATTCTTTAACCGCGCCATATTCGAAGCCATCATCATCTGCTCCCGGCTGGGGGGTTGCTGATACGTCATTCATTGGGGCACCAATAGCGTCCACATCTCTTAGCAGGAGCAAGGCTCGTGCCACGATGGATAGCCGCCCTTTCACCGCGCCGCCCACCCCAGAAAAACCCTGATTTTACAACCACTTACAACCCGCCAAGCCACTGGAAGCCCGAGTATCCACCGGTGTGACAAGATGTCACATAATGTACCTAGATGGGGCATATTGCCCCCGCTTTACCTACATACACCTACATCTACCCGAGATAACCCTTCAACGACCAAGGCGCCCGCTAACCGGAGTGAAGACAATCTGGATAAATGGTTGCCATTGCTTGGCTTTTCACTTATTCCTATGGACTGTTACTGGTCTTCCAAACCGCCCGCCGTCGGGCCCATCGAGCCGTATGTATCAGCCCGTTCAGCCCCGGACCCGTCGGGTCCAACGCTTCGTCGACACCGTCCCGCGAATGCTCGCCGCCTGCGCATTTGTCCATCGGGAGCTATCTGAAGAGGGACGCTCGCTGGTCGACCAGCTCGAGCAGGCCGTCGAGTTGGCCGAAGCCTCGGGACGCGAGGCCGTCAAACACTGCCGCAATCACTACGCCTATTGGGGGCGCTCCGATGTCGGCGGCGACCGCCGGGCGCTTCGCAGGCGGCTGCGCCGCGACTTCGATCGCGAGCTGCTCGAGATCTACGACGTCTTTGCGCGCGCTCAATTCGGCGCCTGGCGCTACGAGCCGGGCAGCGAGTCGAGCCCGCCCTCCATCGAGCCGATCGGCGGCAACTACGAGGCCAAGCCACGCGAGATCGTCCACGCGAGCACCACCGACTCGAGCCCGTTATGCCGCCGCGCCGCCGTCGCCGGCTGGCTGGTCGAGGTCGAGGGGCTCTCCATGCTCTTGCTGAGCTGTGAGCTCGACGAGCGCAGCGTCGAAAAGCTCGATCGTGCCGGCGAGGGCCGGCGCTGGGGATGGGGTGATTTTTTAAAGAGCGAGCCCTCAAAGAGCAATCAGCGTACCGAGAACGACCCGTTTCGCCGCCGAGACTACGAGGCCGACGTGCTCGCGCTCTTATTGGAGCCGCTATGTGTCGACGTCAGCAACCTCGAAGCGCGCGGGCGCCGGCTTTGTAGCCGCACTTTTCTCAGCCCGATCGTCCAGGGCTGGGGCTGGGGCGCATCGGCGACGAAGATAGGGCCCGAAGTCCAGCGCCGACTCGCCGAGCAGGGGTTGCGCCACCGCGGCGAGGAGATGCCCTGGCATCTGGCAGTCGCGCGCGCCGAGACCGCCGCCGACACCGAGGGCCTGCTGGCGCAGCTCGTCGATCTGCGCCGGAGGACCATCGAGGACCGGCTCCAGCCACACCACCCCATCGGCGTCCAGACCACCGAGGCGCTGCTCTCCTCGGCCGAATTGATGGAGACCATCGGCTTGACCGCCGACGGCATGGTCTACGAGCACGAGGACTACCTCGAGCTGACGCTGCGCCAGATCGGGTTTCACTGCGACAAGCTCCGACAGAGCGGCGTCGATCTGGACGCTCCGCTCAACGACACGCTTCGCCACACGGCCATGCTCTCCCAGGACGCGCTCGACGCCCTCGGCGACGCCATCCAACTGGCCCGAACCCGGGTTCGCTGGACGGGCGCGCTGAGGAGTTGTCTGCACGAAGCATCTCCCTGGGGACGGCAGCCGAGCCTGCACGAGCTGCTGGTCGTCGTCTCGCAGCTCTTCGCCAACGAGCTGTTGCAGCTCCCCGTCGGCCGACTCCCCGACGGCGGCGCCGCCTTCGGACGTATCGAGCGCGCGCTGCGCCAGGCCGGGTTTACCGGCTCACAGCTACGCGTGGGCGATTTATTCGAACTCAGCCACCTGCTCCCCCAGCTGCGCGGCGTCGGCCCCAGCACGCTCGAATCCGCCGCCTCGGCGCTGGCCAATACACTCGCCGACTGGCCGTCGGGCCCCCGCTGGCTGCCCATGGAGCTCACGCTTTCGCAGGCATCCTAAGGCATCTCCAAACAGAGGCTGGCCCGCTCGCTCGGTCGCCCGGCCGATTCCTCCCCCCATCCGGTTGCTCCCGGCCACTTCACGCTTACTCTTGGCCTAAGCTGTATAGATACTGGCTACGAATACGCACCGCTAAGGAGTGACTGATGATCAAAAAGCAACGCCTCAAGAGCCGTCCCGTCTGCAAGCTGACCTTCGAGATCCCCAAAGATGTCCAAGCCGACGAGATCGAGCTGATGGGCGACTTTACCGACTGGGAGCCGGTGCCGTTCAAGCAACTCAAGAGTGGAAAGTGGAAGGTCAAACAGGACGTCGGTCAGGACGGCCGCTACGAATTTCGCTACCGTATCAAGCGCGACGGCGAGGTCATCTACGAGAACGACCCGGACGCCGATGGCTACGTCCCCAATGAGTTCGGCACCGAAAACGGCATCATCGAGTGCGACTGAGCGCTGGCGACAACATATCAAAGTCGCGCTGATGAGCTTGCGGGCAGGCCAGACTCCAAATATGATTGGGTGCACTCGGGATTTTCGACACCCTCTGGCCTGTCTTCAATGGCAAAACCCAACGTCAGCGAGCCTCCGCGCGGCGCAGATCGCACGGATCTTTGGCACCGGTGGGGGTTGGATAAGGCCGCGACGCTGCAACTCCTCGGCGGGCTCTTCTTGCCCGCCGCCGTTTTATTATCCTTCCTAAAGTGGCAGCGGCTCAGCTTCTGGCGAGTCCATAGCTCGGCCAAAGATCTCGATCACGTCGCCTACGAACCCGCGCTGTCCACGGTCCCGGACACCATCATGACGGCGCCGATGGAGGCTTTTGCCGTCGTTCGGATGGACCTGTTCCTGGTGGCCGCCGTCGCCCTTGTCGCGATCTTGGGCGTCCACGCCCTTCGGACGCGACGCGCGCGGCTATACGCGGTGGCCGCCGTGCAGCTGGCCGTGATCGCCTGGTGTCAGACGGAGATTATCTCGTATTTCTTCTTCGAGCACACCGGAACCAACCTCGATCTGAACTTGGCCGGCCTGTTCATCACGCGCATCGACGAGCTGCATCACCTGGTCTCGGCCGAGGGGCAGGCGTCCGTGCCGGGCCTGTTGGCGATGTTCCTCGTCTTCTTCCTCGCCCTGCCGTGGCTGATCGGCCGGCTGGTCGGCGGCGACAGACCCGCGCGTGGGGAGCGTCCGTCCATAAGGGTCTTCGGGGCCGGCGCCCTCTTGGCCGCGGTGCTCGTCACCGCCGGTCTGTGGCCCTCCCAGAGCCAATTGCCCGACGCGGTGCTCAGCAACTCCGCCGTCCACATGGTGCAGACCGCGCTTCGCGGCACCGAAGGCCCCGAGGTGGGCATCGACGAGCTCGACGATCCGCCCTTCTTCGGGCGATTAGAGCCGCGCGATGAGGACGCACCCGGCGCGCGCGCGCCCAATATCGTGATGATCATCCTGGAGTCGACCCGCCCCGACGATATGTCGGTCTACGAGACGACTCCCGCCCCGAAGGTGGCCGACTCGAACAAGCCGGCTGCGACGACGCCATTTTTGGAGTCCATCGCCGACGATAGCCTCGTCTTCGAGCGCCACTATACGACCGTCCCGCATACCTCGAAGGCGCTGGTGAGCGTGCTTTGCGGCATCTACCCGCACTGGCGCTCGATCACCACCGAGGCGCTGCCGGTGAGCCTGCCGGCGCGTTGTCTGCCCGAGATGCTCGCCCGTCAGGGCTACGCCACCGGCTTTTTTCAGGCGGCGACCGCCCAATTCGAGGACCGCCACATGCTCGTCGACAATATGGGCTACGAGTCCCTTTTTGCCGCCGAAGACGTCGCCTCCGAGGACTTCGAGGTGGTCAATTACTTCGGCTATGAGGAGGACGCGCTGCTCGAGCCCAGCTTCAAGTGGGCCAACGAGCACGCCGACCGGCCCTTCTTGCTGACCTACCTGACAGTGATGTCCCACAGCCCCTATACGGCTCCGGGCGTCGACTCCGAGGGGCGCTCGTCGGAGCAAGTGCGCGAGGATTATCGCGACACGATCCGCTACGCCGACCGCTTCATCGAGCGCATCTTCGAACATTTTCGCAAAATGGAGCTCGCCGAGGACACGATCTTCGTGATCCTCAGCGATCACGGAGAGGCGTTCGGCGAGCACGGCATCTACGCGCATAACGGCGTGCTCTACGAGGAGGGCGTGCGCTCGGCGATGCTCGTCCACGCACCCGGCGACCCGGACCTGCGCGGCCGCCGCGAGCACCTCAGCTCGCACCTCGACGTGGTGCCGACGGTGGCCGACGCGGCCGGCTTCTCCGTCGAAGGCGCGTCTTACCCGGGCGAGACGCTTATCGAGCCGCTCCCGAACGATTCGCGGCGGCGGGTCATGCTCCACGGCTGGTACGACAACCGCGTCTTGGGCACCGTCGACCATAGCCACAAATTCATCTACTACTTCAGCGACCGGCCCTCCGAGTACTACGATCTGCGCGAGGATCCCGCCGAGTTCGACCCCGTGGCGCTGCCCGACGAAAATACCGAACGCTTTGTGGACAGGCTGCTCAGGGCCCGAAACGCCAATTTCCTGCTCTACGACGCGCAAAAGAGGGGCGAGATGCCCGCCCAACGGCTCTCCGGGGATATCGTCCCGGAGGTTTTGGCGAGCGCTCCACTCGGCCCGAACATCTCATTGATGGGCGTCGACCGGCCGCGATTCTTTGGTCCGAACCGCGCGCGCCTGCTCAATATCTATGCCCGTGTGTCCGAGGGGAGCCACCCCGCCGGGGCGCCGCTTCGGCTCCAACTGCGCGCCGACGGCGAGCCCATCGTCGACCGGACCTTCCGTCTCCTCGACCGGCCCATCGAGGTCGACGCTCCGACGGTGGTGGGCCGGGCGGTCCACGTCCGGCTTCCGCCCGATATCGACGTGACGCATGTCGATCTGACCCTGGCGCCCGGCGATGCTGTGTCCGGCGACGTGGATGAACCCGCCGTCGAACTCTCCGGCATCGAGGTGCGTGACTCGCTCCGAGGTGCCACGCGATGAGCCAGCAGAACCCATCGGAGTCGATCTGGTCACGCACCGACGTCGCGCTGATCGTCCCTCTTGTCGTATTGGGCGTGGTCGCACGGATCTGGTGGGGGCTCGGCGACGACGGCATCTTCCACCCCGACGAGATCTACCAGGTCATGGAGCCGGCCCACGAATTGCTCTACGGCTTCGGCCTGCACGGCTGGGAGTGGGATGTCGGGGGGCGCAATTGGACCCTCCCGGCCCTGATGGCTGCGCTGATGGGGGGGCTGCAGTTGATGGGGCTCGATCGCCCCGATGCCTATATGCCGGGGGTGCGCGGGAGCGTCGCAGTGCTGCACGCCGTCAGCGGTGCCGGCGTCTATATGCTCGCTCGTCAATACGGCGTCCGGCGATTGTTCTGCGTGTTGGGAGCGGCCTTATTTCTATTCAACCCCGCCTCGATCTATCTGGGCTACCGGCCGTTGAGCGAGGTAATCAGCACGCCGTTTATGGTCCTCGGCCTGGCCGGAGCGCTCGGAGCCGACCGGAGCCACAAAGCCGGACGGATCTGGTTCATGGTGGCGCTGTCGCTGCTGGGTCTGTCGGTGTTGATGCGCCTACAAAACGCGCTCTTCGCCGTCGTCGCCCTGGGGGCGTGGAGGCTCGGCGGCAAGTCCGAGCGCTACCACAGCGCCCTGAAGATCCTGACCGTCTGGGCACTTGTGTACGGGCTGATCGACTGGGTGACCTGGGGCCTGCCCTACCAATCGGCGGGGAGTTATCTGCGCTTCAACCTCATCATGGACGCGACCACCGAGTATTACGGCGCCGACTCGCCGCTGTTCTACCCGGTGGTATTCGTCAGCTCGATGAAGTCCGGCGCCTTCTTGTTGATGTCACTGCCGCTTCTGGCCTGGCGGCGGGCGCGCACGCTGGTCTTATGCGCGGTGGGCTTCGTGGCGCTTCACTCGTTCTTTCCGCACAAAGATCTGCGCTTCGTCATCGCCGCGCTGCCACTATTGGCCGCGCTGGCTGCGGTGGGATTGGAGGTGGTGAGCGACGGGGTCGCCCAATGGAGCGAGGGGAAGCTCGCCAACACAACGCGCGCGGCACAATTCACTGCGGTCGCGGTGAGCCTGGTGGTGGCCGGCGCGCTGGTCGAGGGGTTGCGGGGAGTCTCGGGGTTGACCTTCGGCGATCTCGGCCAGGCGCAGACTCTGGGCGTCGAGCCATCGACGAGCGCCTTCGACCACCGCGGCGACCTCAACCGCCTGCTGGCCGACCTGGCCGAGCGGCCCGACGTCTGCGGGCTGTATCTGCCTACTCAGTGGGTCGTCGACGCCGGCGGCCACACCTACTTCCACCGTGACGTGCCGTTTTTCCACGAGGGCAACCCGCCCTCGGAGCCGACCCAATTCAACTACGTGGTCTCCGACAAGCCGATCGCTAAACCGGCGCGCGACTGGAAGCCGGTCCAAACCGGCGGGGACTATACGGCCTATTTCTCCGGACGCACCGACTGCACCCCGGCCCCGGACTACCAGCCGCGCATCTACCAGGAAGTCGAAGATTGAGTGCGATCACGCCGATCTTCGGGCAGCGACTCTCGCATAGCTGGCCCGGGCTTGTGGCTTGGGGAAAGGCAACCTCAAGCCCCACACCCCAAACCCCGAGCCCATTTGGCGAATGATGCCCGCTTGGGCGCGGACGCCACCCATCAAATCTGGTAATCGATCTGACGGCGCATAATCAGCCGGTCGCTGGGCTGGCTGGCTTGGCCGGTCTCTTCGGCGGTGATGTAGATATTGAAGTTGCGGTACGGCGTGGTCGCCTCGAGCTCGCCGGTGCGCTTTTCTTCATCGATCCTGAGCTCTCCCAGGTTGACCATCCGGTCGGCCCCGGTCGGCTCGAGCCAGACCACATAGGTCTTCAGCCCGGCGGCCAGGTTTCCGGGATTGGGCAGGTGATCGACCTCGACGTCGAGGCGAAGGTTGTTGTTGTCGTCCTCTTTGATCTTGACTTCGCCGGTGGCTGCGGGCGTCTCTTGGCCGGCGGTCAAGTCGTAATCGGTGCTCGTGGCACAGCCGGCCCCGAGGGTCAGAGCGCCGGCGACGAGCAGTGCAAATAGCGTTCGGATGGTATCCATGAAGATCTCCCGGTTCGTGTCATTTTGGCAACAGCGTCCTCTACAAAAGTAGGGACGCTGTCGAGCCGTCAACACGAACCGGGCCGCTTCGCTGGATGCATCCACTGGCCTTTAGAACGATGTGACGAAGGGATTTGCAGCCGCCGTCGACCCGGTCTGGCGCCCCCAACGCTTGCCCTCGACGATCGGCTTCAGACGCCGCTTGCCGGGGCTGGAGACCGTTGACTCCTCGTAGCTCTCCCAGACCGACCGCAGCAAGCCGTCGATGGTGTCGTCCTCAAACTCGAAGCGGTGGCCGATCGCGTCGATCAGCGCCTGCTCGCTCTCCTGAGTGCCATCTTCGGTGAGCACGATCGCCAGGAGCCTGAACACGGCGATACGCTTCTCTTCGTCTTGGATCTGCTCGCTGATACCGCCCAAAAACGCCCCGAAGAGCTCGGGATCGGCCTTGAAGCTCTCCAGCTCCTCGTGGGTCTCGGCCAACAACCTCACCAGCGTCGGCTGATCGAATTCCGAGTCGATACACGGCAACCTTTGCCAGGTCTCGGCCAACGCCTGCAGCTCGCCGTCGGTCAACTCGTCGTCGAGGTAGACCGCAGTGAGCAGCAACTTGAGGGTGCCGCGGGCCTCACGCTCGGTGAGCTCCTCGATCAGGTGCCAATTGGGGTGAACGTCAGCAAATTTTTCGAGTTCCATAGCAATACTCCATAGTCCAGGGGGTGGATGTACTTCTTCAGCCGACGATAAGTTATGCACATCTTTGAAATGTCCAACTTCTGTTGCTTTGCGGCGATCGTTTGTGGCGATCGTTTGCGGCGATCGGTTGGTTTCGGGAACGCACGACCTCTGATAGGAGTTGCTGGTGTGTGGGAGGGCCGCACGAGACGAGCCGCGAGGAAGACGATGACCGACCGAAAGTTGCACAATCCCAACGACATCGCCGTCGTCGACACCCGCGACGGCTCCAAGACGCTGTACGACAACGATAAGCAGGTCCATTACCGCTCGGTGTGGGGCGCCCAAAGCGAGTCGCGCTACGTCTTCGTGGAGGGCTCGGGGCTGGTCGAGCGCCCCGCCCCTTGGCGCGTGCTCGAGCTCGGCTTCGGCGCAGCGGTCAACTTCACGCAGACCGTCGAGGCTTGCCTGCGGACACCCGGCGCCACGCTCGAATATCACGCCGTGGAATATGCCCCGGTCGAGCCCTCCTTGCTGGAATTTCACGGCGCCGAGGCCGGCGACATCGCCCGGCGCGCCCTGGCGCAGGTCGGCGAAACCGGCGAGCCCCCCCTCATCGAGCCAGCAACCGTCGTGGGCTGCGACGGCCGCGTGCGGCTGAATCTGTATCCGACGCGCTGGCTCGACCTATCTGCTCGAGACCTGCTGGCCGACGCCATCTATTACGACCCGTTCGGGCCCCGCAGCGAGCCGGACTCCTGGAGCACCGAGTGCTTCGAAGTAGCAGCACGTCATATGGCTCCGCACGCCGTGCTGGCCACCTATAGCGCGGCCACCCACGTCAAACGCGCGATGTTCGCCGCCGGCCTCGTGGCCGCCACGGCGCCCGGGCCGGGCAGAAAACGCGAGATCACTTTTGCTGCCCACACACCCGACGTCCTCGAAGGCAGAGACGACCTCGAGCTACTCTCACGTGAACGCTATCTATCGCGCTAGCATGCAGGTTTTTGACTT
Organism: uncultured Bradymonadales bacterium; assembly: GCA_964386725.1. Classification (GTDB taxonomy): domain Bacteria; phylum Myxococcota_A; class Bradymonadia; order Bradymonadales; family Bradymonadaceae; genus CAYLTX01. Next base: position 3,463 of record CAYLTX010000162.1, on the reverse strand, counting down.
TCGTGCAGGATGCGCTGCCCCAACACTGGCTGCTGATCGGCCGCGAGAGAGTAAGATAGTGAGACAGTAAGAGAGTTAGATACAGCAATCGGCTCCAGATGAGCATGGTTAGGGCTTTATTCTCACTCTCTCACTCTCTTACTTTCTTACTCTCTCGGCCATAGATCCCTAAGATTCTCGTCATTCCACGAGGTACTCACCATGACTGAATTTGCCATCATCGGAGGCGGCCTTGCCGGGCTGATGCTCACACGACGCCTCCTCGAGAAGAGCGTCGACGGCGCCGACATCGCGCTGGTCGACGCCGGCGGGCACACCCGCGGCTCGGACGTACCCGCCGCGCTGATGCACCCGTTCCCCGGCCGCTCGGTCGAGCCCAAGCCCGGCCAGCTCACCTCGGCCAAGTCCAGCGTTGACTTGCTTCGCACGCTCGCCGAGGAGATGACCAGTGAGGCCATCATCGAGATGCCCATGGTCCGCCCGCTGCTGGGTAAGCTCGGCGATAAGCTGCGCGAGAGCTTCCACGCCGCACGCGCCGATTATCCGAGCTGGCTGTCGGCGCGCATCGCCTCCAACGACGAACTGCGCGAGATGGACGAGCCGCTGGCGCGCTTTGACGAGGCGCTGGTCTACACCCCGGCGTTTTCGGTCGACACCGCCAAACTCCGCGCCCACCTGCGCGCCCAATTCGACCAAGCCGGCGTCGCGCTGGTCGACGACACCGGCGTCGAGCGCCTCGAGCGCACCGACGCCGGCTTCGAGCTCATCGGAGCCGACGGTCAACAGGCGAGGTCCGTTGTCCTCGCCGTCGGTGCCGGGCTCAAAGACTGGTTCCCCGGCCTGCCCATGCACGGGCGCGGCGGCGAGTCGCTGGTCGCCCGGCCCCCCGACGGCGCCGAGCTGGGCTATATCGTCAACGCCTCGGGCCACGTCGCCCCGCGCGCCGACGGCGTCTGGGTGGCCGGCTCGACCTATTGGGACCCCGAGGACTTCGACACCCGCACCGACCAACGAGCCCTCGAAGAGCTCCTCGAGCGCTGCGTGCGACTGACCCCGGCGCTGGCCGACAGCGAGCCGGTCCAAATCTGGCGCGGCGTCCGCTCGATGTACCGCGGCGACAACCGCCCGCTGGTCGGCCACGTCCCCGACCAGGACGACCTGTTCGTCTTCGGCGCCCTCGGCTCGAAGGGCCTCCTGCGCATCCCCGAACTCGCCGACCAACTCGCCGACCGACTGCTGAGCCGCGCCGAGATCGACGACCGCGCGACCACCCTGCGGGTCAAGCGGGAGAAGTGGACGCCGGCGGACGGCAGGCTCGAGGCTTAATGGAGCGCGGACAGCCTGTCCGCAAGCGGGTGACGAGCGCGGCCCTGCGTCGCCGAGGCACCCGCGCCCTACCGAAGCCGACAGCTAACCGCTGTATTACCAACTGACTCCTGCGGTGCTATAAAGATGCGCAGGAGGCCACCATGAGCGACGAAAATCCAGCAGACGACTCGTTTTTCGACGTCTCCGGGCTCCCCGGTGAGGAAGAAGAGACGAGCGATACGCTGGTGGGGACTGTCCTCGACGGTCGGTTTCGCCTGGACAGCGTCCTGGGCGAAGGCGGCATGGGCAAGGTCTACGCCGGCACGCAATTGTCGGTGGGGCGCGAGGTCGCCATCAAATTGCTGCGCTCCGAGGCGCTGGTCCAGCACGAGGTCAAAGAGCGGTTTCTTCGCGAGGCGAGGCTCATCTCCGGGTTCAACCACCCCAATATCGTCCGCCTCATCGATTACGGAGAAGACGCCGAGCGCAAATTTCCCTACCTGGTCATGGAGCTGGTCGGCGGCATCTCACTGGGCGAGCTGACCCGCCGCGGCCGGCTGGCGGTGCCGCTGGCTCTCGAGATCTGCGACCAGGTCTGCGCAGCGCTCATTCAGGCGCATGCCGCCGGGATCGTCCACCGGGATCTCAAGCCTGAAAACCTCAAGCTGCTGCCCGTGGTGGGCGATTCCTTCCAGGTCAAAGTGCTCGACTTCGGCATCGCGTTTCCGCGCGACGCCAACTCGCGACTGACCTCGACGGGCATGATCTGCGGCACCTCCTACTATATCGCTCCGGAGCAGGCCCGCGCCTGGGAGCTCGACGGCCGCGCCGATTTGTACGCGCTGGGGATCATCTTATTCGAGATGCTCTCCGGGTACCTGCCGTTTCGCGGGGACAGCGACTTTCAGATCTTGCTCAAACAGGTCCAACAGCCGCCGCCGGCCCTGTCGAATTATCTGGCGCCCGACGAGGTGCCGCTGCCCGTCATCGAGCTGGTCCACGAGTTGCTCGAAAAAGACCCCGAGGCGCGGCCCTCCAGCGCACGCGAGGTGCGCGAGCGCATCGCCCAGCTCCGGGACGACTGCGATATCCCCGTGCTCGATCTCGACCTCGAGGAGGCCTCGGTCGAAGCCTTCGACCAGTGGCTGCTGCCGCGCGAGGAGGACTCGGCTCTGGCCGAGGCGTCGACGGCCTTTGACGCCGCGACGCCCGCCGAGGCCCTCGAGCAACTGGTCAGTGACACCGATATTTCGCAGCCGCACCCCACGAAAACCGATCACGTGGATAGAGATAAGAGTGACTCGAGCCAAACCGACCTCGAGTCGGGCCCGACCGACGTGGACGGCAGCCCTCCCCAAACCGATGCAAGTCAGGCCGACCCGCGCCCGCCGTCCCGACGAGGCGGCTGGCTCGCCCTCACCACCGCCGCGCTGCTGGCCGCGGGCGCGTGGGGCGCCTGGGCCAATTACGGCCACATCCTCCAAGGTTCCGGGGGCAGCGAGGTGTCCGGCGACGGCGAGGGCGAGGGCGCTCCCCGGGGCGATGACGGCGCTGACAAAAACGCCGCGACCGCACCGATCGCGCTCGACGCCTTCGCCGGCGGCTGCAGGATCCTCGGCGAGAGCGGCGCCTGGTTCCACACCGTCTTTTTACACCCCGAGGTTGGTGAGGTTCTGCTGTGGGGCGACGCACAGCTCGTGTGGTCACCGGTCGAACTCGGCGAGCGTGACGGCCGAAGTCTCCACTTTAGTTACGAGCATCCCGACCGCGACGAGCCTCAAAAGGTTCGCGTACGAGCCAGCGGTGACAAGCTCGTCATTCGCACCGACGACAACCCGAAATTCGTCTGCCGGCTCGACCCCGAACAACGCTACTTCGACACGCTCGCCCCAGCCGGCCCCTTCTCGAGAGACCTCGACGATGGACAGAGCGAAGACCGGGAAGCGACGTTCGAGGTCGCCGAGACCGGCCAGCGCCTCGAGGCCGACGGTGGCTCGTACGTCTACCGCATCCTGAGTGGCCGTGAGCTCACCGGTGGAGTCCGGTTGGCCGTGCGCGAGGCTGAGCATCGGGGGGCCGAGTGGTCCTTGTGGCAGCTGGAGTTCGACGACGCCGAAGGCGACCGGGCCGGCGGAAAAGTTGAACAGTTCTCGCC
>CAYLTX010000161.1:0-14876 GCA_964386725.1 uncultured Bradymonadales bacterium | reverse complement strand
CCCCAAACGCGTGCTCGCCCAGGCCTCCCCTCCCCAGCAGACCGTCGGCACCGTGGTGGTCATGCACGACGTCACCGAGTTGCGCCAACTGGAGACGATGCGCCGCGACTTCGTGGCCAACGTCTCTCACGAGTTGCGCACTCCGGTCACGATTATCCGCGCGACCGCCGAGACGCTCCAGGAAGGAGCGATCGATGAACCCAAGCACGCCAAGCGCTTCTTGGACGCGCTGATCCGCAACTCCGAGCGGCTCAGCCGCCTGATCTCCGATTTGCTGGATATCTCGCGCATCGAGGCGGGCGAATATGCCGTGGATATCGGGCCCGTGTTACTGCACGACGCGGTCCTTCGCACCACTGACGCCGTCGCATCCCAGGCAGACGAGCGCGATATCGAGTTAGCGGTCGAGCTCGACGCCGATCTATGCGTGGAGGCCGACGCCGGAGCTATCGAGCAGGTGCTGCTCAACCTGATCGGCAACGCGGTCAAATATACCGGTGACGGCGGCCGGGTCGAGGTCAGCGCCCGCGCAGCCGACGGACGAGTGCACGTGGAGGTCGAGGACAACGGGCCGGGGATCGCCGCGCAACATCGCGACCGGATCTTCGAGCGATTCTACCGGGTCGACTCCGGTCGCTCGCGCGAGATCGGCGGCACCGGCCTGGGGCTGTCCATCGTCAAGCACCTGATCACCACCATGGGCGGAGAGGTCGGCTATCGGCCGGCGAAGCCACGCGGCTCGGTGTTCTGGTTCGATCTTCCCGGTTGTTAGAGCATACCCTTCTCGCTGAATCGATACGCATTCGATTTAGGGCGCCTCAACGACAGCGCAAACCGCCCATTTAGGGGGCTGGCTTCACGAAACCATGGGGGTTGTCGAGGTCCGCACCTGGGCTCCTATGCGCCGATATTTTTCTTTGTTACACGATTGTCACACAACCTCGCTGGGCGATGATACATCAGTGCGGTAACGATCGGGCGTCGTAGAGATGACGTCGGCGCAACTCGACGTGACACTGGCGTAAATACTCGAATGCCCCCGAGGCAATGATGTATTCGAAGCTCATTTCTGTGTGCCCCACGCGCCTGCTCGGTGCTGCACTGGTCGCTTTGCTGGCCGTGCTGGCCCCCGTTGACTCCAGCGCTCAACAGGCTGCGGAAAATGAGACATCGACGGGCGACTCCCCGGTCGCCGGCTACGACGGTGGCTTTTTCATCAGGGATGCCGACGGCGACTTTCGGATGAACCTGGGCGGCCGCGTCCAGACCCAGCTTCGAACGCTGGTGGTCGACGACGGCGACGACCACGACCTCGACCAACTCGGCTTTCGCATCCGGCGCGCTCGCCTCAAGATCAACGGGCACGCCTTTTCGCCGCGACTAACCTACCAACTCCAGCCCGAACTCGCCGGCGACAGCCCGTCTCTGCGCGATTATTTCGTCAATTACGAATTCCTCGCCGACACCCTCGAGGGGCGGATCGGTCAGTGGCGCTACCCGTTTTTGCGCCAGGAGATCACCTCCAGCGGCAGCCTGATGCTCGTCGACCGCTCGATTGTGGCGAGCGTGCTCGGAGACAGCTTCGACACCGGCGTCGCATTGCACAACCGCTACAAAGCCGCGCCGACGGTCTCCTGGATCGTGGGCGTATTCAACGGCTCGACCAGCCGTCTGGGCGGGGTGAGCTTTGACAACACCGTCGCGCCGAGCCGCTTCGGGCCGGCGGTGGTCGCCAGAGCCGCCTATAATTACGGGCCGATCAAGGCCTATAGCGAAGGCGACCTCGCGGGCGGACCGCTTCGGTTCTCGCTCGGCGGCGCCGTCTCCGGCCAGCCCGGCATCGACCGGCCCCACCAGTCGGAGTTCAAGGCGACGCTCGATTATATGCTCAAGGTGGAGGGGTTCTCGACCAGCGGCGCCGCCGTGCTCGGCACCACCCAAGACGGCGAGGGCCTCGGTGACCAAGAGACCGTCGCGACCGGCTTCTTCGCCCAGGCCGGCTATCTGATCAACGATTTTGTCCAACCTGCCGTCCGCTACAGCCAGGTCCGGCTCACCGGCACAGCCGCGGCGGATGACGAGAGCGACGACTTGCAACACGAGGCGCTGGGCGGGATCAACCTTTATTTCTACGGCCACCGTCTCAAGTGGCAGACCGACGCCGGCGCCATCGTCACCGATGTGCGCGACCGCACCCGAACCAACTTCCAGGGGCGAACGCAGCTACAGTTGGCGTTCTAGTCGACATTTTCCTTCCAAATACGCGGGTCCCGCTCAATCGTAACGACCTTGTCACCTGAGCGTCGCACGGAGTGATTACCCTACAGGCTGTCGAGAAGTATCCCAGCTAAGGAGTTTTATCATGAAGACAAAAATCGCCTATACGCTCGTTACCCTAGCCGCGCTTTTGGCGCTTGGCGCCTGCAAGGGCAAGAATAGCCAGGACGCCCTGACGGTCGACGGCTCGAGCACCGTCTACCCGATCACCGAGGCGGTGGCCGAGGAGTTTCAGGCCGAGACCGGCGCCCGCGTGACCATCGGCGTGTCGGGCACCGGCGGTGGATTCAAGAAATTCTGCCGCAAAGAGACCATGCTCACCGGCGCCTCGCGGCCGATCAAGCCCAGCGAGGTCGAGACCTGTGAGGAAAACGGGGTCGAGTATATCGAGGTCCCGGTGGCCTACGACGGCGTCACAGTCATCATCCACCCGGATAATGACTGGGCCGAAGAGATGACCGTCGCCGATCTCAAAAAGATCTGGGAGCCGGAAGCCCAGCAAAAGATCACCAATTGGAACCAGGTGCGCGACGACTGGCCCGACAAAAAGCTCAACCTCTACGGCGCCGGCATCGACTCGGGCACCTACGATTACTTCACGCACGCCACCGTCGGCACCCCGCATAGCAGCCGCGGCGACTTCACCTCCAGCGAAGACGACAACATCATCGTCAATGGCGTCTCCAACGACGATCGCGGGCTGGGCTTTTTGGGCTACGCCTATTACGACGAGAATCGCGAAGTCCTGAAATCGGTGGCCATCAAGGCCGACGAGGACGCCGAGGCTGTCAAACCGAGCAAGGAGACGATCTCCTCGGGCACCTACACCCCGCTATTCCGCCCTCTATTCATCTATATTCGCAAAGACGCGCTCGAGCAGAACGAACAGCTCGGCAAATTCGTCGAATTTATGCTCGCCAAGGGCGGGCCGTTGGTCGACGAGGTCGGCTACGTCGCGCTGCCCGACAAAGGCTATGAGCTCGGCCGAAAGCGCGTGGCTGATCGAGTCACCGGCTCGGTCTTCGGCGGCGAGGGCTCCAAGATCGGCGTGAGCGTCGAGGAGTTGCTCGGCGGCGGGGAGGCCGATTCCGAGGCGCCCGATGCGAAGGCCGAGGCCGCCGGTGAAGAGGCCGACGAGGCTGACGAAGCCGACGAGGCTGACGAAGCCGACGAAGCCGACGAAGCCGACGAAGCCGACGAAGCCGACGACGCCGACGAAGCCGACGAAGCCGACGAAGCTAATGAAGAAGCCGGCAGCGAGGAAGCCACCGAATGAGTACCGAGCCCTCTGTAGTCCGTGCGGCGGCCAAGAAGGATCCGCAGGAGCCGGGCCCGCCCGAGCTGGGCAAGTCGAGCATCCGCGGCGGCAAGGAGCGCGCCATCGAGGTGGTGCTCTTTGCCTGCGGCGCGCTGTCGATCTTCACCACGCTGGGGATCCTCTTCGTGCTCTCGGTGGAGACCTGGGCCTTCTTCCAGGAGGTCTCGCTGGGCGAGTATCTGGGCGACACTCAGTGGACGCCGCTATTCGCCGACAAGCACTTCGGGGTCTGGCCGCTGATCAGCGGCACGGTCTTGACCGCCGGGATCGCCATCGTGGTGGCCGTACCCTTTGGGCTGCTGGCCGCGATCTATCTGAGCGAGTTCGCCTCCGAGCGGGCCCGCAAGATCCTCAAGCCCTCTCTGGAGATTTTGGCCGGAGTACCGACCATCGTATACGGATACTTCGCGCTGGTCTTTTTGACCCCCATTTTGCAGACATTCGTCCCGGATCTGGCCGGCTTCAACGCGCTGAGCCCGGGGATCATCATGGGCATCATGATCATCCCGATGATCTCTTCGCTCAGTGAGGACGCCATCTACGCGGTGCCCAATAACCTGCGCGAGGCCGCCTACGGGCTGGGCGCGGGCAAGCTGCAGACGATCTTTCGGGTGGTCGTGCCCTCGGCGCGCTCGGGTATCGCCGCGGCGATCACCCTGGCGATCTCGCGGGCCATCGGAGAGACGATGATCGTGGCGGTCGCCGCCGGCCAGCAGCCCAACCTGACCCTCGATCCCCGGGTGCCCATCCAGACGATGACCACCTATATCGTCCAGGTGAGCATGGGCGACGTGCCCACCGGCACCCTGGAGTACCGCACCATCTTCGTGGTCGGAGCGACCCTCTTCGCGATGACCTTCGCGATGAATATGATCAGCCAGCGCATGGCAAAGCGCGCGAGTATATAAGCCTATGAAACGCGACCAACGCAAAAACGGCGTCCTCGCCGAAAAAGCCTTCGAATACCTGTGCCTGTCGGCGGTGATCATCCCGCTGATCATATTGGTGGTGCTGGTGGCGGATACCGCCATCGACGGGGTCGGACGGCTGGATTGGGAGTTTCTCACAAGCTTTCCTTCCCGCAACGCGGCCGACGCTGGGATCTATCCGGCGGTGGTCGGCAGCGTCTTTCTGGTCGGCCTGACCGCACTGCTGGCCGTACCGATCGGCGTGGGGGCAGCGATCTATCTGGAGGAATACTCCGACAACGGATGGGTCTCGAGCCTCATCGAGGTCAATATCGCCAACCTGGCCGGCGTGCCGTCGGTGATCTACGGACTGCTGGGCCTGGAGATCTTCGTGCGCGTCTCCGGCATGGGCCGCAGCCTGCTGGCCGGCGCGGCCACCCTGGCGCTGCTGGTGTTGCCGATCATCATCATGGCCTCGCGCGAGGCGCTGCGCACGGTGCCCCACGAGCTGCGCGAGGCCTGCTACGGCCTCGGGTCGACGCGCTGGCAGGCCATCCGGCAGGTCGTACTTCCGATGGCCATGCCGGGAATTTTGACGGGCACGATTCTGTCGATCTCTCGGGCGATCGGGGAGACTGCCCCGTTGCTGGTCGTCGGGGCCCTGACCTATATGACGTTTTTGCCCGAAGGCATCGACTCGCCATTTACGGTGCTGCCCATCCAGATTTTCAACTGGGTATCGCGCCCCCAAGAAGAATTCGTCATCAACGCAGCCGCCGGTATCGTCGTGCTTTTGACGGTCATGCTGCTGCTTAACGCCGTCGCGATCTTGCTTCGCAACAAGTTGCAATCGCGCATCGGATAGAGCCTCCTACGGATTTATGGACGTAACCACCCCCAAAATCGCCGCCGAAGACCTCTGCGCCTGGTTTGGAGACAAGCAGGTACTCTTCGATATCAACCTCGCCATTCCCAACCGGAGCGTGACCGCGATTATCGGCCCGTCCGGATGCGGCAAGTCGACGTTTATCCGCACCCTCAATCGGATGCACGAGCTGGTGCCGATCGCGCGGATGAGCGGCCGAGTCAAGCTCGACGGTAAGGAAGTCTACGGCGCGAATATCGATCCGGTGCTGCTGCGACGCAAAGTGGGAATGGTCTTCCAGAAGCCCAATCCTTTCCCGACGATGTCCATTCGGGACAACGTTCTGTCGGGGCTGAAGTTGACCGGCCAGCTCGACAAGACCCGCGCCGACGACATCGTCGAGGACGCCCTGAAGGGGGCCGCGCTGTGGAAGGAGGTCCACGACCGGCTCGACGCGCCGGGGGCGAGCCTGTCGGGCGGCCAGCAGCAGCGTCTGTGTATCGCCCGGGCGCTGGCCGTCGAGCCCGAGGTGCTGCTCATGGACGAGCCCTGCTCGGCGCTCGACCCGGTGGCCACCGCCAAGGTCGAGGACCTCATCGCCGAGCTTCGCAAAAACTACACGATCATCATCGTGACCCACTCGATGCAACAGGCCGCGCGGGTCTCACAGCAGACCGCGTTTTTCCTGATGGGCGAGTTGGTCGAGTTCGACGACACCGACACGGTGTTCACTCAACCCAGCGACCAGCGCACCGAGGATTATATCACGGGCAAATTCGGCTGAACGAAAGGGAGCTATGCAGACGCGTCCTTGAAGATCGGCTCGAGCTCGAAGGCCACCTCGAAAAGGTGGCCTTTTTGTTTGGCCCCAAGCGCCGGCAGTTCCGAGGGTTGGCTGTGGTTGAGCCCGAAAACGGCGGTCGCTCCCTCGACGCTGACATCAACCGAGTCGACGCTCTGCGCGTAGTGTGCATCCAGCCCGTCGGCGATGCGCAGAATGCCGGCGAGCTTGCGCACGGCGCTCTGAGCGGCCTCGTCGAGGCTCGAGTAGGTCGAGTGGCGCTTGGCCGGAAAGCTCTTGGCGTGGTGGCGGACCAGGGCGGTCACCATCCCATGAAGTTCGGGGTCGAGACCATCAATATCGGCGTTTTTGACCAGATATTCGCCGTGCTTGTGGTGCTTCTGGCGGCTGACCGCGTTGCCGACGTCATGCAGGATCGCGCCCAGCTCCAACGCCAGCCGGTGCTCGGCGCCCAACCGATGGTGGTCGGCGAGTTGATCAAAGATCGACAGGGATAGGCGGCGCACGCATTCTGCATGCACGTCGTCGGCCTGGAAGCGCCGAGCGAAGATCCAAGCACGTTCGACGAGACCGCTGCGACGTTGCTCTCGGCCCGCGGAGTCATCGGCTCCCAGAGCGCAGCTGGTCAGCTCCAACAAGACGCCCTCGCGCACGCCGACATCGGGCGCCAACAACCCACCGATACGCATATATTCGCCGACGCTGGCCAAGACCACCGCAGCGATGCCCATGACCTCGGCGCGATCGCGGCGCACGTCGAAGGCAGCCATACGCTCCGGGACGTCCCGCCTGAGAATGTCGTCCATACGGGTGTCGAGTCGCGCGAAGTCCAGGTTGAGTTGGCCGAAGCGCTTCGGCCCACCGACCAGCTCGGCGAGAGCCTCGACATTGCCCCCGCAGCCGACCGCAACGCTTCGCCCAGCGGGCGGCTGCTCGAAATAGTCGTCGAGCAGCGTGGTCACATAGCGGCGCAGCATGCGCTCTTCCTCGGCGTCGATCCCCCCGGTGATGCCGAAGGTCTCCATCAAACGCACGGTACCGATGGGTAGGCTCACCGAGTCGACCACTCTGCCGTCGGACAGCGAGATGAGCTCGAGGCTGCCCCCACCGATATCGACCACGAGCTCGGGCGCGACTTGGCCGTCGAGGGCGTGCTGGACGGCGATACGTGTCAGGCGCGCCTCCTCGGTGCCGCTGATGACATCGAGGCGGATATCGGCCTCTCGCCGGATTCGCTCGACGAGCGTAGGTCGGTTCTCGGCCTCCCGCGTGGCGCTGGTAGCCACAGTGCGATAGGCATCGACCTCGTAACGGTCGAAGAGATCGCGAAAATGTTGAAAGGCCTCGACGGCCTGCGCCAGGGTCCGCGGGCCGAAGCGGCCCTGCGTGAAGACCTGATGACCCAGGCGCGCCGGCCAGCGCTCTTTATGCAGGCGCGTATATTCGCCGGGCTTGGTCGCGCGAGCGATCACCACTCGCACGGCGTTGGTGCCCGCGTCGACCGCGCCAATGGTGACTGGGTGGGTCATCTTCAAATCCTTGGAGGGGGCTACGAACAGCCTATAGCCGCCACAGGTGGACCAACTCTTCGGAGGGCTCGTAGGAGGTGTCCTCGATGCCAAGGTGGGCGCCGATCTGCGCGCGCAGCCGTTCATTGACCTGTCGAACCGGAGCTTCGCCGTCGATCTCCCGAAACGGCCAGGTATCGGCGAGTTCGTCGAATTGGTCGCGCAACATCTTCTGGTAGCTGACGAATGAATCATACAGGTTGTCGGCGAGATTCAAATCGGCGCCGGCCTCCCAGAAACTGATCGTCTGAGACTCCTGAAAGATTCGCTCGAAGCTGGTCTGAGGGGAGACGCTCAACCGAAAATTGAGATCCGGCTCAACGACCAGGTCGTAGAGATTGTCCAGATAGGACCGGTCGATGCCGCGCGCAGCAGCGCGGGCGAGCAACGTGAAGATAAACCGATCCGCCAACACCACCAAACCTGCCCGAAGCGCTGGAAGGATGCGGTTTTCGAGTTGATCGTAAAAGTCGGTGGCATACAGCAGCGCCAGCGTCAGCGGACGCACCACATTCTGGGCGAGCACCTCGTCGATATCTTCGGCGAGGAGATACGATCGGCGAAGCCCCATGGTCTGGACCGCAAAGCCCTTCCACTCTAGCCACTCGGTCAGCAACTTGATTTGGGTGGTTCGACCCGAGCCGTCGGGCCCCTCGAGGACGACCAGCGTGCCGCTGAGTTCCTCCGGCTCGACATTGAGCACAGTGGTTTGAAGCGCCTGCATACGCAGGCTTGCGGGGCGGTCGGGCTGAGCCGGCAGATCGTCGATGCTACCGAGCGTCTCGGTGCCGGACTGGTCGGTGGATTCTTCGTCGCTCATAGTCTGGACCTCATTGGGGGGCGAATCGTTCGAGATCGATCTTTTCCGTGATAATTCGTCGGGTTTGCTCCTGGAGTGTGTCGACCGATAGGGTGGCGTCGATTTGGACGAAGCCGTCGGTATCGACCATCCGGTCGTATTGGTCTTGGATGAGGCCCTGGAAGATGCGAAAACTCTCCACCGGGTCCAGCGAGAACCCCATATCCATGCCCGCCTCGTGATACTTCAGGCGGGGACGCCCGCTCAGGATGCGCTTGAGCGAGACCTCCAGCGGAGCGCGATAGTAGAAGGTAATATCGGGCACTGGCGCAAAGGAGTACATCTGTCGAATCCAGTCGATCGGACAGCCACGCGCGCCGTCTCGGGCCAGCGCCGTGTAGATATAACGGTCAGCCAACACGAGATAGCCGGCCTTGAGAAGCGGCAAAATCTGGCGCTCACAGCGGTCGGCGAAGTCGGCGGCGTGGATCATGCTAAAGGTCACCGGTGTCAACATACGCTGCTGCTTGCCGCGCTTGGTCGCCGAACGCACCAAAGGCGAGGAGTTCCACTCGGTGAAGTGGATCCGATAGCCGCCCAGCTCCAAAAAGCGCTTGAGCAGATACAACTGAGTGCTCTTACCCGACCCGTCGATACCTTCGACGACGACAAGCGCCCCCGGGTAATCATGGTTGGACGAGCGCGCGCTCTCGACGGCCCCGACGCCCGGGGCTGTGGTAGGAGTCGACGACTGTGACATGGTAGACCTCATCATTGAAGAGCATTTGTGCGGCTCGGCAAGAATCATCCGGGCTGAGCGCCGCCGTATCAAGCAACAACACCGTGACATGAACGTGACGCCTGCGCGCACTAATTTGGGTCGCTAGACTGGAAAAGACTTGCATCGCACCTAGGTTTTCGGAACACTTGAGTTTACCCCTCAGGCAATGGATGATGATTCGGGAACTTTTCGAACCTCCATCGATGTTATATGTGCGAGGAGTTCGCCTACGGATGGGCGCACTGACGACGCGGTCATACCAATCGCGGCATCGCCCTGTGGCACTGCCTGAGTGAATAATGGCAAACACGGACGGAGCCACCAAGATGGACCTATTACAAGGCCGGATGAAGAGAATGAGCAGTCAAGCGGGATCACAGACGCACATTCACAAGGACTACGAGGAAGAGCTCGACGAGCTTCGACAGCGGCTGCTGACCATGGCGGGCCGCATCGAGGAGATGATCGCCAACTCGATGAAGGCGCTCATCGGCCGCGACGTCGACCTGGCCGAGCAGACCATCGCCTCGGACCACCGCGTCAACCGCGACGAGATGGAGATCGACGAGCTATGCCTGGTCATCCTCGCCAAACGCCAGCCCATGGCCGGTGACCTGCGCTTTATCACGACCGCGCTGAAGATGGTCACCGATATGGAGCGCATCGGCGACCTGGCGGTCAATATCTGCCAGCGCACCATCGACTTGAGCAAGCTGCCCGAGCTGGGGCCCTACCAGGACATCCCGGAGATGGCCGACCACGTCAAGGCGATGGTCAAAGAAGCGATCGACGCGTTCATCGACCGCGACGTCCGCGCCGCCCAAGCGGTCATCGAGCGCGACGATCTGGTCGACGAGCTGTACCACACGGTCAACCGCGAACTCATCGAGATGATGCGCGAGGAGGATGACATCGTCCAGGCGGCCACCCACGTGCAGGCGATCGCCAAGCACCTCGAGCGCATGGCCGACCACACGACCAACCTGGCCGAGCAGGTGATCTTTTTGGTGCGCGGAAAGGATATCCGCCATCACAACAAGCTCGAGCTGGACTAATCGAAGCGCGCATCTATTCTAGGTGCGACACGTTGCGCTAGATAAGCTCGGCCGGCTCGGCGTCGGCCCACTTCGAAGTCTCTGTCATCAGGCCCTGGGATGTCTTGGGAACTTGTTGTCGTCTTGGTTCTCACTGTCCTGGCAGTGGTCCTGTTCGTCTCCGAAAAGCTGCGCGTCGACTTGGTCGCCCTGCTGGTGCTGGCCGTCTTATTGCTCACCGGCATCGTCACCCCCGAGCAGGGCTTTAGCGGGTTCAGCAACTCGGCGACGGTGACCATCGCGGCGATGTTCGTGCTCAGCGAGAGCCTGCGCCAGACCGGGCTGGTGCGTATTTTGGGCGATATCCTATCGTCACTATATAGGCAAACCTATCGGCGGGCGATGACCGCCATGATGGCCGGCGTGGGCGTATTGAGCGCGTTCATCAATAATACGGGCGTGGTCGCTATCTTCATGCCGATCATGACCAAGTCGTCGCGCGACAGCGGCATCAGCCCCACCAAGGTGCTGATGCCGCTTTCTTTTGCGGCCATGTTCGCCGGGGTGTGTACGCTCATCGGCACCTCGACCAATATCCTAGTCAGCTCGATCATGACCGAGCACGACCTGGCGCCCATTGGCATGTTCGAGATGGCCCCGCTGGGGCTGATATTCTTCGGGGTGGGCGTGGTCTATATGCTGACCATCGGCGAGTGGCTCATGCCCGATCGCGCCGGCGAGGAGCCGCTGACCGAGTCCTTCGAGATGGCTCCTTTTCTGACCGAGGTCGAGCTCACCCCCGAGTCCGCCGTGGTCCACCAAGCCTGCGAGGCTGCGCAGCTTTGTGGCAACGAGGAGGTCGATATTCTCGAGGTGTTCCGAAATGGCTCCTCGCTCGGCCATCCCCATCCCGATCTCGTCCTCGAGGCCCACGACGTGCTGCGCGTGCGAGGCTCGGCGGCGGCCATCCATCGCCTGGAGATCGACGACACGATCCGTGTACGCCCGGGCGTCGAGCTGTCCGACACCGAACTCGAAGCCGTCGAGAGCGAGCTCATCGAGGCGGTCGTCGCCCCCAACTCGAGCCTCGAGGGAGAGTCTCTGGCAAATATCGACTTTCCGCATCAATTCACCGCCCACGTGCTGGCCATCCGCCGCGAGGGCGAGTTGCTCCACGACCAACTACTCGACGAGGAGTTGGAGGCCGGCGACGTGCTGCTGTTGCGCACTCCCGTCGACCAAATCGCTCAACTGCAGCGACACCCGGCGTTCTTGGTCGTCTCCGAGATCGGCCTGCCCGACTACCGCCGCGAGTTGATGATTCCGACCATCCTCATCGTCGCCGCGGTGGTGTTCGTCGCAGCCATGGGCATCTACCCCATCTCGGTCAGCGCCGTCGGCGGCGCCGTCTTGCTGGTATTGGTCCGGGTCGTCTCGCTCAAGGAGGCCTACGAGTCGATCAACTGGCAGGTCATCTTTTTGCTGGCCGGCATCCTCCCACTGGGCGTGGCGCTCGAGCAGACCGGCGGGGTCGAACTCATCGCCGACTTTATCTTCGAGGGGCTGGGCGATTACGGCGGCGTGGCGACGCTGGCGGGGTTTTATGTCGTCACCACCCTGCTCACCAGCGTGATGTCCAATCAGGCCACGGCCATCTTGCTGACCCCGGTGGCGCTCGACGCGGCCATCTCGCTGGGCGTGGACGCGCGCCCGTTCGTCCTGGCGATCGCGTTTGCCGCCTCCTCGAGCTTCATCACCCCCATCGGCTACCAGACCAACACGCTGGTCTACGGCGCCGGGCAATATAAATTTGCAGATTTCATCAAGGTGGGAACACCGCTGACGCTCATCCTGGCGATCATCGCGATCATCTTCTTGCCGATCTTCTGGCCGCTCTGAGCGAAGCCTCGCGACTTGCCCGCCATGCGCCCAGCTTGCGGCCTCACGCAGCATCTACGCCGTACGACAATGTTCTTGGTTCTTGGTTCTTGGTACAGCACTCCGCTTCGACCGTCGTACCCAGAACCCTAAACCCTAAACCCCCGCGCCAGGTCTGGCAGCGGCGCGGCAGCGCATGGTTAGCGACATGCGAGCAGCTGCCGTGGTCGGCACTCAGATGAAAACTGCCTTCAGGCCCCAGTACAGCAGCACGGTCAGCACGGCCGTAAAGGGCAGGGTGTAGACCCAGGACTTGATGATATTCCAGATAATTTGCAGGTTGAGCGCGTTCATGCCGCGTGCGAAGCCGACGCCGATGACCGCGCCGACGACGGTGTGGGTGGTCGACAGCGGCAGGCCCAGCTTGCTGCCCACCAGGATGGTGGTCGCTGCTCCGAACTCCGCCGCGAAGCCCCTGCTCGGGGTGATCTCGGTGATCTTGGTCCCGATCGTCTCGATGACCTTATAGCCGTAGGTCGCAAGGCCGATGACAATCCCGATGCCGCCGATGAGCAGCACCCAGATGGGCACACCCACCTCGGTGCCGATGGCGGCGGACTCACGGAAAACATTGCCGTCAAATAAGCTCACGATTGCAGCAAGCGGGCCCACGGCGTTGGCGACGTCATTCGAGCCATGGGCGAAGGCGACGAAACATGCGGTGATCGTTTGGAGATAACGGAACACCCGCTCGACCTCGGAAAACGTCGCCCGGTCCTTTTCGAGGGAGTCGTCCTCACCGACGGTGGCGCCCTTCAGGTCGACCTTGCTGAGCACGACCCACAGGACCACCGAGGCCAGCACACCCACGCCTGCCGAGACGCCCATCGTGCCCACGGCCCCCAGGGCGATGTCGGTGTGCTTGAGTCCCTTGACGAATAGGACCAGCGAAAGCACCACGAAAACCGGAAAGGCAAATAGAGGCGCCCACTTCTTGACGGCGGTCACCGGATCGTCGGCGTCCAAGATCAACTCTCGGATCCCCCAAAAGATGAAGAAGGCGAGCAGCCCACCCACCACCGGGCTAATGAGCCAGCTGGCCATGATCGTGGCCAGCAGTCCCAGGTTGACGTTGGAGATGCCCAGCGAGACCGCCCCAAAGCCGGTGATCGCCCCGACAATGCTGTGAGTGGTGGAGACGGGCCAGCCCAAAAACGCGGCCAGGTGCAACCAGATCGCCGCGGCGATGAGCGCGGCGAGCATGCCCAGCGCGAATAATTCGGCTCCGTTGGGAAGCGCGTTAAAGAGATTGGGATCGAGGATCCCCTTGCGCATCGTGTCGGTGACATTGCTGCCCGCGATGAGCGCGCCGCCGAACTCGAAGATCGCCGCGATGATGACGGCTTCCTTGAACGTGATCGCCCCAGAACCAACGCTGGTCCCCATGGCGTTGGCGGCATCGTTCGACCCGATCGTCCAGGCCATATAAAAGCCGAACGCCAGGGCCAGGTACAACACGATTTCCATGGACTTTCTCTTTGGCTAGAGCCGACGAGATCGACCCGTACAAAATACAACTATGCACTGTCGAATCACCTCAGGCCGCCGATGCTCCCCGACAAAAGCCGAACAGCCCGCTCGGCCGCGCGCCCGAAAATTCGATATGCAAACTTTAATTCTGTTTTCAGTACTTGGTGCCGGCCCGGCGTTGTGCCGAGCCACGATGTATCATCGCGCGATGAAAAGGCGAACACGCGTTCCAGCTTTTTCGGCGGTATTTGCCACATCGCCGACCTTGTTCAAAATCTTATTCCACACGAAGAGGCTTCCGGGCTTGATGTCGTCGCCGATCGTCGAGAAGAGCGTGCGGGCCAATTCGTCCTGGATGAGGTCGGCCTCGTGCTCCATACGGCCCAACTCCTCGATCATCTTCTGGACCTGCCGGACTTCGGGGCCCTTGAAGCCGACTTCGACGAGCAGCTCCAGGTGATCGATGATTTCGACCGCCTGGTTAACGACGTCCATGACCAGCGGCAACAGCTCTTTGAGCGGCTCGAGCAACTCCTCGTGCGGCTCCATCTCGCGCAGCGTAAATAGGATGCCGACGTCTTCGGCACAATCGGCGATCGCGTCGAGGCTGGCGATCACCTCGAGAAGATCTCGCCGATCGACCGGCAAAAAGATCGTCTTGGGCAATTGATCGCGCACCTTGTCTTTGACGAGGTCGGCTTCGTGCTCGAGCCGGCTGATTTCCTCAGCTTTGGCACGCACCGCCTCATAGTCGCCCTCGAAGAAGGCATCAAAGAGCTCCGGCACTTCCCCGGCGCACTCCCCGACCTTATGCGCCAACTCTTTTAACGGCTCGAATGGATTTGCAGCGAAAAGCCCGAGTATCGAACGCACCATCATCTCCGTATCCTAGTCCAGCAGGGGCAATTTACGACGTTCGGCCATGTCTTCCGCTCCCGAGGCCGGCTATATGAGCGAAGTCGACCGGCTCGAGCGGGTAACCCTGCGAGTTCCGCCGAATTCGTCCCGCACGATAGTTCTTTGCGGACCCTTGTCAAATAGCACAGACGCGGTGACCATTGCGCTGCAGATTATCTGTGCGGGATCCACGCTGCCTTACGAGTCCTCAATCATGGC
>CAYLTX010000160.1:0-15175 GCA_964386725.1 uncultured Bradymonadales bacterium | reverse complement strand
AGACGACTCGGCCCTCGCTCATCTGCTCGATCTGCCAGGTTGCTGCCAGTTCGGAGCTATCGATTGCCGGCAGTCGAAGCCGCCAGCCGTCGGCGGTGGCGTAAGTGGGCTCGCTCTGGTCTTCGGCTGTGCTGTCGGGCTTGGTTGCGCCGGCAAATTCGAGGCTGTCGACGATGCGCCGGCGCGTCTGGGCCGTCTCCTCCATCGCCGAGGGTGGGCCCCACGCCTCGAGCACGAAACTATCCGCTCCGGCGTTGACCACCAGCATGTCGATGGTGAGATCCTGGCCGTCGTGAGTGAGGTCGGCGCTAAGGCGAGTCGCCGGACGGCGGTCGAGGTGGACTTGTTCGGTCTCGACGTCGCTTAGGGAGCCGTAGGCAGCGTCGAGCCACATCTCGGCCCAGATCGGATGCGCCGGGGCGACCAACGCCGGCTCGAGGCGCCGAAGCCGGATTTGTACGGGTTGTTCGGGGTGGCGAATCTCGAAGAGGACGCCGTGGGTCTCTTCGGCGCGCTCGCGCGGCCAGTCTTCTGGCCGCTCGATGCTGGCGTGCGAATCCGGGCGGCTCATGCGCTCCATCGACTGACAGCCACTGGAGGCGACGGTAAGCAGAACCGCGCCGAGCGCGACAACGAACTTCGCCAACACATACTTCATCGTCGCCTCGAACCCTGCGAGCTGCTTACCGTCGATACTGGGCCAGTCCACTCTCTTCTATTCTACGCGCTCGTGCATGATCGCGACGCCTTCCTCGAGGCGCTCGATGGCGCGGTCGCGGCCGACGAGGTAGACGGTGGTGAACACGCCCGGGCTCGACGTGCTGCCGGTCAGGCAGACGCGTGTGGGCTGGGCGAAATGCTTCAGCCCCATGTCGTGGCGGTCGCACATCTCGCGGTAGACCTTCTCGACGTTGTCCTGGGTCCACTCGTCGAGCGACTCGAGCTCGTCGACCAAGTCGTCGAAGGCGGCCGCGTATTTGGGCTTGAGCCACTCGTCGACGGAGTCCTCGTCGCGCTCGACCGCGTCGGAGAAGAAGAACGCGCTCTTCTCGGTCATCTCGACCAGGGTCTTGGCGCGCTCGCGCATCTCGCCGACGATGGCCTCGAGGCGATCGTCGATCTCGACCGAAAAGCCCGCTTCCTCCAGAAACGGCTGCCAGCGCGCGGCCAGCTCGGCCGGCTCGAGGCGCTTCATCCACTCGCTGTTGACCCACTCGAACTTCTTCTGGTCGAATTGCGAGGCGGCTTTGCCGACGTGGTCGAAGTCGAAATACTCGATGAGCTCGTCCATCGAGAAGAGCTCTTGGTCGCCGTGCGACCAGCCCAGACGGGCCAGATAGTTGTTGGTGGCCTCGCTCAAAAAGCCCATGGCGCGGTATTCGGGCACCGAGGTGCTGCCTTTGCGCTTGCTCAGCCCGGCGACCAGCGGCACGTGGCCGAAGGTGGGCGGCTCGGCTCCGAGCGCCTCGTAGACCGGAAGCTGGCGAAACGCGTTATTCAAGTGGTCGTCGCCGCGGATGATGTGGGTGATGTCCATGGAGACGTCGTCGCAGACCACCGTGAAATTGTAGGTGGGGCTGCCGTCGCTTCGCAGGATGATGAAGTCGTCGAGCTCGGTCGCCGAGACGGTGACCTCGCCTTGGACCAAATCATTGATGGTCAGCTCGCCTTCGAGCGGCGACTTGAAGCGCACCACATACGGCTGGTCGTCAGGATGCTCGCTGGGGTCGCAATCTCGCCAGATGCGCGAGTACGACGACAGGTCTCCGCCGGACTCGAGCACCTCTTGGCGCTTCTCTTCGAGCTCTTCCTTGGTCGCGAAGCATTTGTAGGCCTGCCCCTTTTCCAGAAGCTCCTGGGCCTTGGCCTGGTAGATCTCGGTGTTCTCGGATTGGAAGAAGGGCCCTTCGTCGGCCTCCATGCCCATCCACTCCATCGCCTCGAGGATGGCATCGGTATATTCGGGCCGGCTGCGCTCGACGTCGGTATCCTCGATCCGAAGGATGAAGGTACCGTCGTTGTGGCGCGCATATAGGTAGTTGAACAACGCGGTGCGCGCGTTGCCCATATGCAAGTAGCCGGTATTCGATGGAGCAAAGCGTACGCGGACAGACATGTTGGACTCCGTCGTTCTGAACGTGGGACGTGAGTATAAGGGTCATGTGCGAGCGCCGAAACCGGGCGATCTCGACCTGCCCGCGGCTTGTAACACGTGCGGAAAATACGGGTCAAGCTGGCCCCGGCAAGCCCGGCCCCGATAAAAAAGTGTCGTGGAAAACCTTCACGTCGGTACGCTTCTGTGGTTCAATGACTCGCGTAAGCATGAGCCAAGAAGTGGCTATTGAAGAAAGCCGGTCGCCGAGATCGCTTTCGGCCGGTGGTAGTAAGGAGGTAGATCGATGATGAATCGAACGATATGCACCTGTGTTGCCGTATCATTAGTGATGTTCGCCTTGGCGCCGGATGCACGCGCCGAGGACAAATCGTCCGATTCGGGCAATATCACCCACTATACGGTCAGCGCGGGCGATACGCTGGGCAGCATCGCGCTGCAATTTGGCGTCGACCTCGACGATGTGCGCGCCTGGAACGAACTCGACGGTCTGCACGTCGCCCCCGGCGAAGAGATCGTGGTCAAATCCGATAAAAAGCCCAAACGCAAGAAAAAGGCGTTGCCGGTCGTCCACGTGATTCGACGCGGAGACACCTTCGAGGGTATCGCGCGCAAATACGGCGTCTCGATCGCCAAGGTCAAGCGGTGGAATCGCGGGGTCAACCCTCGCCGGCTCCAGCTCGGCCAGAAGGTGCGCCTATATGTGCCCGGCAGTGACGGCCGATCGGTCTCCTACGGCCGAGCCAGCGGCGGGCGCCTGTATAACGGCGTCGCCCTCGAGGACAGCCCGGGGCTGAAGGTGCGCAGCATCGCGCGGTCCTACGGCACCGAGCGCACCGTGCGCATGCTCAAGGCGGCGGTCGCCGATGTTCAGGCGCGCTGGCCCGACGCCCCCGCGCTGGTCGTCGGTGACCTCAGTCGTCGAAGCGGCGGTCGCATGAGCCCCCACAAGAGCCACCAATCGGGGCGCGACGCCGACGTTAGCTATTATTATAAGGGCAACGTCGAGCTGCCGAACCTGTACCAGATGGAGCCATATACCCTGGACGTGGTCAAAAATTGGCATTTGTTCAAGACCCTCATCGACACCGGCGAGGTCGAGTATATCTTTACCACCCACGAGCTGCAGAAGCCGATGTATGAGTACGCGCGCTCCATCGGATATACCAAAGAGGAGCTCGAACCGATTTTGCAGTACCCGCGCCCGTCGAGTGAGCGGGAGGGGATCATCCGCCACGTCGGCGGCCACGATACCCACTTTCATATTCGATTTACCTGCCGCGAAGACGACCGCCACTGCAACTAAGCGGTGGTCGTCGCACTGGTCGTCGCATTAGCGCATTAGGGGGCGGCTCGGCCGACCCGCTCCACCACCCACGAACCCGACACAGAGTGAAACTATGGCCTGGATAGAAGGAACCGAGGAGCAGACCTTCGAGGTCGACGCCCCGTTCGACGAGGTGATCGACTTTTTTGGCGATCCGGCTAAGTTCAAGGAGTGCCTCAGCGAGTTGGAGAGCTCCGAGGAGCTCGAACCGATGGTCTGGCACTGGGTTCTGGAGGAGAAATCCGAGAAGGGCATCACCTACCAGGCCGACTATATCGTCGAGTACGAGAGGACCGCCGACAATCGAGCCGAGTGGCATACCCGCGAGGGTAATATGCGCTCCGAAGGTTTTGTCGAGTGCACCGACAAGGGCGATGGAAGCACACAGGTTCACTATAAGGAGACCATCGCCAGCGATCTGCCCATCGCCAAACTATTGGCCAAGGTCTTCCGGCCCATCGTCGCCCGCGAGATCCGCAAAGGTGTGGGCAGCTACCTCGATTGCGCCCGCCAACGGCTGAACTCAGCGTGAGCACCCCTATTCGGCGTCGAGCTGCGACGCCGATTTACCCCTGCATTACCAGGATGTCGCCATGAGTGGTGAGCCACATTCCGGACGGTTCGGCCGCTTTGGGGGGCGGTATGTCTCCGAGGCGCTCTGGACCCCCCTGCAGGCGATCGCCGAGGGCTTCGAGGACGCGATCTCGGACCATACGTTCATGGGTGAGTTCGAGTCACTTCTGGATCACCGCCTGGGGCGTCCGACGCCGCTGACATTATTGTCCAACCTGTCCGACAAGACCGGCGGCGGCAAATTGTGGATCAAGCGCGAGGACCTGTGCCAGGGCGGCAATTTTACCGCCAATCTCGCGGCTGCCTGCGCCTTATTGGCGCGTCGCATGGGGCGCCAGTGGCTCGTCGGCGAGACGGCCACCGGCGAGTTCGGGGTGACGCTGGCCTCGTTGGGCAACGCCTTCGGTCTGAAGACGCGCATCTTCATGGGACGCGAGGATCGGGAGAGCGAGCCGTTGATGGTCCGCCGCATGGAGGAACTCGGGGTCGAGCTGGAGACGGTCGATTCCAATCTCCGGGGCCGAAAAGCCGCCAGCTCCGAGGCTCTACGCTATTGGGCGACGCACTCCGGGGAGGCGCTTTATTGCTCGAGCTCTTTGGCTGCGCCCGACCCGTTCCCCCGCATGATCGAGTTTTTTCTGTCCGTCATCGGCGCAGAGACGCGTGTGCAAGTCGACCGGCGCGGACAGAGCCCCGAATACGTCATTGCTCCGGTGGGAAGCGGCGGGTTCGCCGCCGGTTTGTTCTCGGAGTTCATCGGAGACGAGCGCGTCCAGCTTGCCGGGGTGCAGGGCGCCGGCGAGGGGCTGACCGGCCGGCACTCGGCCAGCGTGGTCGCCGGCCGACCGGGCGTCTTCCAGGGTACCTATTCTTTTCTGCTCCAGGACGACGACGGTCAGGTGCTCTCCCCGACCAGCGTCGCCGGCGGCTTGAGCGTGCCCAACGTGGGCCCTCAGCATGCCCATTGGGCCGAGCAGGGCCGCGTGCATTATGTCGCGGTCACCGACGGCGAGGCCGTCGACGCGGTGCGCAGATTACTGCACACCGAAGGGTTGCTCATCTCGCTGGAGGCCGGCCACGCGCTGGCCTACGCACTTAAATTGCTGCCCACCCTCGGCGAAGATCAAGATGTCGTGGTGGGCATCAGTGGCGGCGGTATGCGTGACCTGGAGCGACTGGGCGAAATCGAGTCGGGAGAAGAGCGATGAACGAGCGACTCGCCAGCCTATGCCGCAGCGCGACTCGAGGCGACCAAAAGTTGCTGATGGCCGCGATCGTCGCCGCCGACCCGTATCTCGAGGCCACCCTCGACTATATGCGGGTGCTCGCCGACAGTGGCGCCGACATCATCGAGTTGATCTTCCCGTTCTCGGACCCGACCTACCACGGAGCGGTCATCCAACGCGCCTCGGCGCGCGCCATCCGTGAAGAGGTCACCTGGGAGGAACTCGTCGAGTTGGGGCGAAGCTTTCGCGAGACCCATCAGACGCCGGTCTTTTTGTCGACCTACTATAATCGGATCTTGGCGCGCGGCATCGGCGACTTCGCCGAGTGCCTCGCCGACGCCGACTTCGACGGCGCCATGGTCACCGATCTTCCCTGGGAGGAGGGCGAGGAGCTTCGGCAGACCCTGGCCGCCAAAAATCTGGTGCTTCCGGCCGCGGTCGCTCCGACCACCACCCCCGAGCGATTCGAGCAGATCTCGGCGGGAACAGAGGGCTTTCTGGTGTGGACCGGACACTCCGGCGGCGAGCCGACCATCTCAGAGAACCAATTCGACGAGCGCATGCGCGAGTTCCACAGCGTCAGCAAACTGCCGGTTTTGGCTTCGATGAAGATCTCGACCGGCCACGACGCCCAGGCGATCGCCTCACACTGCGACGGCGTGCTCGTCGGCTCGGCGATCGGCTGGCTCATCGAGGGCCGCGGTCCCAACGTCGCCGAAGGCCTCGCTGAATTCGTGCGCGAGCTCAGGCTCGGTGTCGACGGCCGGCTCGAACCGCCCGCCGATGAAGAGGAGTGAGGGCGCCAGCCGCTCAGTCCTCTTCGTCGACCGCCGGCGCTCGCCTCTGAGCATCGGCGGACCCGTCGGGCTCCTTCCACTTACGCATCGTTTGCTCGATATCGGGGAGCACCTGCGCGCTTCGCACATGTAGGTCGCGCTGCGGGAAGGGAATCTCGATATTGGCCTCCTTGAGCGCGTACCAGAGATCGAAATAGATCAGCCCCTTGAACCGAGCCGGGCTGACCTCGTTGCAATCGAAGAAGACCAGCAACTGGAAGTCCACCGAGCTGTCACCAAAGCCCACCAGCCAGACCTCCGGCTCCGGCTTGTCGAGCACGAATTGAGCGTTGGCAGCCGCCTCCAACAACACCTCGCGCACGTGAGCCGGGTCGGCCTGATAGCTCGTCCCGACGTCGATACGCGAGCGAATCATCGTGTCGCGGTAGGTCCAGTTGGTGATTTGGCCGCCGACGATTTCCTTGCTCGGGATGAGCATATCGAAGTTGTCCGGGGTGCGGACGACTACGCTGCGGGCTCCGACGCCCTCGACACGCCCGTAGGTGTCGCCCACGGTGATAAAATCGCCTTTTTTGACCGAGCGCCCAAAGAGGATGATGAACCCCGAGATGAGGTTCTCGGTGAGCGTCTGCAGCCCGAAGCCGATTCCCACGCCCAGGCTGGCCAGCACCACGGCGATCGCCGACAGGTTGACGCCCACCGCCGCCAGTACCATCAGAAAGCCGACCACCACCAGAACGTAGCTCAGCAGTGTGTTCAGGGCGTAGGCGACGCCGACGTCGACCGACAGCGCCGGATAGATCTTGGCGTTGAGTACCGCCTTGAGAATCTTGATCGCCAAGATGGTCCCGAAGATGACCAATCCGGCGGCGAGCACGTTGAACAGCGAGATCTGAACGTTGCCCACCGCCACCAGCGGCGCCTTCAGCAGGGCGACGACCGCTTCACGCACCGCGAGTAGCTCGAGCGCGACCACGAGGACCAGCCCGCCGCCGCCGACCAAGATGAGTTGCTCGAGGCTCTTGGCCAACTGGGGCGGGCCGGCCTCCTCGATGCGCTCGTCGGCTTGATGCTCGACGTCGATCGCTTCGGTGCGGCGGCGCAAGAACTCCCGAAGCTTTTTTCCGGCCACGAAGGTCACGACCATCAGCAAGATGATCGAATAGCCGCGCACCAAGATGAACGTCGCCGCGGTGACGAAGCCCGCCGCGCGCATCACAAGGAGCAGAATCGTGACTGCCAGCATCCAGCGATAGTAGCGCTCGATGAGGCGCCGAAAGCTCGCGTAAAGCCGCGAGCCTTCGTGGGCGGGCAGCATCGCCAGCACCGATTTCCGCGCGAAGAATAAGTAGAGAGGCAGCATCGCCACGGTGAGCTGCAGCAAGAATACCGTGAAGTTGTAGGCCTCCTGGCGGTAATCGAAGCTCTGCATGGCAGCCAATACCACCATGAAGCCGAAGATGATGCGGGTGACCCAGCGTCCGAATGTCTCCAAGCGGCTGGCGTGCGGCTCGACCACGTCCAGCAATGCCCCGCTAAAGCTGACCACGATGGCCGCTTGGATGGCGCGGTAGGCAATTCCCAGCCACAGCGCCTCGGTCAAAAACAGGGTCCACGGCGCCTGGTTGGCCAGCGCTTGAAGCGGGAAGTAGCTCAGCACGACCAGCACTACCAGCGGCGCGGTTCGTCCGGCGATGAGCACCACTCCGCGAAGAAGGCGGGTCGCGATGCGCGAGAAATCGACATGGATCTGCGCTTGCCACCGCTTCGCCCAACGCAAAAAGGCGCGATCGAGCAACGCAAAGAGCACGAGCAGCAACAACACGGCCAGGGAGGGGAAGAATTGGTTGAGCCACCCCGCGGTCGTCAGCTCGCCGACACGTTGCGGAAAGCGCGAGACGTGCTCGCCCAGTGCGCGTAGGTCTTCCAGGACGAGCTGGGGGAGCTCGAGCGTAAAGTCGAGCTCGCGCCGCTCCAAAAAACCCTGGTAACTGCTCTCGAGGATTCGCTCGGCCTTCTCAGTGCCCGACTCCAGAGTGCCGACCTCGACATCGACCGGCGCCGGTTCCTCCGCTGCTGCTTCGTCTGCGGGCGGCTCGCCTTCGGCCGTGCCGTCTTCGGGCTGGCCTTCGGCGGGCTGGCCTTCGGCGGGCGTATCCGCCTGTTGGTCGCCGGGGCCGAACGCCGGCGGATTGGTTTGGAAATATTGGGTCGGTGATTCGCAGCCCGCGGCAAGGGCCAGCAGCAGTACGCATAAGCCTGCCCACAAGATTCGGACGAATTGTCGGGAGGACCGGGCTGAGAGAGCCGCTTGGGCGGCTCGATTTTCGGGTGCGTCGATCGACATCAAAACCTCGCGCACACATGCTTGGAGGAAGTCGACGGGGACGAACGCCCCGAAACTACCGATCGATTACCAGCTTTGAGAAGCCTTGCAAAGTCGGAGCGCTGTACCACAAGCGCCGCAATGCTCCGAGATAAGTTGCTTGACCTAGGCCGGACTGATATAAGAGACTCCTGACGGATAGACAGATTCGCACCGAAATCGCGCATTTGTGCCACTGGGTACCCTCGAAGGAGATACATGATGAAATTCGCCCGATTTCTCAGCGTTGTGCTCGTCGCGCTGCTGATGGCTTCAACAGCCGTAGCGCAGGACTCTCAACCGATCGAAAATGAAGAGTTCGGTGTGACGATTACGCCGCCTGCGAAGTGGGAGGCCACCCAGGGCAACGACAAGGCGGTCGCCAGCTTCAAGCATAAAGGTTCTCAGAGCCAGATCGAGGTCGTCGGCACCAAGCTGATGACGCCCGATGTGGCCGATGTGTTCTTCAACACCTTCCATAAGACGCTCAAAGAGTCGAATTTTGAGCAGACCAACCAGGAAGACACGACCATCGGCGACTTCGAAGGCTCTCAGACCTCCTACAAATTCACCCACTCGGGTGTGACTCTCGAAGTGGTCATCTTCCAATTCGTGCGCGACAACAGCGCCTGGTTGGCGGTGGGCTACATGCAGGACACCGAGACCGACGAGTATATGGACGACTTCCAGTCGGTCGTCGAGAATATGAGTTTTACTGAAGAATAAGCTCTCTCGGCTCCACTGAAGTGCTCAGCGACCCCGGCGGCGATCGACCGTCGGGGTCGTTGTATTTTGAGGAATCGCAATTTGTCGTATATTTAGATAATGTAATCGCTCGGCAGATGTGAATGCGAATTCACTTAGATTGGCCCGGAGAAATCATGCGCAAATGGATGCTCGGAGTCGCCAGCGCCCTTATCGTGCTCGCCATGAGCGTGACGGTGTACGCCCAGGACGACGAGGACCGTCCGGACATGCGTGCCAGAATCGTGGTCGACGAGGATAACGGCGTGGAGTTTACCCGCCCCGAGGGCTGGGTGTCGGGCGAGACCGGCAAAGGGGTCGCGGCCGTGTTCCGAGCCGCCGGGGATCCGGAAGCGCAGATCGAGATTCGCGTCAGCCCGCACGTCAAACCCGACCAGAGTGACTACTTCTTTACCTCATTTCACTCCAATCTACAGAAGGCCGGCTTTGAAAAGAAAGAGGTGCGCAAAAACGCAGGCTACGGGGATAAAATCGGCCTCGAGACCGAGTACGAGACGTCCTCGAAGAAGCGCCAATTTCGCTTGATTGTCTGGCAATACCACCACAAAGAGTCTGCGTTCATCGTCGTGGGCTTTTTCCCGAGTAAAGCGCGAGACCGCTATTATACCGACTTTCAAGCGGTCATCGAGAAGATGGATTTAGAGTAACACTCGAGGTTTTGCGCCTGGCGAGCCCCCACCCGGTGATACCCAGGACCACCCACACAAACATCGGCACGCGCTGCGCAGGCCCGGCCGACGAGCAGCTCGGCTCCTCCGGGCTCGTCAGCCTCATACAATGGCGCTCGCCGTCTCTGATCAGGCCCTCCACACATTCGAAGTTCTGCGGGCAGGGGCCCGCTCCCGGCCCGCACTCGGCGGTGCAATAGCCGTAACGCTCACTCTCCTCGGGCAACACGCATGCGTCGGTGCATACCAGGCGGTCGAGCGCACACGCGTCGCCCAATTCGCCGCGGAACTCGTGGCACATCCACAGACCGTCGACCGGCTCACAGGTCTCGGTCAACCCGCAGTCGCGTCCGCTTCGGCATTCGTCGCCGGCGCCCGGGGCTTCGTAGAGCGCGCACATCCCCAATTTGTCGTCGACAGCCAGCGCTGCCTGGCGGCCGTCGGGCTTATAAGCCGCATACATCGTGGCCAGCGGGTCCAGGCTGTGGGCGAGCCCCAGCACATGGCCGTATTCGTGGGTCAAGACACTGAGCAGGTCGACCCTCAACGCTTCGCTCGCCGGGTCGAGGACGGCCGGCTGGAAGGGCTGCGGCTCGGGAGCCCAACGAAACCCTCGGGTATTGAGATAAATAGACTCGGCCGGAAAGTCTCCGCATGACTGATGGCTGGTCCAACCGATGACGTCATTGGGAAGGCAATTCGTCTGCTCGGGGTCGGCGAAGGTGAACGGATATTCGCGGGCGCCAAGCTCTGCTGCGCTCTCACGGACACCGGCATATTCGAGGCGCGCGGTAGAGCAGGGCACCGCTGACCAGGTCTCGGCCGTCTGCCGCGCGGCCTGCTCGACCTCGGCGAGGGTGAGCCCCTCGGGCGGCCCGCCCACCAACACCATTTGAACGGGGAAGTCGTCGCGCGGAATCACAAAGCCGTTGTCCTGAAACCACAGCGGCGAAGGGTGTGCGCCGGCCCCCTCCGACGAGTCGGGCCACGTGCCGGCGTGCGCCGCGCCGGACCACGCCAATAGGCTGGAGATCGTGCAGACGAGCAGCGCAATTGTGGAGAGCCGTATTGGCATGAGGCGGTCGGGCGACGGGGGCTCGAGGCGGCAACTGGGCACCCTTAAATCTTAGATGTGTCCAGAGGTGAAGTCACGCATCACAAGATTTCTTCGCCCGCCACAAATTTTTTTAGATCGTTTTGTGCACGCCTCCGTTGGAACTCAATGACACAGAACAACGACCCTGACTCGCTCGAGGAGGCACCCGATGAAACGTCTTGGAACCATCGCCGTCATCGCCGGCTTGTTGTTGGCCACTGCGCTCTTTTACCGTTTTCGCCCCGAGGAAGAGCCCGCCGAGCCTCCCGAAGTGACCACGACTACCCCCGACCCGACCCCCGTGGAGCCCGAGGACGAGGGGCCCACCCCGATCACCGACGCGTCGGCTGACGGAACGCTGTCCATCGAGGCGGGCATCTCCCACGGCTACCTGGCTAGCGGCACGAGCGAGGAGACCTACGCGGCTATCGACATCGAGGCCAAAGAGGTCGAAGGCGGCGCGCGGCCGCCGCTGAACCTGGCGCTGGTCATCGACCGGTCCGGCTCGATGACCGGCACCAAGATGCGATACGCCAAGCGCGCCGCTCAGCGGCTGGTCGACGAACTCGGCCCACACGACCGCCTGTCGATCGTCTCTTATTCGACCGACGTCAGCGTCGATATCAGCTCCCGACAGGCCACTCAGGCCGCCAAGGCCAGCATGCGGGCGAGCATCGACCGACTCAACGCTGCCGGCGGCACCAATATCAGCGGCGGCTTTACCCGCGCCTCCCAGCAGGTCCAGCAAAATAAGAGCCCGGAGACCATCAATCGCGTCGTGCTGTTATCCGACGGCCGCGCGACCGTCGGTGTGACCAATGTCCCTCAACTGCGTCAGATGGCCCGTCAATCCCTCCAGAAAGAAGTCTCACTGACGACCATGGGCGTCGGTCTCGACTATAACGAGGACTTGATGTCGGCGATGGCCGACGAGGGATCGGGCAATTACTACTTCATCGACAAGCCCGATACGGTCGTCTCTATCCTCGAGTCGGAGTTCGACGCCCTCGCCGAGACGGTCGCGCGGAAGGCCTCGTTGGTGATTACACTGCCCGACGGCATCGAACTCGATGAGCTCTACGGCTTCTCCCACCAGCGCACTCGCAAGCAGGTGCTCGTCTCGCTAGCCGAATTCCAGTCCGGCCAGGCCAAGAATATCCTGCTCAAGCTTCGTCCGACCGCCGACAAAGCCGGTGAGCTGCCCATCATGAACGTGGATTTGAGCTACCAGGACGTCACCGACGACAAGGATAAGAGTCAGACGCTCGAGCTCGCCGCGGTCGTCACCGACGACATCGAGAAGACCAAGGAGCTGGTCAATCCCGAGGTCATCTCGCGCGTCCAACAGGTCGAGGTCGCCAACAGCCTCCAGGCCGCCATGGCCGCCTATCAAAGCGGCAATACGGCCCAGGCGCAGGACCAACTCCGGAATCAGCAACGCTCGCTGCGCAAAGCTCGCGAGAAGTACAACCTGAAGGATAAGAGCTTCGACAAGGCAGATGACGAGCTGGCGGATACCTCCAGCAAAATGCAGCGCTCGGCTCCGTCGTCGGCCGAGGGCAAGCGTACGATCAAGTCCAAGAAGGCCCGCGGCCGCATGATCATGATGGACAAAGCCTCGTTCTGAGAAGGGCGCTGACTGAGGGCAAAGCTCGTCGAACGTGAGCCAAAGAGAGCCAATCACATAGAGAACGCATCGAGGTGCGATATGTCTGCCAGCGCAACACTGAGACACGAAGATATCTTCGAACGCCATCTGCTCGGCCTGCTCGGCGGCGGTTTTTTGGGAGGGGTGGTCGCCAGCATGCTCGAGGTCGTGGTCGGCCGGGAGGTCGAGGCGCTCGGAGCACTGGGGTTTGCGGCCGTCGTCGGGCTGGTGATCAACGGGCTCGACCCGCGCGAGGATACCGCGCTGGTGCGCTTGATCTTGGCGCTCATCGGCGGCGTGCTGATGGGAGGCATCGCCGCCGCTTCGTTGCCCTTCGCATCGATATGGGGGGCCGCTGTGGGCGGAGCGTTCATCGGTGGAGCGCTGACCTTCGATCGTCCGCAGAGTCGAGTCAGGAAGGGGTCGACCTGGGCGCTGTTCGCCGCGGCGTTGGCAGGTGGCGTGTTCACCTCGGCCACGCTCTTCGAGACGGGCTTTTTGGCGCCACTCGAGGATACTTTTTTGCGCCAAGCGCTCACCGGCACCACCTGGGGGTTGTTTTTAGCGGTGGCAGCGGGCGCGAGCGATCTCAAATTCGACGCCGACGAGATCGTCGGCCGCCTCGATGAGGCGATGAGTCGCCACAGCGAAGTGGTCCGTGACTATCTGGAGTCGGCCAAGGAGCTGTACCACCAGGTGCTGCGCGAGTGCTCGCGTGCCGAACACGACGATACCCGTCACCGGGCGCGTGAAATCGCCGCTGATACCGTCGGTGCGCTGCTTACGCTGGCCGAACGCTTCGATGATTTGGAGCGGACCATCGATGAGAAGGGCGGCAAGCGTCTCGAGCGGCGCATCGAACGCCTCGACAGGCGCCTCGAGCGCACCGAGGACGCGGCCTTGGCAGCCGAAATCGAGCAAGCCAGCCTGGAGGCGTATCAGCAGTTGAAGATGCGCCAGCGGGTCGAGCTCGCCTGCACACGCCTCGAGTCGAGGCTGCAGCGCTCGGTGACCACCCTCGAGAAACTACACCTGACCTTGGTCCAGCATGCTACCAGCGCGTCGAACGACCCCGGGCTGGCCGAATCGCTGTCGAGTCTCGAGCAGCTCGCCGAGGAGGTCCAGCTCAAGAGCATGTCCGTCGATGAGCTGTGTGAGATGCGTGAGGAGGAGCAGGCGCCGGTGGGCGTGAGCCTTGCGCCCACCGAGGGTACCGGCGGTGCGCTTGACGTATCCGCCGAGCAGACAGATGCTCGGGACTCATCAGATGACCCAACGACGGAAGGCGGCGGGCGTGAGCTAGCACCCAAGCCCGAAGTCCAGTCCGAAGAGACCAGCGAGCAGAGCTATGAGCAAGTCGTCAGCGAGCATGACGCATCGTGCTGAGATCCACTCACACTCGACCGCGAGCGACGGGACGCATTCCCCGGCCCGGGTCGCGCAGCTCTGCCACCAAAACGGCGTCGAGATTTGGTCGCTGACCGACCACGACAACTGCTACGGGTGCGCCGAGGCCAGAAAAGCCGCGGAGAGCTTCGGGATTACATTCATCCCCGGCATCGAGATCAGCGCCTTCTGGGGCACGTCGGTGCATGTGCTCGGCTACGGAATGGATCCCGAAGGGGAGGTCATCGCGGACTATTCGAGAAAGCGCATCGAGAGCCGTCGCGAGCGTATGCACGCCATGATCGATCGTCTCGATGAACTCGGCGTCGAAATGACCATGGAGCAGGTCGAGGCCTGCGCCGAGAGCACCGTGCTCGGCCGGCCGCACCTGGCCGCAGCGCTCGCCAAAACCGGCCAGGTCGACGACGTCCAAGGTGCCTTTGATCGCTGGCTCCACACCGGCGGGCCGGCTCACGTGGTCACCGAATGGCCCGGTGTCACCGATGCCATCTCCCTCATCCAGCGCGCCGGGGGCGTCGCGGTGATCGCACACCCCGGCCAATACGACCTCGACGACGCCGTCGAGGAGTGGGCCGACGCCGGCCTCGACGGCATCGAGGTCATCCATCCCAGCCACGACCGCGCCGACTCCCGGCGCTACCGCGAGATCGCCGACCGTTTCGGGCTCTTGAAGACCGCGAGCAGCGACTTCCACGGGAACCGTGCACGCAGCGCCTATTTCGGCCGCGTGCCGTTTCCGACCGACTGGCTCGAGGCATTTCTGGACGCCGTGGGTGTGAAAGCCTGAGCTCGCCGAGCGACCCAGCGCTCCACGCACAACCGGGGGTTGTCATTGATCCTTGCACACTCGCCGCCAGTTTGGTCGAATCGGGCCGTTGAGAACTGGAAGATAACGCCGGTTGTGTCCTTAGCTTTCGGCATTGAATGCGGATGATTCATGAGTGATGAGAACGAAGAGCACGAGCCTGTGCAGTCAGAGCCCGGCCCGCCCGAACGACCCCAGCCATCTCAGACCCAGCAGGCTCAGCCCGAGGCGAAGAGCTCTGTCGACAAACGCGGCATCCTGACGGTCGTGCTCATCTTCGGCGGCCTCTTTTTGATGCTGTTGCTCTTCTCGGTCGTCGTCATCAGCGCCTTTGGCGGCGACGGCTTCGGCGATGGTAAGGACCAGGTCGGGGTCATCGAGATCA
>CAYLTX010000159.1:12598-15315 GCA_964386725.1 uncultured Bradymonadales bacterium | reverse complement strand
TCATCGGGGGGCTGGTCGGCTCAGGTGCATATGTATTTCCAGATCCCAGCACTAGTCATTTTCGAGCGGGGGGGCGCGAATGTCAACTGGACGTGCTCTTCAAGCAACTGCTTTTCGAAGAGATGCGTCCGCGGAGATTATTTGCGAGGCCGGGCGCTCATGGTAGTTTTCGGCCCATGGAACGATCTGCACGCAGATGTGTTAAGTGTTGTTGAGAGCAGGCCGCTTGCCCAGCCGGGCACCCGCCCATTATCTGGAAAATCCATGGTTTCACCAGTCAAGACAGCTGTCCAGGATATGCGCCGCCTGCGTGAGATCAGCGGGGTGCTGACGCGCCACGGTTTCTCGGCGGTCGCCCGACGCGCCGGACTGGGTCGCTTTGTGAGCGACACCCCCGTCGAGGCGGAGTTCGAAGACACCGACGAGCAGCTTCTGGGCGATGACCGCAGCAAAGCCGCGGTGCGTTTTCGCAACGTCCTCGAGGACCTCGGGCCGACCTTCGTCAAGCTCGGCCAGGTGCTGTCGACCCGGCCCGATATCCTGCCGCCGGAGTTCATCGAAGAGCTCAAGCACCTCCAGGACCGGGTGCCTCCGCTGAGCTTCGAGGACGTCAAAGAGCAGATCGAGACCAACCTCGACGACGACCTCGACGAGATCTTCGGCAGCTTCCAGCAAAAGCCGCTCGCCGCCGCCAGCATCGGCCAAGCCCACCGCGCCACGCTTCACGATGGCACCGAAGTCGTCGTCAAAGTCCAGCGACCGGGCATTCAAGAAAAGATTCGCAGCGACCTCGACATCCTGTACTACCTGGCTCGCTTCATGGAGGCGACCGTCGAGGAGCTCGAGCTGTATACGCCCACCGCGATCGTGCGCGAGTTCGAGCGGGCCATCCTGACTGAGCTCGACTTTTTGCAGGAGGCCCAGAACCTCGAGGAGTTCGCCAAGAACTTCGCCGAGTTCGAAAAGGTCACCTCCCCCGAGGTGATGCACGATTATACGACCGAGCAAATCCTGACGATGGAGTTTATCGACGCCGCCAAGCTCGACAGCCTCGAGGGCGGCTCGACGCGGGCCATCGCCGCGCTCGACACGCTGCTCGAGGCGATGGTCCAGATGGTCCTGTACGACGGGTTTTTCCACGGCGACCCGCACCCCGGAAATATCCTGGTGCGCGAGGACAACACGCTGGTCTTTATCGATTTCGGCCTCGTCGGCCGGCTCAGCGAGGGCCAGCAAGACGACCTCATCGACCTCATCCTGACGGTGCTCACCGGCGACGTCGACGGCATCGCCCGCAGCCTCCTGAATATGGGCTATCCCATCGGACGGGTGAACCTTCGCGAGTTCAAATCCGATATCAGCCGGCTTCGGGACAAATACCTATCGATGAATCTGGGGGATATCGAGGTCAGCGAGTTCATCCAGGAGACGATGAACGCCGCCCAGCAACACCGTATCCGCATCAACACCAACTATGCCGTGTTGACCAAGGCGGCGATGACCATCGAGGGCATCATGCGCACCCTCGAGCCGGACCTGGACATCATGAAAAAAGGCATGCCCTACGCCAAGCAGTTGGCCGCGCGGCGCTTCTCAGCGCGCAAGGTTCTGCAGGGCGTGATGAACTCGGCGATGGGCTTCTCGGGCTTCGTCCAGCAGATTCCCCAGCAGATGGACCAGATCTTGATGGATCTCGAGGGCGGCAACCTCACCATCACCGTCAAAAACGAGTCCATCGACGAGATCGGCACCTTCCTGAACACCCTGGGAACACGCCTGTTTTTGGGCATCACCGCTGCCGGCCTGGCGGTCGCCTCGGCGCTGATCTTGCGCGGCTTCGACTACGAGATCCAGGGCGTCTCGGTGATGCTCGTGGTGGGCATTTTACTGGCACTGACCGCGCTCGGATTGTTCTGGTGGACGCTCAGCTGGCACGTCGTCGGCGGCTCGGCGCGCTCTAAGCTGCGCCTGGAGCCGTTTATGCGGCTGTTTCGTAAAAAGTAGGGGGGATCTCGTAGTCCCAACCACTACAACCACGCAGGTCGAAATCACTCCCCTTTGCTGCTATGAAACGAGCGTGCCGCATACCAGCTAAGGAGCGAGGAGGACACCGATGACCCTCGAGGATGTCTTGATTTATACCGCCATTTTAGTGGTGGTTGTCGTATTTGCGATCGTGAAGGCCCGCACCATCGGTGCCCAGGCCGATCGCAACCTGGAGCACAAGCGCGTGCAGGCAAAGGCATTACCCGATGACAGCGCGCTCGATAGCCCCATCGACTATGAGACTCTTCGCGAGTCACCCGACAAGCTCGCAAAGTTAGCCACCAAGGTCTCGTCGGTCCACGTCATGCGCGTGCCCGGACACGAAGGGTTGAACGACCACTACGAAGGCTATGTCGTCGACATCAACGGGCTGCCCGCGGGTTTTGTTCTCGACACTGACCGAGGGGTTGTCATGCGACAGGCGAGTTGGTTGGCCGAGCAGCTCGGAGTGTCACTCTCCGATGATACCTGAATCCGAAGGCGATGGGGGGTGTTGGCCTTCCGCTCATTTCGAGCGATCGCCGAAGGGCAGTCTCAATGATTCAAAGCTGCTCCATGGGCTCTTCCATGCCTCCATGCGAGCAATGGTTCGACGGTTCCAAGCTTCAATGTTTCCATGCCTCAATGCCTCAATGCCTCAATGCCTCAATGCCTCAATGCCTCAATGCCTC
>CAYLTX010000159.1:0-12498 GCA_964386725.1 uncultured Bradymonadales bacterium | reverse complement strand
ATGCCTCAATGCCTCAATGCCTCAATGCCTCAATGCCTCAATGCCTCAATGCCTCCATGCCTCCATGCCTCCATGCTCAATGCCTCAGCGCGAATAGAGAGCAATACCGCTCAATGCCGCCGTCAACCACCTCACAAGCCGATCCGGGACGAAAATAAGAAAAAGTACGCAACGATCCCCCTCCTTTTGCCGAAAACAATAATGACGGCTCGCGGTGAGTCGTGGCTTTACCTTCACTCAATCAAGGAGGGCTTCATGGCCTATCATGACGATATTGCGAACGATAAAATGACCGAGCTAATCATTGGCAAAGCCATCGACATCCACAAGGGAGTCGGCCCCGGTTGGCCCGAGGCGCATTACCAAGAGTTGCTCTTCGATGAACTCGAAGAAGCAGGCCTGGATTGTAAGTGCGAGCACGAAGTTCCGATCGCCTACAAAGGCAAATCCGTCGGTGTTGGTTATGCTGATCTCTACGTCGAGCAGACCGTCGTGCTCGAGCTAAAGGTGGTCAAAAACACGACGGAGGCGCATTTCCAGCAGCTAGGCCGATACGTTCGTGCGCTGGAGGCGACGCGGGGGCTATTGCTTAATTTTGGCTCCAGTAAGTTGATTACGCGACGGTTTACTAATTTTAAGGCGCAGGCGGAGCAGGAGGACCAAACGGAGCAGGACGATCAGGCGGAGGAGGACGAGCAGGCGGCGTAACTGCTTGTTCGTGGCGGGGTGGAGGCGTGGAGCCGCGGAGCCGTGGAGCCATGGAGCCGTGGAGCCATGGAACCTTGGAACATTGCTTTCACGGAGGCGTGGAAGAGCCCATTGAGCAGCTTGGAGGGCATGGGTGCCGGTTGTTGGGGTATTGCCGCGCCGCATAGCTGCCACCGATCGGCGAGGGGCAGTCTCAACGATCTCAATGCTGCTCCATGGGCTCTACCATGCCTCCACGCGAGCAATGTTCCAAGGTTCCAATGCTCAGTGCCTCAATGCTCAGTGCCTCAATGCTCAATGCCTCAATGCTCAATGCCTCAATGCTCAATGCCTCAACGCTCAATGCCTCAACGCTTCAATGCCGCCGCCAATGCTGCTATGAACTAGCCGTGCCCATGATTGCATAAACGAGGACACCACATGACCATCTCCCGCGAACAAGTCCTACACATCGCGCGGCTAGCGCGCATCGAGCTCAGCGATGACGAGATCGAGCGCTACCGCGACGACCTGAGCTCGATTTTGGGCTACGTCGACAAGCTCGACGAGCTCGACGTCTCCGATGTGGAGGCGACCACTCACGCCGTCGCTCTCGACTCGCGGCTGCGCGACGACGAGGTCGAGCAGCGGCTGACGCCCGAGCAGGTGATGCAGAACGCGCCCGATACCGAAACCGGCCACTTTCGCGTGCCCAAAGTGGTGGAGGAATGATGTCTCTGAATACTCTGACGATCAGCGAGTTGCTCGCGGCCTTCGATAGTGGCGATGCCAGCGCAGAGGATGCGCTCGGCGATACGCTCGACGCGATCGCCGACGGCGAGCATCTGAACGCCTTTATCAGCGTGCGCGAGGCCGACGAGCTCCTCGCCGAGGCGCGCCGAATCGACTCGGCGCGCGCCGAGGGCGCCGAGCTCGGGCCCCTGGCCGGGGTGCCAGTGGCCATCAAGGATAATATCTGCGCGCGCGGCGGACCCACGTCTGCGGCCAGCGCGATGCTCGAGAGTTTCGAGTCGCCTTACGATGCCACGGTGGTCGATAAGCTGCGCAACGCCGGCGCCATCATCGTCGGGAAGACCAACCTCGACGAGTTCGCGATGGGCTCGTCGAATGAGACCTCGCATTACGGGCCGGTGCTCAATCCGCACGACCCCGAGCGGGTCGCGGGCGGCTCGTCGGGCGGCTCGGCCGCGGCGGTCGCCTCCGGCCAATGCACCGCCGCGCTGGGAAGCTCGACCGGCGGCAGCATCCGTCAGCCGGCCAGCCACTGCGGGGTAGTCGGCATCAAGCCGACCTACGGGCGGGTCAGCCGCTACGGACTCATCGCCTACGCGTCGAGCCTCGACCAAATCGGCCCGATCGCCCGCTCGGTAGACGACGCCGCAAAGCTCCTGGAGGTGCTGTGCGGCTTCGATACCCACGACGCCACCAGCGCGCAGCGCGCCGTGCCCAAATTCGGCGAGGCGGTCGGCCGCGGCGTCGACGGCCTAAAGATCGGTGTGCCCAGAGAATATTTCGAGGCAGAGGCCAGCGCCGGGGAGACCAGTCTCGACGAGGAGGTCGGCTCGCTCGTCCAGGACTCCATCGCCGGCCTCGAGGACAAGGGCGCCGAGATCGTCGAGGTCTCGTTGCCGCACACCGAATACGCCGTGGCGACCTATTATTTGATCGCCACCGCCGAGGCGTCGAGCAACTTGGCGCGCTTTGACGGCGCGCGCTACGGCTATCGCGCCGAGGCCGACGATCTGGTCGAGATGTACGAGAAGTCGCGCGCCGCAGGCTTCGGCGACGAGGTCAAAAGGCGCATCATGCTGGGCACCTATGTGTTGTCGGCCGGCTACTACGACCAATATTATCGAAAGGCTCAAAAGGCGCGCACGCTCGTGCGGCGCGACTTCGACCAGGCCTTCGAGCAGGTCGACGCGCTGGTCGCTCCGGTCGCTCCGACCGCCGCATTCGAGCTGGGCGCCAAGACCCGCGATCCGCTGGAGATGTACCTCGAGGACGTCTTTACGATCTCGTGTAACCTGGCGGGGCTCCCGGGCATGAGCGTGCCCTGCGGCCAGACCCGAGCGGGCCTGCCGGTGGGACTTCAGGTCATCGCCCCGGCGTTTGACGAAGAGATGTTGGTGCAGGTTGGCAGCGAGGTGCAATCATGAGCGACGCGACAGAAAATGCCGTTACTGAGAGTGCCGTTGGCGAGAATGCCGGTAGCAATAAGTACGAAGCCGTCATCGGCCTGGAAGTCCACGTCCAGCTTCAGACGAAGTCCAAGATCTTCAGCTCGGCGTCGGCCGCTTATGGCGCCGAGCCCAACACCCAGGTGGCCGAGGTCGATCTCGGCCTGCCCGGTGTGCTTCCGGTGCTCAATCGCACCGCCGTCGAGTACGCCATGCGCGCCGGCCTCGCCCTGAATTGCGAGGTGCGCCAGTGGAGCCAATTTGCGCGCAAGAACTACTTTTATCCGGACCTGCCCAAGGGCTACCAGATAAGCCAATTCGAGCACCCGCTCTGCGAAGGCGGCCAGCTCGACATCGAGCTCGACGACGGTACGAAGAAGACCGTCGGCATCACCCGCATTCACATGGAGGAAGACGCCGGCAAGTCCAGCCACGTCGAGGACCGGCCCTATAGCCTGGTCGACCTGAACCGCGCGGGCGTCCCGCTCATCGAGATCGTCGGCGAGCCGGACCTGCGCTCGGCTGACGAGGCGGTCGCCTACCTCAAGGAGCTGCGAAATATCGTCGTCTATCTGGGCATCACCGACGGCAATATGCAGGAGGGCTCTTTTCGCTGCGACTCCAACGTCTCGGTGCGCCCAAAGGGACAAGAAGAGCTCGGCACGCGCACCGAGCTCAAAAACATCAACTCCTTCAAATTCATCAAGGACGCCATCAACTTCGAGATCGCCCGCCAGATCGACGTGCTCGAAGAGGGCGGCGAGATCACTCAAGAAACACGCCTCTATAACCCGGACAAAGGCGAGACGTTTGCGATGCGATCCAAAGAGGAGTCGCACGATTATCGCTATTTTCCGGACCCCGATCTGCCGGCGCTGGTCATCGACGACGCGTGGCTCGACCAGGTGCGCGAGTCGCTGCCGGAGCTGCCGGCCGAAAAACGCGCCCGCTACGCCACCGAATACGAGCTGGGCGAATACGACGCGGGCGTGCTCACCGACGACCGCCAACTCGCCGAATATTACGAGGCGGCCGTCGAGGCGTATCCGGACAATCCCAAGGATATCGCCAACTGGGTCATCAACGAGCTGCTGGGCCGCCTCGACGCCCAGACCGCGCTCGACGAGCTCGCCGTAAAGCCGCGCCAGCTCGCCGAACTCGTCGAGCTGATCGACGAGGACGTCATCAGCGGCAAGATCGCCAAAGAGGTCTTCGAGGAGATGCTCGAAAGTGGCGACGACCCGGAACAGATCGTCGAGGACAAAGGGTTGAAGCAGATCTCCGACGAGGACGCTCTCGGCGAGATCATCGACGGCATCATCGCCGACAACCCCGACCAGGTCGGCCAATACCGGGAGGGCAATACCAATATCGTCGGTTGGTTCGTCGGCCAGGTCATGCAGGCGACCAAAGGCCAGGCCAATCCCCAACTAGCCAATAAGATGCTTCGAGCGAGACTGCAAAGAGAGTGAGAAAGTAAGAGAGTGAGAGAGTAAGATAACGGCGTTCCACCGGGCATCGCAGGTAGGCTGGAAGCAGTTGCAGTATCTAACTCTCTAACTTTCTCACTATCTCACTTTCTCTGTCTCGATACAGCGCACGTCCACAGCAAAAACATAAGAGGAACAACGCTCATGAAGACCCAAGTGGCTCCCGTAAAATGGATCGGCTCGCACGAAGACGGCCACCTCGACATGCTCGACCAACGCCTGCTGCCGGCCGAGGAGACGTGGCTGGAGATGAGCACCTATGAGGAGGTCGCCGACGGCATCCGCAATATGGTGATCCGGGGCGCGCCGGCCATCGGGATCGCGGCGGCCTACGGCGTGGCCCTCGCGGCGCGAAAACTCGCCGGCGAGGTCGGACGCGGGGAGTTCGCCGACAAATTGCAGGTCGTCTACGAGCACCTGTCGCAGACCCGGCCCACCGCGGTCAATCTGTTCTGGGCGCTCGAGCGCATGGAGCGCTGCGTGGACGAGGCCGGCGATCTGACGGCCGAGGCGCTGGTGACGAGGCTCTTCGAGGAGGCCGAGGCGATCTTCTCCGAGGATCGGGCCAACAACCTTCGGATGGGTCGTTTGGGCGCCGATCTGCTGCCCGAAGGTGCGCGCGTGCTCACCCACTGCAACACCGGCGGGCTGGCCACCGGCGGCTACGGCACCGCACTCGGGATCATCCGAGCGGCCCACGCCGAGGGCAAGCTCGAGAAGGTCTGGGTCGACGAGACGCGTCCGTACCTGCAGGGTGCCCGGCTGACCACCTGGGAGTGCATCCAAGACGGCGTGCCCTGTACGCTGGTGACCGACAGCATGGCCGGCCACCTGATGCAATCGGGCGAGGTCGACGCGGTCATCGTGGGCACCGACCGCGTGGTCGCCAATGGCGACGTGGCCAATAAG
The DNA here is from genome assembly GCA_964386725.1 of uncultured Bradymonadales bacterium. Taxonomy (GTDB): domain Bacteria; phylum Myxococcota_A; class Bradymonadia; order Bradymonadales; family Bradymonadaceae; genus CAYLTX01. Next base: position 7,214 of record CAYLTX010000159.1, on the reverse strand, counting down.
ATCGGCACCTATAGCCTCGCCGTGTTATGCAAGCATCACGGCATCCCATTTTATGTGGCGGCTCCGGTCTCGACCATCGACTTCGAGACGCCCTCGGGCGACGGCATCGTCATCGAGCAGCGAAGCGCGCGCGAGGTGACCCATGTGGGCGACCACGCCATCGCCCCCGAGGGCGTCGACGTGGCCCATCCGGCTTTCGACGTTACTCCGAACCCTTTGGTCACGGCGATCGTCACCGAGGACGGCGTGGTCGAAGCGCCCTACCGTGAGAGCCTGCAGACTCTGAGAGATTGAGCCGGCGTTGAGGCCTTGGTATATTCGGAGTAGCTCGGTTTAGCCGAGTGTCTCCGAGTGCCTCTTAGAGCAGCAGAATATCATGGTCGACAGGCGCAAATACCGGTTGAAAAGGCGCCCCGGGCGCTTGTCGCGACGTCTCAGGCTCACGGTAGGCATGCTGTGTGCGCTGGTCGTTCTCGTGGTCTCCGCGGCTGCGCTCGCCGCCGACGGCGACGGCGACGGGACGCCGGTCGCGGAGCGCGCCGCCGAGACAAAAGAGGATCACCAAGCGGATAACCCACAATTGGGCTACCTGCTGTTGGGAAGCTCGATGCTCGTCGGATTGGCTCTCGCCGGCGGCTATTATTATATGCGCCGCCGTCGACGACGCCGGGCGTATCCCTCCCCGGGCATGTCCCCTCTCCACAACTCGATGCGCTCCGGTGGGCGCGACGTGGCCACGCGCGCCATGTGGCGCTCGGTAGAGGCGAGCAGCAACAAGTCCGTGATGATCAGCGACGTGGCTTCGGAGGAGCTGGTCTCAGATAAACTGAGCGCGGCCGGCTTCCTCCCCCAAGCCCATCACCACTCCAAAAAAGCCAGTCGCGATCGAGCCGAACGCCTCGATCAGATGGCCTGCACGGGCTGTGGGCGCCGATACGCACGTCGCGTCGAGTTTTGCTACTTCGACGGCCTGCCGCTGGACCGCGACACTCGCCAAAAACGCAGCGAGGCGCCGAGCTTCAAGGCCTGCGATAGCTGTGGATGGGAGGGCGACTCCGACGAGGAAGTCTGCCCGAATGACGGCGCCGAGCTCGTCGAAGTCGACCCCACCGAGACCGCCCCCATCGCACCGGCTATCCCGATGACCGTGTGCCCCAAATGCCGACACCACGGCGCCCCCGGCCAGGCCTTCTGCCCCGAAGACGGTGAGGTGCTCATGCCCATGGTCAGCGTACGTCTGGCGAAGTCGCCGCCGCGCGGGTTCGGGCCGCGTAGAAAGGTGTGTAACGAATGTGGCGGGGAGTTCAGCGGTCACGCGCGCTTTTGCAGCCAGGACGGCTCGAAGCTGGTGGCGCTTAATTGAGGGTGTTGGGCCGTTCGCGTGCTAGCGAAACCCATCAACCCTCAACCCAAAGCTCTCAAAACAGCATCCGTAAACTCGGTCGTCGACGCCGGCCCACCGAGATCGCCGGTGGTCTCTTCGCCTTGGCCGAGCACGCTCTCCAGCGCGGTGCTCATGCGCACGGACTCCTCTTTGAAGCCCAGGTACTCGAGCATCATCGAGGCGGACATCATCAGGGCGGTGGGGTTGGCCTTGCCCTGGCCGGCGATGTCGGGGGCGGTCCCGTGGACGGCCTCGAACATCGCGCAGTCTTGGCCGATATTGGCGCCCGGGGTGACCCCGAGGCCGCCGACCAAGCCGCTGGTCAAATCCGAGATGATGTCACCGAAGAGGTTCGTGGTGACGATGACGTCGTAATCCTGCGGGTTGGTCACCAGCTTCATGCACATCGCGTCGATGATGACTTCATTATACTCGATGTCGTCATAGCGGCTGGCGACTTCCCGGCCGACCTCCAAGAACAGACCGCTGGTCTCTTTGAGGATATTAGCCTTATGCAGCAGCGTGACCTTCTCTCGGCCGTGCTCGCGGGCGTAATCGAACGCAAATTTGCAGATGCGCTCGGAGCCGTGGCGAGTGACCAGGATGATCGACTCGGCCGCCGAGCGGTTCGGCGGGATGGTGTGCTCGATGCCGATATAGGCGCCCTCGGTATTCTCGCGCACCACGACCAGGTCGAGGTCGAGGTCGCTGAACCGGGTGGGGATGCCGCCGATGCTACGCGCCGGGCGCACGTTGGCGTATAGGTCGAAATGCTTGCGAATGGCGACGTTGACGCTGCGAAAGCCGGCGCCGATCGGGGTCTCCAGCGGACCTTTGAGGGCCACTCCGGTCTCGGCGATGCTCTGCAGCGTCTCCTCGGGAAGCGGGGTTCCCAACTCTTCGAACGCTCCGGCGCCTGCCTGGACCTCGTCGAAATCAATGTCGACGTCCAGCGCATCAATCACACGCAGCGTCGCCCCCATGATCTCGGGGCCGATTCCGTCGCCGCGAATCAGGGAAACTCGTGTGCTCATCGTGCTACTCCGTCAGTGTTCGAGTTTTTGGGGCGCCACGCAGGGTTGCGTCCAGCGCCGTCGATGTTAGTGATGGGGAGCGATTTGGTTATTCGCTCTTGGAACGCATACATGGTAATCGGGAAATTGACCAGCCGGGATTTAGTTTACAAACCGCGCACTTGGCCCGCAGCATTCGCGCCTGCGACACCCCGTGACAGAAAGGTAGTCACCCATGAGTCAAAATCGGACCCTCGACCGAATATTTTATATCCGAACCATCGTCAGCGTGGTGCTCTACGCGCTGTTCATCATCTTTTCGGTCAGCGCCGTGCTCACCGGCACCCTGCAGGAACAACCGTTCTTGCTCGGCGGACTCCTCATCGGATCGGTGGTCATCCTGCCGCGCACCTCTCGCCGGCCCGATGACGACGAGGACGCCACCCAGGAGCAGGTCGAAAAGATGCGCGATGTCCGCAAGTGGCTAACCTGGGCGCGCGGCGCTTATTTCCTGATCGCGGTGCTGTTGTGGTTTGTGCTGCCTGAGATTGTTTAACTGCAGAAAGTTAGAGAGTGAGAAAGTGAGAGAGTAAGAAGGGCCAACCGCGTCCACATGCACGTCGGGGCCGTTGCAGCATCTAACTTTCTCACTTTCTGACTCTCTTAATCTCTCGCCCTTATCCAAACACCCTCGAACGAATCGCCCTCCGGAAACCCCTTCATTCTTGGATAGTCCGCCGCGGGCGGGGCGCCCTCGACGTTGGCCAACGGGCGGCCGGCGCGTTGGGCGGCGCGGCGGGTGAGCTTTTCGAGGGATTCGGAGGCCTTTTTGTCGTTGCGGCATACCAGCATGTGACCGCCGGGGGCGAGGACCTCGAAGCACTGGACGAGCAGGTCTTCGTAGTCTTTGCGGACCGACCAGAAGCCCTCGCTTCCTGCGGCGGCGGTGGGCGGGTCGACGATGATGCCGTCGAAGGTCTGGTCGGTGTCCTCCATGTAAGCGCGGGCGTCGTCGGCGACCGAGGTGTTGTCCTCGGTGGGGAAGCGGTTGAGCTCGAGGTTTTCTTCGAGCCAGTCCAGGTAGCGAGACGATAGGTCCACGCTTACGACCTCGCAGCCCTGCTCGACGAGCGCGACCGTAAAGGCGCCGGTGTGGCAGAAGAGGTTGAGCCACCTTTGGCCCGGTTCGGCCATCTTGCGCGTCTTGCGGCGGTTGTCGCGCTGGTCGGCGAAGAAGCCGACGTCGACACCCTCCCACGGCTCACACCAAAATTTCAGGCCGTCCTCGGTGCCGATGACCCGCTCGCCGGGGCGCACGTAGGCTGCGCCCTGTTCGATGACGCGCGCGCTGGGCATCTCCTCGGTGCGGATATCTTTGAGGTGCTCGACCTCGAGGATCATCATCTCGGGATCGAAATCGAGGATGTTTTCGTAGACGCGCTCGCGAAAGCCGTAGCTGGTCGCTCCGACGAGTGTGGCGCGCAGCAGCGGGCCGACGCGGTCGAGTTGCAGGCCGGGGAGGCCATCGGCCTCGGCGTGGATGAGCCGGTATAGGTCGGTCCTGTGGGTCTCGCGCACCATCTCGGAGCGTCGTGAAATGGCCTCGTCGACGCGAAAATCGACTTCTTCCTGGAAATGCTCGGCCTCCTCGCGGGTGTCGCTCCACACGCGGGCAGCGAGCTTGCCGGTGCCCTCGATGAGCGCAAAGGGGCCGGGGATGCCGTTGGTGCCCTCGAGCTCGACGAGGCTGCCGGGCGGCAGGTTCGAGCGGTCGCCGGTCTCTTTGTCGGCGAGCACCCACGGGTGGCCCTGGCGGGTGAGCACCTCGATGGTCTTGGGCGAGACGAGCAGCTCCTCGATCTCTTCGGTGGACGGGGTGCCGGCGGGGGCCTCCTCGGGCACCTCGGGGATGATGATGACCGGCTCGGTCGGCCACCAATCGCGGCCGGGATTCCAGCTATGCGCCAGGTTGGTGCCCGCTCGGTACAGCGCGGTGGCCCGAAGTCTGAGGCTGCCGTCGACCATATAGCCGCCGCGATCTGCGTCGCCCAGCGCGGGGAGGCCGGCCTTCGCCAGCGCGTCGAGGATCAGATCGACCGGCTCGGGGATCTCGTCGAAGTCGCCCTTTTGGGGCATCGGCGTAAGCTGCAGCTCGCTGACGCCGTCGCGCATAGTGGTCGCGCCGTAGTTGATCGGAATGCCGTGGGCGCCCTGCAGATCGCCGTGCGGGCGCTCGGGGGAGGGCGTGAGCACCACCCAGGTGATCATCAATTCGCCGGTGGCCCACGCCTCGAGCAGCTCTCGGGCCGACTCGTCGTCGTCGCCAAATAGCCAGGGCCCGCCCATGGAATCGGGCATCGACCACACCGGCTTGAAGGTGGAGCGGTCCAGCCCCAGCGTATCGGCCAAAAAGAGCACCGGGTTCATCGGGTCGTCGCGGTCGAGCTCTCCAGGCATGCCGACCGGCTTCTCGACGACCACCCAACCCTCGCCGCGGGCCAACTCGGCGGCCTCGGGCACCCCGAAGGCCTCTTCGCCCGGCTCGACCTCGGCGGTGACCTCGTGGTCGGCCGAGGGCACCTTCTCCGGGTTCTTCGACAGCCGCTCGTTGGTGCGCACCCGCTCGTCCTTGAATGCCTGAGCGACCTGCTCGTCGGTAGCGTTGGGCCAGGCGCGCCGGAGCAGTTGCTCGAGCGTCTTGGGGTGGTGCTCGGCGGGGACTTTGAATCGCAGAATCACGGCTAGGCCTTGTGCGGCGGTGTGGGTTCGCGTGACCCTCGGGAAGGGTCACGGCTCATCATACGTTCCTATTAACAGACATCTCGTTGCATCTGAACCGTCGGCGAGTACCATATCACCCGAATACCAATTCAGTGCCTTCAGTGCCGGCCATAACTCCACCTAAAGCGCCGTGATCAAATATGAACAAAGAACACCCCGAGTCGAACCTCTCCGCGACGCTGTCGAGCGACGCTCCTGACGCAGTGCAGCCCGGCCAACAACAGGGTCGTGACGATCTGCAGGCCTGGCGCGACGCCCAGCCCGACAACGCCTTCGAGGCCGACCGCCACCTGCGGCGGGTGCTTCCGCTGTATGCCAAGCGCGAGCCGATCGAGGAGCTCGACGCCGAGCTGCAGCGCTTTGGCGCCGAGGTCGCCGGCCCCGTCGACGAGCTGGTTTGCGAAAATAATCTCAACGAGAACCTGCCGCGCCTCAAGCGCTACACAGGCGTCGGCGAGCGTATCGAGCAGGTCGATCACCACCCGACCTACCACGAGGCGGGAAGCTATATCTACGGCTCGGGCATGATGGCCGCCTATGAGGCCCATCCCAATACCACCGGCGTCATCAGCCGGATGTACGTGTCGAGCTATAACGGAGAGGCCGGCCATAACTGCCCGGCTGCATGCACCGCCGGCGTGATTCGCGTGCTCCAGAAGCTCGCGCCGGATCATATCCGCGAGAAATACCTGCCCGGATTCTTGAGTCGCGACTACGACGCGCACCTCGAGGGCGCCCAATTTTTGACCGAGGTTCAGGGTGGCAGCGACGTCGGACAAAACGACTCGCGCGCGGTCGAACAGGCCGACGGCAGCTATCGCATCTTCGGGGAGAAGTGGTTCTGCTCGAATATCGACGCCGACGTCTTCTTGATGACCGCTCGCTTCGCCGACGGGGGCGAGGGCACCCGCGGCCTGGGGCTATTCTTCGTGCCCCGACAGCTCGACGACGGCAGCGTCAACAACTTCACGGTGCGCCGGCTCAAGGACAAGATCGGCACCCGCTCGATGGCCTCCGGCGAGTGCGACTTCCGCGGCGCGGTCGCCTACCATATGGGCGAGCCCAAAGACGGCTTCAAAAATATGATGCGCCTGGTCATCAATACGAGCAGGCTCTTCAACGCCATGGCCTGCATGGGGATCGCACGCCGCGCGTACGTCACCGCCCAGACCTACGCCCAGCATCGTGTGGCCTTCGACCAGCCGATCATCAATTACCCGCTGGTCAAAGAGACGCTCGCCAACGTCAAAGCCGAGATCGACGCGTGTGTGTCGGCCTCGATGCACCTGGCCTGGCTGCAGGACCGCATGGACCTGGGCGAGGCCGGCGACGCCGAGAAGCAATTCTTCCGCATGGCGCTCAATCTCAATAAAGTGCGCACCGCCAAGTCCGCGCGCTACGCGGCCGTCGACGGCATCGAGATCCTGGGCGGCAACGGCGCCATCGAGACCTTCTCGGTGCTGCCGCGCATACTGCGCGACTCCATCGTCACCGAGAACTGGGAGGGCACCCACAACACCCTGCAGATGCAGGTGATGCGCGACATGCAAAAGTACTCGGTCCACGAGGGCTTCTTCGGCTATCTCAACGGCCTGCTCGAGGACTGCCGCGACGCCGACGAGGCGCTCGTCAACGACGTCCGAGAGGGCCTCGGCAAGGCGATGGCGAGCCTTGGCGAGATCGCCCAGATGGACCTCGGCCCGGCCACCCTGGCCATGCGCCCCGAGATGGACCGCCTCGCCTGGTTGATGTACGCGGCCATCCGCCTGTGGGAGCGCGCCCAACTCGACGGCGACAACGACGTCGACGACGCCTCGATCGCTCAGTTTGTCGATCATCGTTTGGGCGGCGAGCCCGACTATAGCGATCCGGCTTTGTTGGAGCGGATCGATACGGTGTCGGCGCATCTTTGAGGGTGGTTGGTTGTTGGGGTACCCCTCCGCCTCGCTTCAGCCCAAGGCTACTCGGTCGCTACGCTCCCAGCGCGCTCGGCACCTCCCCAGGGTCTTCGACCTGGGGAGGAACCTTCCGCTAGA
>CAYLTX010000158.1:0-15318 GCA_964386725.1 uncultured Bradymonadales bacterium | reverse complement strand
GGACGGCGGGCTTGGGGCTTGAACGGCGATGCAACGAAAGCTAAATAGAAGATGTAGTTCCTGGACCCCTGGACCCCTGGACCCCTGAACCCCTGATCCGACCCCTGACCATGATCGAAATCTGGCACTATCCCCGCTGTAGCAAATCACGCAAGACCCTCGCTCTGCTCGAAGAGCGCGGCCTCGAGCCGACGATTCGTCGGTACCTGGAGGACCCTCCCGATGCGCAGGCCATCGAGCGCGTCCTGGAGATGCTCGACATGGAGCCGCGCGAGCTGATGCGCCAAAAAGAAGACCCCTACACGGTGTTGGGGCTGGCCGACGAAAGTACGAGCCGCGAGGATCTTATCTCGGCGATGGTCGAACATCCCATCCTCATCCAGCGTCCCGTAGTCATTGTCGACGACCAGGCCGCGTTGGGTCGGCCGCCCGAAAACGTCTTACCCCTACTATCTCCTTGATTTCTTTGATACTTTTGGGGGGATATTTATGTCTTTCTGCTGCTTTCCGCGTAATTTTATGCGTCATTTGATTGACGCAGAAAATGTGGCCCCTAAAATGTTATCTATTAGGCTTGAAAGGCCACACTAAACGCACAACATTTATAATTATAAGCCGCTTTCACAGCTTTCACATAATTGTGGTGAAGCGCGAGCGTGCCTTTCTGAGGGTGGCCGCTCACTCGTTATTCCGGTGGCTCCGGAGCAGTGGTAAGGACTCCGATGTACCTTTGCAGTAGACTCCGGCAACATCGATGGCATTCCACGGTTGTGGGCATGCTATTGGCGGCGTGTGTGGTATTCGCCTCCGCGACGGCCGCCGCAGCCGACACCGACGGCGACGGACTCGACGACGATTGGGAGACCACCCACTTCGGGGATATCGAGTCGCAGTCCGCCGACGGTGATCCCGACCGCGACGGATTGTCCAACTCGCGCGAGGAGGAGCTGGGCACCGACCCGCTGTCCATCGACACCGATGGCGACTTTCTGCGCGACAACGAGGAGCTCCAACACCGCACCGACCCGCTGGCCTCGGACACCGATGAAGACGGTCTCTCCGACGCCGCCGAGGTGCGCGTGCTCGGCACCGACCCGCTCGAACCAGACACCGACGGTGGCGGCTCCCCCGACGGGGTCGAGGTGCTCATCGACGGCACCGATCCGAACGTCCCCGACGATGATCTCCAGGACCAGGACGACGACGGGCTGACGTTTTTCCAGGAGCGCCTCCTGGGCACCAGTGACGTGACCACGGATAGCGACGGCGACGGCATCGCCGACGGCAAGGAAGACGCCAATCGCGACGGGGAGGTCGCCCTCGACCCCAACGGAAATGGCGTCTTCGAGCCGAGCTTCGGCGAAGAAACCGACCCGGCCAACCCCGACACCGATGGCGACGGGCTGCTCGACGGCTGGGAGCTCGACGCCTACGGCACCGACCCTTATATGCCCGACACCGACGGCGACGGCCTCGAAGACGGCGAGGAGCATCAGCTTCGACGCACGACCTACCCGTGCCTGGACCCGGCGCTGGCGGATTCGGACTTCGACGGCGTCGATGACGGCGAAGAGATCGACGTCCACGGCACCGACCCCTGTGATCCGGACAGCGACGGCGATGGCATCTACGATTTCGTCGAGCTCGACGACGGCACCGATCCCACATCCGCCTCCTCGCACAATCCAGACGCCGACGGTGACGGGCTCTCGGACATCTTCGAAGACGGCGTCAGCGGCACCGATCCCACGCTTGCCGATACCGACGACGACGGCCTCGACGACGGCGAAGAGATCTTGCCGCTGTCGGACCATTTGATCTCCGACCCGCTCGACGCCGACACCGACGATGACGGCATCCTCGACGGCGACGAGGGCGGCGTGTTGGTGCGCGGAACCATCGAGCAGGGCACCAGCCCGATCGCCTTCGACACCGACCAGGACGGACTCTCCGACGGCCAAGAGCGCGGAGTGACAGCCTCGGACGTCGACTCTCGAGGCCCCGGCGGCACCGATATGGGCCGGTTTGTGGCCGACTCCGACCCTTCGACGACCACCGATCCGCTCGACGCCGACACCGACGGTGACGGGCTGCAAGACGGCGTCGAGGACGCCGACCAAAATGGCCGGCGCGACTCCGGCGAGACCGATCCGAGCCTCTTCGACACCGACGACGACGGCATGGATGACGGCTGGGAGGTTCGCTACGAGAACTCCGAGTTGTGCGACGATGCGGTAACCGATTACCTCGACCCGCTCGATCCCGGCGATGCCGACCTCGACCCGGACGCCGACGGGCTGACCAGCATCGAAGAATACCGCGTCACCTGGGAGGACTCCTCCGGCGAGACGATCGTCAATCGCACCAACCCCTGTGATCCTGATTCGGACTCCGACGGCCTCGACGACGGCGTCGAGGTCAACGCCACCTACGGCCTGCTCGGCCCGAGCAACCCGAATAACAGCGACACCGACGGCGACGGGCTCTCCGACGGTATGGAGGACAAAAACGCCGACGGACAGTGGCAATTCGACGAGGAGACTCACCCGCTCAACCCGGACACCGACGGTGACCGGGTGCCCGACGGGGTCGAGGATGCCAACCAAAATGGCCAGCGTGACTCCGGAGAGACCGACCCGCTCGAGGCCGACACCGACGGTGACGGCCTCGACGACGGCCTCGAGATCAACATCGTGGGCACCGACCCGCTCGACGTCGACACCGACGACGACGGTCTCGAAGACGGCCTGGAGGTCGGAGTACGCGGCGACGCAGATACGGCGACTCAGACCGATCCGACCCGCGCCGACACCGACAACGACGGGCTCGAAGACGGCGTCGAGGATGCCAACCGAAACGGCCGGGTTGATCCCGGCGAGACCGACCCGCTTCTGGCCGACACCGACAGCGACGGGCTGACCGACGGCGCCGAGGTCAACGACCACGGCACCGATCCGCTGGATGCGGACACCGACGACGGCGGCGTGCGCGACGGCACCGAGGTCAACGAGCACGGCACCGATCCCCTCGACGGCATCGACGATTGGACCGCCGACCCCGACGGGGACGGATTGACCAATCGCGAGGAACACCACGCCGGCACCGATCCGCTGGACCCGGACACCGACGGCGACACCATCTCCGATGGCGACGAGGTCGGCTCCGACCCGAGAAATCCGCGCGACACCGACGGCGACGGCACCATCGATGCGCTCGACCTGGACAGCGACGGCGACGGCATCCCCGACGCCGAAGAGGCCGGCGACGACGACTGGCGGACCCCACCGGTCGACACCGACGACGATGGCCTGCCCGACTACCGCGACCTGGACAGCGACAACGGCGGGATCAGCGACCACGTCGAGGTCTTCGAGCACGGCACCGACCCGCTCGACCCCAGCGACGACGGCGTGGGCTGGTTCGAGGGGCCGGTCAGCGGCGGAGCCGGCTGCGAGAGCGGCTGCGCGACCGGCGACTCAGGGTCCGTGCCGGGCGGCGCGCTGGCGCTGGTGGTCGGCTTCTTGCTCGTCTCACGCGCCCGGCGGCGGCGAGGGACTCGCAAATGCACCGGTGCCAGGGCATCCCTGCCCTGCAGACCAGACCTGGGAAGGTCTGGCACCGTTCGTACGTGGGTGCTCGCTGCCATCATTGGCCTCGCATCACTGACCGCCCCAACAGGCGCCCAGGCCGCCGAGCATCCCGACGCGCGCAACACCTCGATGGAGGGCAATCCGTTTCGGCTCGATCCAGCCGGAAGCGGGATCTTGTCGACCCCGTCCGCCGAGGTGCTGCCGCACCTTGCGTTTCGTATCTCGGCGACCGGCCAGTTTTTGAGCCTGCCGCTGGTCGTCCAGCCCGAGGACGGCGCGCAAGCCGAGCGTGCGCTGCTCGATGACCGCCTCCAGATCGACGTGGCCGCGGTCGCCGGGTTCTTCGGCTTCGTCGAGGCCGGCCTCGTGGTGCCGACTATCGCCCATCAACAGGCGCAGTACCCCGGCTTCGGACTCGGCTCGGTGGCCAGCGCCGGTCTGGGCAATATGGAGCTCTTCGCCAAGGTGGTCGCCTTCGACGCCGACATCGACACCGTAGGCCTGGGCCTGCTGGTGCCGGTAGGGCTACCTACGGCCACATCCTCGGCCTATTTCGGCGCCGACGGCGTCTCCGTACACCCGCAACTTTTGGTTTCCACGAAGCTGGGCAGACTGGTGGCCGCCGTCGACGTCGGCGCGCGCTTCCAGCCGGACAACTCGTTATTCGCCGCCACCGATGGCGATAAATGGACGCTGAGCAGCGGGCTTCGCTGGGTCGAAGACTCGTGGAGCCTGGGAGCGGAGTTTCTGGGGGCCACGGCCCTGTCCACCCCCTTCGAGAACGCCTACGAGACCCGCGGCGAGGTCGTCGCGGGAGGCCACTACGATATCAGCGAGCGCTTCGAGGTACGCGCCGGCGTCGGCCGCGGCGTCGTCCGCGGACTCGGCGCGCCCGCGCTGCGCTCCTTTCTAAGCTTCGCCTACCACCAGGGCGACTCGGGCGATGTCTGCATCGACCCGCCCCGGGGCAGCTTCGCCTCGGTCAGCCCCGAGCGCTGCCCGGACAACGACTTCGACGCCGACGGCATCCGAAACGCCGACGACACCTGTCCTCGCCAGGCCGAAGACGTCGACGGCTTCGAGGACGACGACGGCTGCCCCGATGAAGACAATGACCAAGACGGGATCGCCGACCTCGACGACGCCTGTCCCGACGTCGCCGAAGATCGCGACAGCTTCGAAGACGACGACGGCTGCCCCGATCTCGACAACGACGGCGATGGAATCGTCGACGCCGACGACGCCTGCCCCGACGAGCCGGAGACCTTCAACGGCTACCGGGACGACGACGGCTGCCCGGACACCAAAGACAAGCCGCGCGTTCGCCTCGAAAAAGAGAAAATCGAGCTATCCACCAAGATCTACTTCGAGAGCGAGAAGGCGGTCATCAAGCGCTCTTCGTTCTCGTTGATCGACGAGGTCGGCCAACTGCTGCGCGAGCACCCCGAGATCGAATTGGTCGAGATCCAGGGCTTTGCCGACCAGCGCGGCCCCAGCGAATATAACTTCCATCTGTCCTGGGAGCGCGCCAAGACCGTGCGCCACTACCTCATCGAGCACGCCGGCATCGACCCGGACCGACTCCGCGCGGCCGGCTACGGCAACTTCACTGCCACCGACGCCATGAGTGAGGACGTGTGGGCCAAAGAGCGGCGCGTCCAATTCGAGATCATCGAGCGAGGTGAGTGAGGCGGGCTCGGGGGTTTGGGGCTTGGGGAAAGGCTCGAGTCGCCGCTCCCCGCCTGCGCGAGCACTCCCGATTGGCCAGCCGGTGCAAGAGTCTGACCCGCGGATGCTCGCCGGTCGAATCCCACCAGCGAAGCGCCGCCTCGGCGCGGGCCGTCGCCATCAACCCCAACATGACCAGCGCGCGCTCCTTGGCCGAGGTGCGCGCGCCCTCGTCGCCAAGCACCTCGCCGAGCGCCCCGGCGTCGGCGCCGCACACCCGGTCGCGGACCTCCTCGACGATCCAATCGAAGCGCTCCAGGGCGCGCTGTAGCTCTCCGGTCGACAGTGTTCTCTTTGGTTGAACGCAGTGCATCCTCTTCTCCGTGAATGTGAATACCTCCGTTGGCGGCCTCATTATGGTTTTCGGCAAAAAGCCATATTTCGTTGCGTCCAAGAACGACAAAACGGCCCGTGCGTGAATGCACGGGCCGATATTTTTTGTTCGGCTCTATTCTGGAGAACGCGCGCCTCTACTTTGAATTCTGTTGCTTCTGTTGCAATTGCTTTTGCAATTTCTTCTGCAAACTGGGGGGCAGACCATTTTGGCCCTGCGGAGCCGCCTTCGCCTCGCGGACGTTGACCTCGATATTGTCTTCGAAGCGCTCGATGTCGGCGTCGGCCTCGAGATCGGCGAGAAACTCCTTCATGGCGCCGCGGAATTTATTTCGCTCGAGTTGAGTGGTGATCTCCTCCTCGGCTTCGGAGAACGGCGTCGTCTGGGCCTTCTTTTTCTCCTCGACGAGGATGACGTGAAATCCGAATTGCGACTGAACCGGGTCCGATACTTCGCCGACCGACATGGCAAACGCGGCATCGGAGAATTCGGGAACCATGCGTCTTTTCGTAAAGAATCCTAAGTCGCCGCCGCGCGTCGCGCTCGGCCCCTCGGAGTGTTCGCGGGCGAGTTCGGCGAAGTCGACGTCGGATTGGCGGGCTTTCTCGGAGAGCTCGGCGGCCCGCAGGCGCGCCTTTTCTACCTCCTCTTCACTGGCGTCCTTGCCGAGTTCGATGAGGATATGTCGCGCGCGCACTTGGTCGTCTTCCTCGAAGTTCCGGATATTATCGTCGTAATAATCCCGCGCTTCCCGAGTGCTCACCTCGGTGTCGAAGTCCTGGCTGAGCAACTTACGCAGCGCGATATCTTTTCGGAGGTTCTCGCGCATCTGACGCTGAGTGACCCCGTTACTCTCCATAAACCCCTCGAGGGCGTCAGCCGTGGGAAAACGCTCGCGGAATTTCTCGAACTCCGCGTCGACTTCGGCGTCGTCGACGCTGATTGCGTCCGCGTTCTTCTCCAACGCACGGTCGATGAGCGCCTCATCGATGAGCCGGTCGAGGATACGCGTTTTCAACATCTGGGCGACTCGCGCAGGTACTCTGTCCCCATGCATCGCGGATACACGCTCGACAGCCGCGTTGAACGCCTCGGCGGTGATCTCCTCTCCATCGACCACGGCCACGCGTCCGACGGCGTGTACAGCCGGCTTCCCCTCAATGTCTTCGCCATCGCTGTCATCGACCTCGGCGCGCTCCTCGGTGGATCCGTCAACCTCGGCGTCGGCCTCTTCAGCCGCGTCGGCCTCGCCGGACTCCTCATCGGCCGGGGCCTCGGTGAGCGCGGGGCGCTCGTCGGACTCTTGATCGGCGTTCGACGACGCGCACGCCGGCTGCAGACACAAACCAGCGGCGAGCATACAAAATGCGGCAATTCTCCGGTAATTCACAGGGCCTCACGGGGGGTTGGAGTGGCGATATCCTGACAATTTGTCGGCCAGCCTATCACGATAGGGCACCGCAGAGGCAAGTGGTCGGTGTTTCGCGTGTCTTGGGGAGTGATTAGATTCCCGGCGTAGCAGTCGGCGTTTCTCCATCACTCGATGCCCCTGGGTTTGACGACCTCGTCATGGAAGACACCACCTCCGCGATCATCCACTTTTACCGGGCCACGATGGAGCACTCGGATATGTGGCGCCAGCGGCTCGATACGACGACCAATTGGGCGGTGGTGACCAGCGTGGGTGTGATCTCATTTACATTCAGCTCGGTACCAACCCCGCACTTCATTCTGTTGATGCTACTGGTGGTCAACAGCTTCTTTTTATTGATGGAGTCGCGCCGCTACCAGCTCTATGACGTATGGCAGGCCCGCCTCGATGTGTTGCACCGGTATTATTTCACGCCGGCCCTGACCGACTACCGCGACACCGACGAGGAGCTCTCCCAGGCCAAGCTGAGCGAGCTGGGTGAAAACCTCGGCGAGACGGTCCCGCGCATGAGTATCGTCGACGCGCTCGGGCTGCGCATCAGGCGCCACTATCTATATATCTTTCTTGTGACGATCGGGGCGTGGACTCTCAAGATCTATATCCATCCGATGTCGGCGGCGGTGTGGAGCGAATACGTGCAACGGGCTACGGTGGGGGTGTTGGGCGGCACCGCCGTCATCTTACTCGTGCTGGCGTTTTCAGTCGTCGCGTTCACGTTGGCGGCTCGGGCACCCTCCGAATATATGGTCGATTGGGCCGAGCAGCCCTCCCCGATCAGCCGTTTGTGGGCATTTCGGTGGTTCTATGATCCCACCGCCGGCGAACCCCTCCGAGTCTATCCGGATCACGGACGAGAGCGCGCCGAAGGAGGAGTGTCGCGGAGGGTCGACGGTGGAAGATAACCGCGGCTGGACTGCTCGCGCTGGTAACCGGCAGCGACCGTCCCAGCGATCGCCTCGAGCATATTGATCTGGTGTTCGCCGAACGCATGTGAGCGCTCACGCGTGCCGATCATGAGCAGGCCGACGCACTCACCTTCGGTTTTGACCGGCACGATCGCGACCGCCTCCACATCGATGCCGGGCATCAGCTCGAGGTCGGTATCCACCTCGGCGGCTTCGTCGATCCACAGAGTGCGGCGCTGTTTGATGACCTTGCCCCACAGACCAGCTTCGGGACGACAAAACTCGGGGGCGTGTCCTTCCTCGTAGCCGACCGACCAGCGGCATTGCAGCCGCCTGTGCTCCTCGTCAAAGAGGGCCAGGAGTCCCACCTCGGCACCGGCGTCGGCGACCGCCTCGATGACCGCCGCCGAGGCGAGCTCCTCGAAGGTGCTCTTGAGGGCCAGCCGCTGCAGCGAAAGCGCGAAGCCGCCCAGGTGCGGAGGCCACTCCTTAACCGAGCGAAGATCGACCATATCCCCCAAGAATCCGTAAAGTTCTCCGTCGTCGGTATAGAGCGGAGAGACGGTCAGATACACCGGGATGACCCGGCCGCGCTTGTCGATCCGAAGCGCCTCGCCTCGCCAGCCCTCTTTATGCTCTCGGGCGTACGCGATCGTCCCCGCCGGCGTGCGCTCGGGCGACTCCCCGTGGAGGCCGGTGATGGTGACCGGCTTGCCGAGCAGCTCGCGACTCGAGTAGCCGAATAGCTCGAGGTAGGCCGGATTGAAGTAGGTATAGTAGCCGTGCGGATCGGTCATCGCTATCGCGGTGCCCATCGAGTCGAAGGTCTCGCGCAGATGGTCGCGGCTGTGCTCGAGCGTCTCCTCCCATTTCCCCAGCGTGTCGACAAATTGAGACAAAATCCAAAACAAGAGCCCCGTCGTCACGAATACGAAGAGCCAGCCTTTATAGATCTCGAATTCATGAAAGGTCTCCAGGTCGGGCACGAATAAATAGAGCACTCGATCGCTGCCCCACACCCACAGCGAAGCGACCACTACATAAATGAGCGTGACTTTAACCGCCCCCCGTCTATCGCTGATCACGGCTGCCTGTCGAGCCCGCTCGCGTTGCTGCATCTGAGAACTCCCATATGTCCAATGAACGCGGCACCCGAGAGACCGCCCCCGGGCGCGAGGAGAGACCGGTCGCTACCAAATTTCGCCGCACGTGCGTTGTTGTTCAACCAGTAATGCCCCCACGGGCTTGGAGGCTCGGGGCTTGGAGGCTCGAAAATCGCCGTCCAAGAATCCCTCGCGCTCTATTTAGAAACGTGTTAAATAAGTAACAACAACGCGTGAGACGACCATCCCGCCCGGGCCCGAGCTGGAGCGTTTCGCGACGAGTGTGACAAAACTGACTACAACGCGGCGAGTCGCGGCTAGGCAGCTCGCAGTCATGCGTTGTGCAACATCGACCCGAACTCCATTTAAAAGGTCTTATGAGATTCAAATTGAGCACCGTTGTACTTGCGGCGCTGCTGGTTTTTCCCGCCTGTAAAAAGGAAGACAAATCAGAGCCCCAAGAGGAGCCCAATCAGCAAGAACAGCAGGAGCAGCAGGAACAAACCCCGCTGGAGACGGCGCGCGAGAACGCCGAGGTCTTCGAGCCCCTGCCCGAGCAATTCGAGAGTGAGGACAATGCGATTACGCCGGCCAAGGTCGACTTGGGCCGCAAGCTTTTCTACGACACCCGGCTGTCGAAAGGCGAGGATATCTCGTGCAATTCCTGCCACGGACTGGACACCTTCGGCGTCGATAATTCGCCGACCTCCGAGGGCCACAACAAGCAATTCGGAGACCGTAACTCGCCGACCGTCTACAACGCCGCCAACCAGATCGCCCAGTTCTGGGACGGCCGCTCCGAAGACGTCGAAGATCAGGCCACCGGCCCGGTGCTCAACCCGGTCGAGATGGCGATGACCGACGCCGACGAGGTCGCCGCCAAGCTCGACGAGATCGACGGCTATGACAAGCTCTTCGCCGAGGCCTTCCCCGACGAAGAAGATCCGGTCACCCTCGAAAATCTCGGCAGAGCCATCGGCGCCTTCGAGCGCAAATTGGTGACCCCGGCCCCGTTCGATGACTTTCTCGAGGGCGACGACGAGGCGCTCACCGACCAGCAGGTGCGCGGCCTCAATACCTTCGTCGAGGTCGGATGCACCTCCTGCCATGTCGGCTCCCAAGTCGGCGGCACCATGTACCAGAAGCTGGGCCTGATCGAGGAGTGGCCGGACAAGTCCGACAAGGGCCGCTATGAGGTCACCGAGGAAGACGCCGATATGATGAAGTTCAAGGTGCCGGTGCTGCGCAATATCGAGAAGACCGCGCCCTACTTCCACGACGGCTCCATCGAGACCCTCGACGAGGCGGTTCGCCTGATGGCCAAGCACCAGCGAGGCCAGGAACTCAGCGACGAGCAGGTCGAGGACATCATCGCCTTCTTGAAGTCGCTGACCGGTGAGATCCCCGAGGACTATATCCAGAAGCCGGAGCTTCCCGGCATGGAAAAGCAAGCCGCGGCGGGCGAAGAGCCGACCTGATCTTGCCGCATCTCCAGCGGTGGCCGGCCCTGACAACAGTAGCCCCCACCACCGGCAACTCCAGTTGCCACACCCCCGCCCAGCACCCCGCTGGGCGCCGGTTCACCGCTGGCATATATCTTGAAGATTCCTCTCGATGACATTAGCAGTACGCTGATAAAGCGGTATGCTGATAAATATAGAAATCATCGAGCTGGAGATATAGAATGTTGATCGAGCGACTCAGGACGTACCTTTCGCGCGCCCCCCTACCCATTGTGGCTCTTTTGTGTCTCTCCCTGGTCTCCTTGACCGGTTGTGGAGACGACGCTGAGAACGAGGACTTGCTCGCCCAGGGCGGCGAGGTCGACGAGAACGGCAAACCCGTGCTCGGCGGCACCGGATTCAGCGAGCCCTCCGGCAAGGACGACTCGCTGCGCGGCCGCCGGGGACTCCCCGTATCCGTCGATGACTCGCCGACGGCGGTCTGGGAGGTCTCCAACCAATGGACGGACACCGACACCGCCGCGGCGCAAAAAGCAGGCATCGCCTGGGGCGCCAACAGCGGAATGACCTGGGAAGAAAAATACCGCGCCTGGGTCGACGGCATGGAGCGCATCGACGCCGAGGGCTACGGAGAGACCTTCGAGCTGACCACGCCGTGGGGCAAGAAGCTCCCCGCCCCGTCGCTCGAATGCGCCGAGGTCGCCATGTTTTTGCGCGTGGCCTTTGCCAGTTGGTACGAGCTTCCCTACTTCATCGAGGGCACCGATCGCTACGGCAACCGGCTGTATTTTGGCCACTTCGGCGTGCGCACAGCCGACGGACGTTGGTCGAATATGCCCAATTTCCGGACCCGCTACGCCGACTACTCCGACCGTGCCGAGGCGTTTATCAACGGAGAGGCGGAGTGGCCCCGCGACGAGAATCTCGCCGGCCTGACCATCCCCGGCTCCTTCGACGACACACAGCCGATGCTGGGCGAAGACGCCCATGCCGGCGCCTACTTCGACGAGGTCTTCTTGAATAAGCGGGTGGGCTATTTCATGCGGCTGCACCTGGTCTATTTCGGCTCGATCAACCTGGCTGACTCGGCCAACACCTTCAACCTCGCCCCCGAAGCCGTCGCCCCCGGCGACGTGTTGCTCGAGCGTTGGCAAGCCCAGGGGATCGGCCACGCGCTCATCGTGATGCGAAGCCGCGACCTGGGCACGCGTGAAGTCGACGGCGAGGAGATCGCCCAGCTCGAGGCCGAGCTGGCCAGCGGCTCGATGCCCAGGCGCCAGCCCAAGTGGGACAGCGCCGCGGCCAGCAAGCGCTACTTCACGATGAGCAATACCGGCGGCGAGGGCTACGCGGAGTTCGGCGGCGGGCTGAAGCGCTTCCGACAGGCCACCAATATCGACGGTCGCTGGACCAACGTGGTGCCCGCCGAGGCCCAGGACGACTTCATCAACAGCACCGACCACGAGGCCATCGGCGCGCGGCCGGGCCGCTTCGAGCAGATCCTGACCGAGCTATCCCCCGAAGAGAAGATGGACGTGCTCCTGAGCGTCATCGAGGACAAGCGCGCCCACCTGCGCAACTACCCGGCCAGCTGCGCGGCGCGCATCGGCCGCGAAGACGCCTTCAAAGACCTGTACGAGATCGCAGCCGAGCTCGATATGAGCACCGAGGAGGTCGACCGCCGCCACCGCCGCTTCGAGGACTACGTCTTCGCCGAGCTTGTCTACGCCGAGTCGAAGACCTGCTGCTGGAACTCCTCGACCTCCCAGATGTACGACCTCGCCATCGAGTACAACCTCAACCGCGTCGAGGACGAAGAGACCGGCCAGTGCCAAGACGTCGCCGTCTTCAAGGGCCGCGACGACGGCTCGGACGGCTTCGAGCTGTTCCGCGAATACGCCGAGTCGGTCGGCCAGGGAGATGCGTGGGTCGCGTGGTCGGCCGACGAATCCTGCCCGCAGGCGGACGTGAGCGCCGACACCGAGGCGGAGCATCGATGGGCGCCGATCTGCGAGGTTTATGAGGATGTTGGCGAGAGGTTGTGAGGTTCAATACCGCGCCACATCCCCATCAAATACCAACTCGTTGGTCCAATAATCATCCGCCAACACCGTACGGCTGATCAGCTCGTGGTCGCGCATCCAACGCTGTAGCTCGTTATAATAGTCGCGGCTCATCGAGAAATCGAAGGTAAAGCAGGGGACCGTGGCCCGGAAGATCGCCGACATGAGCTCGTCGGCGGGGTCGGTCTCGGTGAGGGTGAAGTAGATCTCGCGGGCCTCTTCGGGATGTTGGTGCAGGAAGTCGAGGCCGCGTTGGGTGACCTTCAAGAAGGTCTTGAATGCCTCGGCCTTCTCGGCGAGCAGCTCGGGCGAGGTGATCAGGATGAGCTGGCAGAAGTCGGGCACGCCCCAGTCTTTGAGCGCGAAGAAGTCCGCCTTGGCGCCGCGGTGGCGGGCCTCGACGAGCTCGAAGTTGTAGAAGGCCAGCGTGGCCAGGTCGGCCTTGTCCTCGAGCAGCGCGTCAGTGTGATAGAAGCCGTTGTTGACCGGCTCGAAGTCCTCGGCGTCGTACTCGCCGCCGTCGGCCTCGATCATCGTGCCCACGATCGCCGGGCCGCCGGGTCCGGGCGCGCCCGGGTACTGGATGCGCTTTTGGGCCATATCCCGCGGCCGCTCGATGCCGCTATCCTCCAGATACATCACCCCGCCGTTGGTGTGCAGGAAGCGGGCGATCCCAACCACCGGGCGCCCCTCGGCGACGTCCTCGACCAGATGCAGCGGCTCGGTGACCGCCAGGTCCATCTGGCCGCTTTCGATCTCGTCGACCGCGTCGAGATGCTCCTCGGGTTCGACGAGCTCGATCTCGAGGCCAGCTTCAGCAAACCAGCCCTTTTGCTGGGCGACTAAAAAGGGGACGTGATCGGGGTTGAGAAACCACTCCAATCCAAGACGTAGCTTATCCATGCTGCCTCCAAGGGGATATGTCTGAAATACAGACAGTTCATCCCATAAGAGCCAGCATGGTTCAAGCCGATCACGCGGGTGCAATGCCGCCTTATGAAGGCAAATAAGTGAAGCCCAATCGGTGCAGCCGATCAGGCGCTCTTCGAGCAGCCTTGCTTGCCGCAGGTGTCGATCCCTATGACCTTGTAAATCGGGCAGAAGCCCATGGCTCCGGTCACCAGTGGAATCAGACCGAGCATCCCCCACACCGTCTCCGGTCCGACGAAGACGAGGCTGAGCAGCGCCGCGCCGAAGATGACGCGAACAATCCGGTCGAGCTTTCCTTCGTTTGCGAGTCCTTTGATGGCATTCATGATTTTCTCCTGGCCTGTGGTGACGTTAACCAATTCACCCAAACTGTATTGCGAGACTCGTGCCAACACGCACCAACCTCGTAACAAGCCATTGAGGTGCACCTGAGCATCTTTAGTGGCGGCAAATTTTTTCGAAGGGCCTCCCGCGACGCAAAGTTTTCGCCCATTTTCTTTCCTTCACCTCCGCTCCTCCACGCTCCACGCTCCTCCGCTCCTTCGCTTGCCTCCGCTTGCTCTTCCGCTGCTCCGCTCTCAGCTGCTCCGCTAACCTCCTATTTTCTTTCCCCTTAACGCACTTCCACCTATGATGGGCTGGCGATTGAGCCCACCACGCGGAGTCCTAAGCCATCGACATCTCGTGCCCCAGCTGTGACAAGCATTTTCGGCTGCGCGCAGCCGAGGGCCGAACTCTGCCCGATGAGGTGCCCTGCCCGCGCTGCAACGCGCCGATCGCGGTGGTCGAGGACAACCGCGGGTGGCGAAAGACCGAGATTTCGACGATCTTCGAGCACCCCAACGTCACGCGCCGGCCCGAGGACGTCCCGCGGCCCCAGCCGGACGCCGAAGAGCCCAAGCGAGTCTTTCGCGACGTCACCCAGGTCGGCCGCCCCACCCTGGCGATGGGGCCCGACGAGGCCGACGAGCTCGACGAACCATCGGCGCCGAGCTCCGAGATCTCCGAGATCTCCGAGATCTCCGAGATCTCCGAGCCGACTGGGACATCCGAGGCTACAAGCGACAAGGAGACGCACTCCGACTCGCTGCTCGCCAGGCTCAAGCGGCTCGAGCCCGGCCGGCTGCGCGCGCCGAATACGGAGCGCGAAGAGCCGGAGACGCATAAAAAGGCCCTGGAGGGGGCGCTCGATGACGAGTTGTTGACGATCGCCGATGAGGCGGCGAGTTCGGTGGCTGATGCGGCGGAGCCGGAACCGGAGCCGGTGCCGGATGCCGGGGACCGGGTGCCGTATGACGGGGACCGGGTGCCGGAGCCGGAGCCGGAACCGGAGCCGGAACCGGAGCCAGAGCCGGAGCCGGATGCCGAGAACCGGGAGCCGGAACCGGAGCCGGAGCCGGAGCCGGATACTGACAACCAGAGCCCGCAACCGACCCCTCCCCCGACGCCGCTCACCGAAGCCGACAAGACAGGCCCTTGGCCGATCCGCGTCGACGACGTCGTCTACGATCCGGTCGATGAAGAGGCCCTCGCGACGCTGCTCAAAAGCGGCGTCTGGCTCGACGTCATCGAGCTCGGCCTCGACGCCGACCGCTGGATGCCCCTCGAACAGCACCCGGCCTACCCCAGCGTCCGCCAACGCTTGTTGCGCCGTACCCAGAGCATCGTCGAGCAGGTTACTACCGGCGAGTGGCAGCGGGAGGGTGAGGACAGGGGTGGGGACAGGGGTTCAGGGGTCCAGGGGTCCAGGGGTCCAGGCAAGGCAACTGC